>NZ_JBJGZP010000015.1:0-102195 GCF_054050555.1 Blastococcus sp. SYSU D00695 | reverse complement strand
AGCCGGAAGTACAGCGGGAAGACGCCCCACAGCAGGTAGGCGGCGAGCCCGCAGAGCACCCCGAGGCGGCCTTCCTGCACCGCCGCACCGTACGCCGCGCGGGCCCGGGGGGGGGGGCGGGGGGGGGCCCCCCCCGGCCCCCCCCCCCAACGCACGAGGAACACCCGCAACGGGTCGGCCGAGCGTGCGCCACCGACCCGCGGGCGAGCGGGGTGGACCGGTGAGCTACTCGACCCTGGCGGTGGTGGCCGTGGTCGCCGTCCTCGTCGTCGACCTGGGGGTGTACCGCACCCGGATGGTCACGCGGCGGGTCTTCTGGGTCGCCTACGCGATCATCATCACGTTCCAGCTCCTGATGAACGGCGTCCTCACCGGGCTGGGCGTCGTCACCTACGACCCGGACACCATCTGGGGCCCGCGGATCGCCTACGCGCCGGTGGAGGACCTGCTCTTCGGGTTCGCGATGGTGACCCTCACCCTGGCCAGCTGGGCGGCGGTCAACCGGCGGGCGAACACCGCCAGGCGACGCGGCCGGGACACCGACACCCGCCGGTCGAGCACCCGGTAGTCCGCGCGTTCGATCTCGGTGAGGATGCTGCCGTACAGGTCGGTGGCCGCGCGCACGCAGTCGCGGGACTCCGGCGCGAGCAGCGGGGTGCCGGGCGCGGCGTCGTCGTAGCGGCGGCGCACGATCGCCACCATCTCCCGCATCAGCGCGGCGAACCGGGCGTCGTGCCGCCTCTCGGCCAGCTGCTCGCGGGTGACCCCGTGGGCGGCCATGAGGTCGGCGGGCAGGTACACCCGGCCGCGGTCGACGTCCTCGGCGACGTCGCGGCAGAAGTTGGTGAGCTGGAAGGCCTCGCCCAGCGCGATGGCGTGCGGCGCCGCCTCCTCGCGCAGCACGCCGGGCGCGGTGCCCAGCACCGGCAGCACCTGCAGGCCGATCACCGACGCCGAGCCCCACATGTACCGGTCGAGGGCGTCGAGGGTGTCATAGCCCGCGATCGTCAGATCGCTGGTCATCGCGGCGAGGAAGTCGACCAGGTGCTCGACGGGGATGGCGTACCGGCGGTAGGTGTGCACCAGCGCCAGGCGCACCGGGTCGGCCGACCAGCCCGCCTCCAGCTCGGCGAGCACCGCCCGGGACCAGTCGCCGAGGTCGGCCTCGGGGTCGGGGCCCGGGTGGTCGACCAGGTCGTCGGCGGTGCGGGCGGCGGCGTAGAGGGCGTGCACGGCCGACCGCCGGTCGGCGGTCAGCAGCCGGGTCGCCAGGTGGTAGCTCCTGCCGTGCTCGGCGGCGATGCCCGCGCAGTGCCGGTAGGCGGCGGCCAGCTGCGCCTGCTGCTGCTCGCGGGTGGGCGGCGGCTCGACGAGCGTCATGCGGGGATCCTCCCGGTGATCCGCTCGGCGGCCAGCCGGCCGCTGATGACGACCATCGGGACGCCGACCCCGGGCTGCACCGACGACCCGGCGAGGACGACGTTCTCCGGGCCGCGCCGGGGCAGCGTGGCGGGGCGGAACGGGCCGGTCTGGCCGAAGGTGTGCGCCAGCGCGAACGGGGTGCCGGCGGCCATGCCCTGCCGCGCCCAGGTCAGCGGCGTGTCCAGGTGCTCCACCTCGATCGCGTCGGCGACCCCGGGGAAGCCGCGGGCCTCCAGGGTGGCCAGCAGCTCCTCGCGGTAGCGCGGCGCCAGCGCCGTCCAGTCGATCGTGGGGTTGCCGCCGCTGCGCGGGTCGAGGTTGGGCGTGGGGGCGACGACGCTGAGCACCTGGCCCTGTCGCCCGTCCGCGGAGTCGGGGGCCAGGGAGCGGTCGGTCACCGACGGCGCGCTGATCAGCAGGCTCGGGTCGCTCATCGGCCGGCCGTCGCGGGTCAGCTCGTCGAACACCTGCCGCCACGACTCCCCGAAGCTGATCGTGTGGTGCGCGGCGCCGGGCAGCCCGGTGCGGACGCCGAGGTGGAGGGCCACGCAGCTGGGCGAGTAGACCGGCCGTCGCGGGCCGCGCAGCCCCGGCACGAGGGTGTGCGGGGCGTCGGCGGTGACGACGACGGCGTCGGCGGGCAGCCGCTCGCCGTCGGCCAGCACGACGCCGGTGACCCGCCGCCCGGCCAGGTCCAGCCGGGTGACCGCCGTCCCGTACCGGAACGCGACCCCGGCGTCGGCGGCCGCGGCGGCCATCGCCCGGGGGACGGCGCCGATGCCGCCCACCGGGTGCCACACGCCGGCGCCGATGTCGAGCTGGGCGATCACGGCGTAGGCGGCGATCGCGCGGTACGGGGAGACCCCGGCGTAGAGGGCCTGGAAGCTGAACAGCCGGCGCAGCCGGTCGTCGGTGAAGTGCCGCTCGACGTGTGCCGACAGCCGCCCGAAGCCGCCGCGGCGGGCCAGCTGGACCAGCTCGGGGCCGAGCAGGTCCAGCGGGCTGTCCAGGTTGCGGTCGATGAAGGTGCGCAGCTGCAGCCGGTACAGCTCCGCCAGGTCGGCGAGGTAGCGCCGCAGGGCGACCGCCTCCGCCGGTCCGCACAGCGCCTCGACCTCCGCGGCGAAGGCGTCCGGGTCGGCGTGCACGTCCAGGTGCGAGCCGTCGGCGTACTGCGCGCGGTAGGAGGTGGTCAGCGGGACCAGCTCGAGCCGGTCCGCCAGCCGGTCACCGACCGCGGCCAGGGCGTCGGCGACCAGCTCGGGGGCGGTGAACACCGACGGGCCGGTGTCGAGGGTGTAGCCGCGACCGGTCACGACGCCGGCGCGCCCGCCGGGGCCGGGGCCGCGCTCGACGACGGTGACCTCGCGGCCGGCGCCGCGCAGCCGCAGCGCGGCCGACAGCCCGGCCAGGCCCGCGCCGACGACGACGACGCGGTCGGTGCGTCCGGGGACGGTGCGCACCTCAGGCGGTGCGGGAGGTCGCGGCGACCGCGAGCGCGTCGAGCGCGGCGCGGGCCTCCTCGGCGATCGGTGCCTCGGCGATGGCGGCGCGGGCGCGGGCGGTCTGCTCGGCGATCCGCTGCTCGACCCGGGCGCGTGCGCCGGTGGTCTCGATCAGGGCGCGCAGCGCGTCGAGGTCGGCGGCGTCGCAGCCGGGGTTGCCCAGGCAGTCGGTGAGCAGCCGGCGGCCGGCGTCGTCGGCCTGCTCCTCGGCCAGGGCCACCAGCAGGGTGCGCTTGCCCTCGCGCAGGTCGTCGTCGGCGGACTTGCCGGTGACCGCGGGGTCACCGAACACGCCCAGCACGTCGTCGCGCAGCTGGAACGCCTCGCCCAGCGGCAGTCCGATCGCGGTGTAGACCTCGGCGGCGCGCGGGCCGGCGCCGGCGAGCGCCGCGCCCAGCTGCAGCGGCCGCTGCACGGTGTAGCCGGCGCTCTTGTAGCGGGCGACGGTGAGCGCGCCCTGGGCGCCGGGCAGGCCGCCGGCGGCGCGGAGCAGGTCCAGGTACTGGCCGGCGGTCACCTCGGTGCGCATGGTGTCCCAGACCGAGCGGGCCCGGGCGAGCGCGGCGGCGGAGATGCCGGAGCGGCGCAGCAGCTCGTCGGACCACACCAGGGCCAGGTCGCCCACGAGGATCGCCGCGCCGACGCCGAAGGTGTCCCCGTCGCCGGACAGGCCGTCGCCGGCGTGCCTCGACGCGAAGCCGACGTGGGTGGCGGGGCGGCCCCGGCGGGTGAGCGCACCGTCCATGACGTCGTCGTGCACCAGGGCGCTGGCGTGCACGAACTCCAGCGCGGCCACCGCGCGCAGGACCGCGGCGTCGTCCTCGGCGGGGCCGGTGACGGCCTCGACCGCGCCGCGCCAGCCCCAGTAGGCGAAGGCCGGGCGCAGCCGCTTGCCGCCGTCGGCGACCGCGGTCACCTCGTCGACCACGGGCCCCAGCGCCGGGTCCATCCCGGTGAGGACGGTGCGCTGCTCCTCGAGGAAGCCGGTGAGGGCGGCGGCGACCGCGCTGCGGATCCGCGGCAGGTCGGCGCTCTCCAGGGGGGTGCTGCTCAGCGCCACCGGCGGTGGGGTCACGGGCTGGCGGCGCTCCGCCCCGGTGATCACCTGATCAGTATCGCCCCACCGGGTGGGACGCCGCCGGTCCGGGCGGGGGAGCGGGTGCGGGGTCATGCCGGGGGCCTCCTCGTGCCGGTGCTCTGCCCTCTTCCCGCGGACGGCGCCCGGTGGATGCACCGGGGCGTGCGCCGGCGGCGGTCCGGACCGGCCGGGTGACCGCCGTATCCTGCACAGCCATGACGCGCACCGTCGCAGAGCTGCTGGCCGAGGGCGCGCCCACGTGGTCGTTCGAGTTCTTCCCGCCCAAGACGCCCGAGGGCGAGCAGCAGCTGTGGACGGCGCTGCGCGAGCTGGAGCGGCTGCGGCCCTCGTTCGTGTCGGTCACCTACGGCGCCGGCGGCAGCACCCGCGAGGGCACGGTGTCGGTCACCGAGCGGATCGCGACCGAGACCACGATGACGCCGCTGGCCCACCTGACCGCCGTCGACCACAGCGTCGCCGAGCTGCGACACGTGGTCAGCCGGCTGGCCGGCGCCGGCGTGCGCAACCTGCTCGCGCTGCGCGGGGACCCGCCCGGCGCGGACCCGCAGGCCGACTGGGTCGCCCACCCCGAGGGCCTGAGCTACGCGGCCGAGCTGGTCGAGCTGATCCGGTCGATGGGTGACTTCAGCGTCGGCGTCGCGGCCTTCCCCGAGCGGCACCCGCGGTCGCCGGACTTCGACACCGACGTCGAGATGTTCGTGGCCAAGTGCCGCGCCGGGGCCGACTACGCCATCACCCAGATGTTCTTCCGCACCGAGGACTACCTGCGGATGCGGGACCGGGTCTCCGCCGCCGGGTGCGACGTGCCGATCATCGCCGGGGTCATGCCGGTGACCAACGCCCGCCAGATCGCGCGGATCGTGCAGCTGTCCGGTCAGGCGTTCCCCGAGGAGCTCGCGGCGCGCTTCGCCGAGCTGGACGGCGACCGGCCCGAGGACCGGGCCGCGGTGCGGGCCCTGGGCGTCGAGGTCGCCACGGACATGTGCCGGACGCTGCTGGACGAGGGCGTCCCGGGCATCCACTTCATCACCATGAACCGGTCGACGGCGACCCGCGAGGTGTTCGCCAACCTGCGCCCCGCCGACAGCCCGGTCAGCTGACGGCGGCACGCCCGGCCGCCAGCGTGGCAGCCCGCGCCGCGGCCCGGCGCAGGCCCTCGCGCTCGGCGGCGTAGCCCCCGAGGACGCCGACGAACGGCAGGTTGGCCAGCGCCCGGGCGCCGAGCCGGCCCTTCGGCCGCGCGTCGAGGGCCTCGTCGATGCGGCCGAGCAGGCGCGCGGCCCGCCACAGGGTGCGGGCGGTACCGCGCAGGCCCGCCCGCTCGTCGCGGGCGCCGAGCGCGGCCTCGGTGTAGGTGCCGCGGGTGCGCTCCAGCAGCGGCCGGACGCGGTCGGGCGGCAGGTCCCGGTCCAGCAGCACCCGGGCCAGCAGGGACACCCGCTCGGCCGGGTCCTCGACGCCGTGCTCGCCGGCGACCCCCAGGACCACGACCGCCTGAGCGGCCGCGCCGACGGTGTTCTGCAGCGGCAGCAGGTCGGCCAGCTTGCCGGCGAACCGGGGCAACGCGGAGAACCCGGCGCCCAGGCGGGAGACCCGGTCGGCCCACCAGTGGTCCCGTTCGGCCTGCGGCATCGTGGGTGGGCGCTCGAGCCGGTGCACCAGGGGGCCGGTCAGCCGGTCCACCCGGCGGAGCACGTCGACGACGGCGGCGTCACTGTTCGGCGGGGCCATGCGGGCTGCCCTACCCGGCGGTGCACCCGGGTCATGCCTGCGACACCGGTCACCCGGTGCTCGCCGGCGGCCGGGCGGGCTGGTGGACTGCCCCGGTGGACCGGGTGCCGTGCTGAGCAGGGACGAGTACCTCGCCGCGTGGTCGCGCTGGCACGGCGGCACCGACCCCGCGGCCAGCCGGCTCGTGCGCGGCTGGCTGACGGCGGCCTACACGCTGGCCCGTCCGGTGGCCGGCCTGCCGCCGGTGGTGGCCACCGCGGGGGGGCTGCTCGTGGCCGCCGGCGCGGTGGGCCCGGCGCTGGCCGGCGGGTCCTGGCTGGTCGCCGCGGGGCTGCTGGTGGGGCTGTCGGGTCTGCTGGACTCCCTCGACGGCGCCCTGGCCATCGCCACCGGGCGCGCGTCGCGCCGCGGCTACGTCCTGGACTCCGCGGTCGACCGGCTCACCGAGGCGGCCTACGCCGCGGCGCTGTGGGTCGCCGGCGCCCCGGGCTGGCTCGCCGCCGTCTTCGGTGCGCTGTGCTGGCTGCCCGACTACCTGCGCGCCCGCGCGGGGCAGGCCGGCGTCGACGAGACCGGGGACATCACCGTGTGGGAGCGGCCCACCCGGGTGGCCATGGCCGGGATGACGCTCGGCGGGGCCGGTCTCCTCGCGGGCGCCGGACCGGGGACGGTGCACGTCGTCGTCACCGCCGGGACCGCGGTCGGCGCGGCGCTGGGCGCGGTGGCGGTGGTGCAGCTGGGCCGCGCCATCCGCCGGGCGCTGCCGGACTGACTGCTCCTACGCTGGGCGGGCCCGATCCCGCGCCGCCGGCGCTGGTCCCCCAGCCGAGGAGCGCTCGTGCCCGTCGTCGTCACCGGCTCCATCGCCACCGACCACCTCATGACCTTCCCCGGGAAGTTCACCGAGCAGTTCGTCGAGGGCCAGATGGAGAACGTGTCGCTGTCCTTCCTCGTCGACGACCTGGTCCAGCACCGCGGCGGGGCCGGCGCGAACATGGCCTACGGCCTGGGTCTGCTGGGGGTCGGGCCGGTGCTGGTGGGCTCGGTCGGCAGCGACTTCGCCGACTACGAGGCGTGGCTCAACCGCAACGGCGTCGACACCGGCAGCGTCCGCTGGTCCGAGCTCAAGCACACCGCCCGGTTCGTGTGCACCACCGACCAGGTCAACAACCAGATCGCGTCGTTCTACTCGGGCGCCATGGCCGAGGCGTGCGAGATCGAGCTGGCGCCGGTGGCCCGGCGGGTCGGCGAGCTGGACCTCGTCGTGGTCGGCCCCAACGACCCGACCGCGATGGTCCGCCACACCCGCGAGTGCCGGCAGCGCGGCTACGCCTTCGCCGCCGACCCCAGCCAGCAACTGGCCTGGGCCGGCGGGTCGATGATCCGCGAGCTCGTCGACGGTGCGGACCTGCTGTTCACCAACGAGTACGAGTCCCACCTGCTGCTGCAGAAGACCGGCTGGAGCGACGCCGAGGTCCTCGACCGGGTCGGCCTGTGGGTGACCACCCGGGCGGCCGACGGGGTGCTGGTCCGCTCCGCCGACGGCGACCCGATCGAGGTCGCGGCCGTGCCGGAGACCAAGCCGGTGGAGCCCACCGGCGGCGGTGACGCGCTGCGCGCGGGCTTCATCGCCGGCCGCACCTGGGGCCTGTCGGTGGAGCGGTGCACCCAGCTGGGCTCGGCGGTGGCCACCGAGGCCGTCGAGGTGATCGGCACGCAGGAGTACGAGCTGCGGCGCGAGCCGTTCCTGGCGCGCTTCGCCGAGGCATTCGGCGCCGACGCCGCGGCGGAGATCGCCCAGCACCTGCCCGCCTGAGCCCCGCGGCCGGGTCCGTCAGCCGCCGCGGACGCGCTCGCCGATCGTCGGGTCCTCGGCCCAGTGCCGGTAGGGGATGCGCGGGATCTCCAGCACCTCGCCGATCGTCGACCACTCGTTGCCGCCGAGCCGGGCCAGCGGCCGCAGCTGGTCGATGCGCGGCCGGCCGTCCCGGACGGCGCTGCTCCAGACGCTGACGAACCGCACCCGGCCGAACACCACGGTGCTGTCGCCCAGGCGCACCGTCGAGTGCAGCGTGCACTCGATCGACACCGGCGACTGCGCGACGCGCATCGCCGCCACCCGCTCGCTGGGCTCGAGGCGGACGCCGGCGTGCTCGGCCTCGCTCTGGTCCGGCGGGAAGTCCGTGCCGGTGGCGTTGACCTGCTCGAACAGCGGCTCGGGCGTCAGGTTGACGGTGAAGTCACCGGTCGCCTCGACGTTGTTCAGCGAGTCCTTGCGGCCCACCGACGTGAACTGGACGACGGGCGGGTCCACGCAGGCGACCGTGTAGAAGGAGTGCGGCGCGAGGTTGTGCACGCCCTCGGCCGAGCGGCTGCACACCCAGGCGATCGGCCGCGGCACCACGACCGAGTTGAGCACCCGGTAGAAGGCCCGGGTCTCCATCGCCGTCGGGTCGAAGGCGGTCCGGTCGGGGGCGGGGTGCGCGCTCACCGGGTCATCCTCGGTCACCGGCGAGGGCCCGGCGCGGTCGGGCGGCCCGGCGTCCGGCGATGAATCCGGGCCCCCGCGGGGGTCTGCCCGACATGAGCCTGACGACGAGGGTGTTGAGCGTGTCCGTGCCGGTGCGCGACCAGGACGAGGCGCTGGCCTTCTACACCGGCGTGCTCGGCTGCGAGGTCCGGGCGGACTTCGAGGCGTGGCCCGGCGCCCGGATGGTCGAGGTGGTGCCGCCCGGCTCGACGGTCGGCATCGTGCTGCTGCCCCCGGACAGCGAGATCCCGATCGCCGTCCGGCTGGGCACCCCCGACGCCGAGGCCGCGTACGCCCGCGTCCGGGAGTCCGGGGTGGAGCTCGGCGGCCCGGGCGTCCTGCGGATGGAGGGCGTCCCGCCGATGTTCGCGTTCACCGACCCGGACGGGAACGGCCTGGTCTACCTGGAGGAGACCGGCGGCTGACCGAGGGGGCGGCCGCGCCAGGTGAGCGTGCCGCGGCGGCGGCCGGCCAGCGAGCGCGCCAGCAGCACGTCGAACGCCAGCAGCGACAGCGGGTGCGCCAGCGCGTCCGGCCACACCCGGCTGCCGGTCGCGGCGGCGCTGACCGCGCGCCCGGCCACGCCCGCGGCGTACCCGGCCAGCCCCGCCCGCGACCCGCGCAGCGCGGCGACCGCCGGGACGACGCCGGCCGCGCTCAGCACCGCCGCCGCCGCGACCGCGGCCGCCGGGGACCCGCCGACGGCGGCCCACAGCGACTTCGCGTAGCCGGCCGACAGCGCCGTCCACCCGTCGTACATGCGGCAGGCGGCCAGCTCGGCGCCGGCGACCGGGACCGCGCGGCCACCCGCCCGCTTGACCGCCCGCGCCAGGGCGAGGTCCTCGAGCACCTCGCCGCGGACGGCGGCGTGCCCGCCGGCGGCGAGGTAGGCCGGCACGGTCAGGACGAGGAACTGGCCGTTGGCGGCCGTCAGCGACGGTCGCGGGGAGCGCTCGGCCAGCCGCAGCGGCAGGGTGCTCGCCCACAGCCACGGCGACAGCGGCTGCACCAGGCGCTCGGCCACCGTCGCGGCCAGCGGCCGCGGCCACGGGGAGACGAGGTCGAGCGCGTGGGCGTCGAGGACGGCGACCGCGCGGGCGATCGCGTCAGGGAACAGCCGGACGTCGGCGTCGAGGAAGACGAGCACCCCGTCCGGGTCGGCGGGCACCCCGGCGACGCCGGCGGCGCACGCGTGCGGCTTGCCCAGCCAGCCGGGCGGCAGCGGCCCGGCGGGCATGAGGCGCACCCGGGGGTCGGTCACCGCGCGGACGGCGTCGGCGGTGCCGTCGGTGGAGCCGTCGTCGACCACCACCACGGTGAGGTCGGGTACCCCGCGCTGGGCCAGGACCGCGGCCAGGCACCCACCGACGTGCCCCTCCTCGTCGCGGACCGGCAGCACGACCGTGACCGGGCGCGTCACCGGGGGGTGGCGGACCGGCGGGCGGCGCAGCAACCGGACGTTGACCGCCGCGTGCGCGGCCAGCGCCACGGCCACGGTCGTCGCGGTGCGGACCAGGGGGCCGCTGCGGCGGCGCCTCACCGGCGGGCCCGCGCGGCCTGCACCCCGAGCGCGGCCAGCACCGGCAGGGAGAGGATCGCCCCCCACGCCGCCGAGCCGGGCAGGCCCAGCCAGCCCACGTGGGCCAGCGCCCCGCCGAGGGTCATCCAGGCCAGCGCGGCGAAGGCGGGGCCGTCCCCGGTCCTGGGCGCGGTGGCGGTGCGCGCGACCAGCGCGTCGAGCAGGGGCATGAGCACCAGCCCGGCGAGCAGCCAGCCACCGAGGTTGGTCAGCGGCACGGTGTCGATCCCGGGCAGGCCGGGGGAGGGGTGCGCCCAGGTCCAGTAGCCGGCCTGCACCATCTGCGGGTCCAGCACGACGTCCCAGCCGGCGAAGACCGCGGCGGCGGTGACCACCCGGGCGGGCCGCCGCCACGCCGTCCGCACGTCGCGGGTCAGCCGCCGGGCCAGCAGCCACGAGGGCCAGGCCATCATCAGCCAGGCCAGCGGCACCAGGAAGGGCACGCCCAGCAGGGTGGGCCCGAGGTCGTCGCTGTAGGTGTACTCGCCGTAGGGGAAGCCGGTGGCCAGCCCCAGCGCCTCGATCCCGACGGCGGCACCGGCGACCAGCGCGAACACGCCGAGGCCGGTGCGGGCGCCGCGGCTCAGCGACGAGTGGGTCACCGAGAGGCCCGCGCCGAGCAGCACGACCGCCCAGCTCACCGCCCGGCGCGCGTCGCCGTGGGTCAGCGGGTAGGCGATCGCCGTCAGCACCAGGGCGCCGGTCAGCGCCCACGACACGGCCGCCCGCGGCCCGGTGCGGCGGGCCCGCTCGGCGAGGAGGGCGGTCACCGGCGGGCCCGGGCCCGGAGGCCGGCGACGAGCCCGCCCAGCGCCCGCCGCCCCCGGGCCGCCGGGCCGCGGTCGGCGAGCACCAGCCGCGCCGCCGTCCGCCCCGAGTTGCCCGACACCCCGCCGCCGGGGTGCGTCGACGCGCCGGCCAGGTACAGGCCGGGCAGGCCGGGCACGCGCTGCCCGGCCAGGGCCGGGGTGGGGCGGAGGGCGAACATGCTGGCCAGGCCCATCTCCACGTGCATGACGTTGCCACGCAGCAGCGACAGCTCGCTCTCCAGCAGCACCGGCGTCTGCACGTACAGCTCGCGCACCGACGCGGAGAAGCCCGGCGCGTACCGGTCGACGGCGGCCAGCAGCTGCCGCGCGGCCGGCGCGGCGAGGGTCGACCAGTCGGCGCCGCTGGCCAGCTCGTACGGGTACCACTGCCCCCACACGGTCACGACGTGCTGCCCGGGCGGGGCCAGGGTGTCGTCGGTCGGCGAGAAGCACATGGCCAGCGGCACGGGCTCGCGCGGCAGCCGGCCGGCCGCGAAGTCGCCGTGCGCGGCGGCCAGCTGCGTGCGGTCGGTGCACAGCAGCTGCAGGCCGCCGGAGGCGACCGCGTCGGGCACGCCGGGATAGGACGGCGGCGCGTCGGTCAGCGCCCGCAGCACCAGGCCGAAGCCGTTGCCCAGCGGTGGGGCGGCGTCCGCCAGCGCGGGGGGAGCGGCGGCGCCGGCCAGGTCGCGGGTGGCCAGCACGTGGCAGGCGGCGACGACCACGGGGGCGTGCAGCCGCCGCCCCGACGCCGTCTCGACGCCGGCGACCCGGCCGTCGGCCACCAGCAGCCGCGCGGCGGCGTCGCCCAGCGTGACCCGGCCGCCGTCGGCCTCCAGCCGGCGGCGCAGGGCCGCGGTGAGGCCGCCCGAGCCGCCGACCGGGTGGCCGGGCGGGACCTCGTGCAGCAGGGCCACCCAGCCGACCATCGAGGCCGTGCCGGGCTCGCTCATCGGCGGCCCCGACTGGGCGCCGAACCAGGCCAGCGCCGCCTTGAGCCGCTCGCTGGTGAACCAGCGGTCCAGCAGGGCGTTCCCGGACCCGAGGAAGTCGGCGGCCAGGTCACCGCCGGCCGCGCGGGGGCGCCCGTCGCGCGGCGCGCCCAGCGGCCAGAAGGCCCGGACGAGCCGGCCGGGGGTGGGCGGCCCGCCGAAGGAGGAGACGACGGCGCGGCTGCGCGGCCCCCACTCGGCGACGAAGCGGCGGTAGGCGTCGGCGTCGGCCGGGCCGCAGGCGGCGGCGATGGACGCACAGGTGGCGTCGAGGTCGACGGAGAACACCAGCGGCCGCCCGTCGGGCCCGGGTCGGCCCGGCGCGGGAGCAGGGGCGAAGCCCCACGGGTCGCAGTCGACGTAGCGCAGGCCGTGCGCGGCCAGCTCCAGCTCCTCGACGATGCCGCTGTGCCGGATGATCACGTGCGCGCTGGACCCCCGGTCCACCCGCACCCCGGGCCAGCGCTCCACCGTGGAGACGGCGCCGCCGAGGACCTCGTCGCGCTCGACCACCTCCACCGACAGGCCCGCGCGGGCCAGGTAGCAGGCGGCGACCAGGCCGTTGTGGCCCGAGCCGACGACGACGGCGTCGAGGGGAGGGTCCGGCAGGCCGGCGGGGGCAGGGGCGTCGGCTCCGGTCACGCCTGGTCGTTCGCCGGCGCGGGGGTGCGCGGATGCAGCGGCAGCCGGGCGCCGAGGATCGCGAAGGGCCGCCCGTCGCCCGGGAAGTGGTGGCCGCGGGCGAGGTCGACGAAGCCGTCGGCGTGGTACAGCCGGAAGGCCTTGGTGTCGGCGTCGGGCGTGGACAGCAGGGCCACGGGGTTGGGCAGTCCCTCGACGAGCGCGTGCAGCAGCTGGCGGCCCAGCCCGCGGCTCTGCGCGTCGGGGTGGACGTGCAGCTCGCACACCTCGAAGGCGCCCGGCAGCCAGTGCTTCGCCGTCCGCCGGTCCAGCGCGGCGCGGACCTGGTCGTGCCACCACTGCCCGGGCGCGACCTCGTAGCCGTAGCCGAAGCCGACCAGGCGCTCGGCGGCCCCGTCGCCGTCCGCCTCGCCGTGGGGAGCGGCCGTGAACGCGCCGACGGCGCGGAAGCCCGGCCGCTCGGTGTGCTGGATGGCGTAGCCGTACCGGCCGGCGACCACGGACGAGGAGTAGCCCATCGCCGCGCCGTAGATGGCCAGGGCCTCGTGCATGTGGTCGCGGATCCACTCCACCGGCAGCTGGGTCACCCGCGTCGCGGGGGTCGTGCCGGTCATGCGCGTACCGCCTCGGTGGGGGCCGTGCCCGCCGGTCCGGGGCCCACCTCGGCGGGGGTGCCCTCGGTGATCCGGAGGAGCTCGTCGTAGGTGGTCGGGAAGACGGTGTGCGGGTGCCCCGCGGCCGCCCACACCTGCTCGTACCGGGCGAGCTCGACGTCGACGAGCGTGCCGATCGGGGCCGGGTGGCCGACCGGGGCGACGCCACCGATGGCCTGACCGGTGTGCTCGCGGACGAACTCCGGCCGGGCGATCCGCACCTCCGGGACGCCGAGGAGCTCGGCGACCAGCCGGGTGTCCACCCGGTGCGCGCCGCTGGTGAGCACCAGGAGCGGGTTCCCGCCGGCGTCGAGGACGAGGCTGTTGGCGATCGCGCCGACCGGGACGCCGAGCTGCGCGGCGGCCGCTGCCGCCGTGCGGGCGCTGTCGGCGAGCACGCGCACCTCGCCGGTCGCCCCGGCCTCGCGGAGGCTGCGGACGACCTCGGCGACCCGGGGGGAGTCGGCGGGCGGCATGCCGGCGATCCTCCCACCCGGCGGCGTGCCGCGTCCGGTCGGGCGGGTGGGCCGGGAGGAGCCGGCCGGTGCCGCGCGGCCGGGCGCGGGGGTGCCGCTGCACCGGCGCCGCCACGCCGATGCGGGTCCGGCTTGACGGCGGCCCGGGGGTCGGGTGTACTCGACGTGTTCGAACACGCGTTCGAACGGCGTCGCTCCCCGAGTCGGCCGGGTCTTCCCCACCCGCGGCACGGTGCGGGCCGGCGCGACGGGTCGCCAGGGGTGGGGAGTCTGACATGAGCCGCGTGCTGAACGGGGTCGCCGACCGGGTCGGCGAGGAGGTGCAGGTCGAGCGTGGCCCGCTCGGTCCGGTGCAGTTCTGGCGCGGTGGGTCCCGCTACGTCGTCGGGGAGCTGCTCGACTCGTGGGTGGAGACCCCGGCCTGGTGGCAGCGCGCCGCCGCCGGTGGTGCCTCGGGTGACCTCGTCGCCCCCCGGGAGGTGTGGCGGCTGGAGGCGGTCCGTGCCGGCCGGTCGCGGATGAGCTTCGCCGGCGTCTACGACCTGTCCTGGGACGCGGCGGACAACCGCTGGTCGCTGGTGCGGGTGCACGACTGATGGGTGCGCTGCGAGCCATGTCCTACGAGCGCGGGTCCTATGGCGGTGGGTCCTCCGACCGGTTCGCCGACCAGCTGCCCCTGCCCCCGGCGGTGCCCGCCGCCGCGGCCGGGCTGCTCGACCAGGCCCGGCGCGGGCTGGCCGAGGCCGCGACCGCCGGTGACCCGCGTGAGCGCTACGCGACCGCGCACCTGGCGGCGCTGCGGGGGGCCGCGGCGGTGCTGGCCGCCCGCACCCGTCCGGAGGGGAGTCGCCGCCGCCCGCGCAGCGCCTGGGTGCTGCTCGGCGAGGTCGCCCCGGAGCTGGGGGAGTGGGCCACCTTCTTCGCCGCCGGCGCCGCCAAGCGGGCCGCGGCCGAGGCCGGCCTCTCCCACGCGGTCACCGGACGCGAGGCCGATGACCTGGTCCGCGACGTCGAGGCCTTCCTCGGCGTGCTGGAGACCTGCCTCGCGCAGTTCCCCGAGCCGGCCCCCCGCCCACGCGTGGTCGGCGGCACCGCGCACCGCGGCACCCGCAGCCGGAGGTGAGCGACCCCTTCGTCCACCTGCACGTCGCCTCCGGGTACTCCATGCGTCACGGGGCCAACCACCCCGCCGACCTGGTCGCCCGCGCCGCCGAGCACGGCATGCGGGCCCTGGCGCTGACCGACCGCGACGGCCTGTACGGCGCGGTCAAGTTCGCCCTGGCGTGCCGGTCGGCCGACGTGCGGCCCATCTTCGGGGTCGACCTGGCGGTCACCCCGGCCGTCGACGGTGCCGTCCCGCCGCCGCTGGCCCACGCCCTCGGGTCCGGCCCGTCCGGCCTCGCGGGTGGGCGGGCCCGTTCCCGCCGCCCGCTCCCGCCGGGGCCTCACGCTGAGGTCGAGGGTGAGGGTGGCCGCAGCGGTCGCCGGTCCCCGGCGCGCGGCGGGGCCAGCGTCGACCCCCGGCTGCCCCGCGTCACCTTCCTGGCCCGCAACGGTGCCGGCTGGCGGTCGCTGTGCCGGCTGACCAGCGCCACCCACCTGCGCGGCACCCGGGGCGAGCCGGTCGCCTCGCTGGCCCTGGCCGCCGAGCACCCGCTCGGGCTGGTCGCGTTGCTCGGCCCGGACTCCCCGGTCGGCCGGGCGCTGACGGCCGGCCGGGCCGACGTCGCCGCCGCCCGGCTGGCCGCCTGGCGCGCGGTGTTCGGCCCGGGGCAGCTGGCCCTGGAGGTGGTGCACCACCGCGGCCGCGGGGACCGGTCGCGGGCGCAGGCGATGCTGCGGTTCGCCGCCGACAGCGGCATGCCGGTGGTGCTCACCAACGCCGTCCGCTACGTCGACGCCCTCGACGCCCCCACCGCCGACGTGCTCGACGCCTCCCGCCGGCTCGTCGCCCTCGACCAGCGGCACGTCGACCGGCGCACCGCCGAGGGCTACCTGAAGTCGGGCAAGGAGATGGCCGACGTCGCCGAGGACCTGGCCGGCCCCGACCGCGACGCGGCGGCCCGGCTGCTCGAGCGCACCGCCCGGCTGGCCGAGCAGTGCGTCGTCGACGTCCGGGAGGACCTCGGTGTCGGCACCGTCCGCTACCCGGAGCTCGACGTCGTCACCACGCCCGCCGAGGCCGGCCTGGACCCGGGGCAGGTGCTGCGCGCCCGCTGCGAGGCGGGGCTGGGCCGGCGCGGCATGCCGCGCTCGCAGCAGGTGGAGCGGCGGCTGGCCGAGGAGCTCGCGGTCATCGGGCAGCTGGGCTACCCGTCCTACTTCCTCACCGTCGCCGACGTGGTCGACCTCATCAAGAGCCTGAGGGTCCGCGCCGCGGCCCGCGGGTCGGGCGCGGGCAGCCTGGTCACCTACCTGCTGGGCATCTCCGACGTCGACCCGCTGCGCTACGGGCTGCTGATGGAGCGCTTCCTCTCCCCGCTGCGCCACCAGCTGCCCGACATCGACATCGACGTGGAGTCCGCCCGGCGCATGGAGGTGTACGACGCGGTGATCGACCGGTTCGGCGCCGAGCGGGTCAGCTGCATCTCGATGATGGACACCTACCGGGTGCGCCACGCCATCCGCGACGTCGGCGCGGCGCTGGGCCTGCCCCCGGCCGAGGTGGACGCCGTCGCGAAGGCCTTCCCGCACATCCGGGCCAACCAGGTGCACGCCGCGCTCAAGGACCTCCCGGAGCTGCGCGCCAGCCGGCTGGGGTCCAGGCGGTCCGGCGGCAGCGGCGACCTCGACCTGCTGTTCGACCTCGTCGCCCGGCTCGACGGGCTGCCCCGGCACATCGCGCTGCACCCGTGCGGGGTGCTGCTGTCCGACGCGACCCTGCTCGACCGCACCCCCGTGGAGAACAGCTACCTCGGCTACCCGATGAGCCAGTTCGACAAGGACGACGTCGAGGAGCTGGGGCTGCTCAAGCTGGACCTGCTCGGCATCCGGATGCAGTCGGCGATCGCGCACGCCCTCGACGAGGTGGCCCGGGTGGACGGGGAGACCGTCGACATCGACGCGATCCCGCGCGACGACCCGGCCACCTTCGAGCTGATCCGCAGCACCCGCACGCTGGGCATGTTCCAGATCGAGTCCCCCGGCCAGCGCGAGCTGGTCGGCAAGTTCGGGCCCGAGACGTTCGAGGACATCGTCACCGACATCTCGCTGTTCCGGCCCGGCCCGGTGAAGAGCGACATGGTGACCCCGTTCCTCATGGCCCGGAACGGCTGGCGCGAGCCGGTCTACCCGCACCCCGACCTGGCCGAGTACCTGGAGCAGACCGCCGGCGTGGTCGTCTTCCACGAGCAGGTGCTGCAGATCGTGGCGCGGATGACCGGCTGCGACCTCGCCCAGGCCGACGAGGCCCGCCGCGCGCTGGGCGACCGCGACCTGCACGACGAGGTGCGCACCTGGTTCATGCCGCGGGCGCTGCAGAACTACCCCGTCGGGGTCGTCGAGGAGGTGTGGCAGGTGCTGGTCGCCTTCGGCTCGTTCGGCTTCTGCAAGGCGCACGCGGCGGCGTTCGCGCTGCCCACCTACCAGTCGGCCTGGCTCAAGACCCACCACACCGCGGCCTTCCTCGCCGGGGTGCTCACCCACGACCCCGGCATGTACCCCAAGCGGCTGATCCTCGACGACGCCCGCAACTTCGGCGTCCGGGTGCTGGGCCTGGACGTCAACGCCTCCGGCGCCACCTACCGGGTGGAGCGCGTCGAGCCGGAGGAGGTCGACGACGACGAGCCGGCCGGCAGGGGGTGGCGGCGGCCGGGGTGGATGCCCGCGTCGCTGCCCGACACCTCGCGCCACGGCATCCGGCTGTCCCTCGCTGACGTCAAGGGCATCTCCGACGACGAGGTGGCCCGCGTCGTCGCCGGCCAGCCCTACCGCTCGCTGGGCGACTTCTGGCAGCGGGCGGCGGTGTCCCGGCCGGTCGTCGAGCGGCTCGTGCTGGCCGGCGGGTTCGACTCCCTCTACGGCTTCGGCGTCCGCGACCGGGAGGCGGGGCGGCCCACCCGCAGCCGCACGTCGGTCACCCGGCGCGACCTGCTGCTGCAGATCAGCGAGCTGGACCGGTGGAGCCGCAGCGGAGCCCGGGCCGGCGCCGTCGGCCAGCTCAGCCTGGACCTGCTCGGGCTGGACGAGCCGGAGGAGGCCGGGACCGCCGAGGCCGGGACCGCGGGGGACGGCGGGCGGGAGGAGGACGCGGAGACCGCCCTGGGCTGGGCGGCCGGCAGTGGGCTGCCCGAGTTCACCGACGCCGAGCTGGTCCGCGCCGAGCTGGAGGTGCTCGGCCTGGACGCCAGCCGGCACGTCGTGGACTTCTACCGCCGCTTCCTGTCAGCGGTCGGCGCGGTGCCGGCGGGGGAGCTGCTGGGCTGCCGCAGCGGCGCCGAGGTGCTCGTCGCCGGGGTGAAGGTGGCCACCCAGACCCCGCCCATCCGCTCCGGGCGACGGGTCGTGTTCGTGACCCTCGACGACGGCACCGGCTGCACGGACTCCACATTCTTCGAGGACGTGCAGGGGCCGTACGCGGCGACGGTGTTCCACTCGTGGCTGCTGGTGGTCCGCGGGGTGCTGCGGCGCACCGGCCCGCGCGGGGTGTCCATCCGGGCCACCGGAGCCTGGGAGCTGCCGGCGCTGTACGAGTCCTGGGAGACCGGCGGCCCGGCCGCGGTCGCCGAGCAGATGGCCGCGCCCGGCGCCTACACCGAGCAGGCGATCGCCGGTGCCGCGGCCTCCCACGGCTCCCGGCCGGTGGTGGTCAGGCCCGTGCTGGTGCACCCGACCGGCTTCCGCATGTCGCCCTACGCCGACATCAAGCCCGCCGGGGACGACGCGGCGACGGCCGCGCGGCGGGTCGCGGCCGGCCGGGGGAGCGCGCCGCCGCGCAAGCTCTGGCACTCCAGCCCCGGCAGCTCCGGTCACTGAGGCCGGCGCGACAGGATGGCGGTGTGACCCGGGACCTGCGCGTGTGCTTCGTCGGCGACTCCTTCACCGCGGGCGTCGGCGACCCCGAGCACCTGGGCTGGACCGGCCGGCTGGCCGCCCGCAGCGAGCGGGAGGGGCGCCCGCTGACCCGGTACGTGCTCGGCGTCCGCCGCGAGACCAGCGCCGAGGTCGCCGCCCGCTGGATGGCCGAGTGCCGGCCCCGGCTCGGCGGCGGCGACTGGGAGTCGCGGCTCGTGCTCTCCGTCGGCGTGAACGACACGACCGTCGAGGACGGCGTCCCGCGGCTGGAGCCCGCGCGGTCGGCCGCCGCTCTCGGCGAGGTGCTGGCCGGCGCGGCGGCGGTCGGCTGGCCGGTCCTCGTCGTCGGCCCCGCGGCGGTGGCCGACGACGCCCACAACGCTCGCACCGCCGCCCTCGACGCGCGCCTCGCCGCCGTATGCGCCGAGCACGGCGTGCCCCACGTCCCCGTCCTGGGGGCGCTCGCCGCCGACCCGACGTACCGGGCCGAGGTCGCGGCCGGGGACGGCGCCCACCCCGGTGCCGCCGGCTACGCGCTGCTGGCCGACCTGGTACACCCCCACTGGCAGGACTGGCTGGCCGCACGGCGGTGACCGGCCGGCCGCACGGGCGATGAGTCCGGGGCCGCCCGGGCGTCCTACCTCCGACGGACCGACCGGACCCCACGGAGACCGGACCCCACGGAGAGAGGACCGACCGCCATGCCCAGGACCGTGATCAGCCTGTGGTTCGACACCGAGGCCGAGGAGGCCGCCCGCTTCTACACCTCGATCTGGCCGGACTCCGAGATGCTGGGGACCCTCCGGTACGGCGCCGAGGACCCGCAGCGGGAGGGGCAGGTCCTGACCGTGAGCTTCCGCCTCGGGGACACCGAGTACCTGGCCCTCAACGGCGGCAAGGCGGACTGGACGTTCACCGAGTCCGTCTCCTTCATGATCATGTGCGCCGACCAGGCCGAGGTCGACCACTACTGGGACCGGCTCACCGACGGCGGCCAGGAGAGCGAGTGCGGCTGGCTCAAGGACCGCTACGGGGTCTCCTGGCAGGTCACGCCCACCCGCCTGATGGAGCTGCAGGCCGACCCCGACCTCGACCGCCGGCAGCGCGCCGTCCAGGCCATGTTCACGATGCGCAAGCTGGACATCGCCGCGCTGGAGCGGGCCGCGGACGCCGTCCCCTCCTGAGCGGCCGCGGCGACCGCGGGTCCGCACTAGGCTCCGACGGGTGCCGCCCTCCGCCTCCGCTCCGTCCGCCGCGGAGCAGGTGCCCGCCCGCGCCGCCGCCGTCTGGGCCGCCCTCGACCCGCTCGTCGCGGCCGGCGCGCCGCTGCGGGTGCTCGACGTCGGCGGTGGCAGCGGCACCCTCGCCGTCCCGCTGGCGCTGCTCGGCCACTCGGTGACGGTCGTCGACCCCAGCGCCGACGCCCTCGCCACGCTGCGGCGGCGCGCCGACACCGCCGGCGTCGGCGGCTCGGTGCACGCCGTGCAGGGCGACGGCGACCGGCTGCACGAGCTGTCCCTGCCCGACGGCGGGAGCACCGACGGCGGAGGCACCGACACCGGTTACGACCTGGTCCTGTGCCACGCCGTCCTGGAGGTCGTCGACGACCCCGCGGTGACCCTCCGCGAGGTCGCCCGCGCGGTCCGGACCGGCGGCACGGTCAGCGTGGTCACCGCAAACCGGGCCGGCGCCGTCCTCGCCCGCGCCCTGGGCGGCCACCCGAAGGAGGCGCTGGCGCTGCTGGAGGACCGGGACCCGGCGCCCGGGCGCACCCGGCCCGCCGCCCGCCGCTTCGCCCCCGCCGACCTGCTGGCGCTCGTCCGCGACGCCGGCCTGGAACCGGGGGAGTGGCGCGGGGTCGCCGTCGTCGCCGACCTGCTGGACGCCGACTCCGGCGCCGACCCCGACGCGGTGCGCCGGCTCGAGCTGCGCCTGGCGGGCCTGTCGCCCTACCGGGACGCCGCCGCGCGGCTGCACGTCCTCGCCAACCGCCCGTGACCGGCGAGCGCGCGTGACCGCCCCGCTCCCGGCCGATCTCGCCGTCCCCGACTACGGCCGGGCCACCCTCGCCGACGTCCTCCCCGGGGCCGCGACCGCCCTGGGCGTGCCCGTGGTCCGCGGTGACCTGCCCGCCGACCCGCTGGGGCTCACCGCCGCGCTGGCCGGCGCGCGCCGCGTCGCCGTCCTCCTCGTCGACGGGCTGGGCGCCGACCTCGTCCGGCGGCACGCCGCCGTGGCGCCCACGCTGGCCGCGCTCGCCACCCCCACCGGTGACCTCTCCGCGCCCTGTCCCAGCACCACCCCGGTCAGCCTGACCACGCTGGGCACCGGCCTGCCCCCGGGCAGCCACGGCGTCCTCGGCTTCGTGACCGCCGTGCCGGGGGAGGAGCGGGTGCTCAACCACACCCAGTGGGCCGACGACCCCGACCCGCGCGCGTGGCAGTCCCGGCGCACCGTCTTCGAGCAGGCCGCCGAGGCCGGCGTCGCCGTCACCACCGTCGCGCCCTACGCCTACCGCGGGTCCGGCCTGTCCGAGGCGGCCTACCGCGGCGCGGACTACTCCGGCACCGTCAGCGCCGGCGACCTCGCCGCCGGCGTGCTGCAGGCGCTGGCCGCCGGCCCCCGCGCCCTCGTCTACGGCTACACCCCCGAACTGGACCTCACCGGCCACGTCCGCGGGGTCGACTCCCCGGCCTGGCGGGCGCAGCTGGCCCTCGTCGACCGCCTGGTCGAGCAGGTCGTCGCCGGCCTGCCCGACGACGCCGCGCTGCTGGTCACTGCCGACCACGGCATGCTCGACGTCCCCGCGCACACCCGGCTCGACCTCGACGAGGAGCCCGAGCTGCTCGACGGCGTCCGGCTGCTGGCCGGCGAGCCGCGCGCCCGCTACGTGCACGCCGTGCCCGGGGCGGCCGACGACCTGGTGCAGCGCTGGCGGGAGGCGCTCGGCGCCCGCGCGTGGGTCGCCTCCCGGGAGGAGGCGCTCGCCAGCGGGGTGTTCGGCCCCGTCGACGACGCCCTGGCCGGCCGGGTCGGCGACGTCGTCGCCCTCGCCCGCGGTTCCTGGGCGCTGACCGCCGGCCGGCAGGAGCCGGGCCCGAGCCGGCTCGCGGCCTACCACGGGTCGCTGACGGGGACCGAGCTCGCCATCCCGCTGCTGCTCGCCTCCGGGCGGGCCCTGCGGTGACCCGCCACCGGCGCGCCGGCCACCCCCGAGGAGGAACCCGATGAGCGAGCCCCGCAGCGTCACCTTCGAGACCACCGTCACGGCGGTCGGCACCAACACCGGCATCGCCGTGCCCGACGAGCTCGTCACCGAGCTGGGCGCGGGCCGGCGGCCCCCGGTCCTGGTCGACCTCGACGGTCACCGGTACCGCACCACCGTCGGCGTCATGGGCGGCACCGCGATGGTCAGCGTCAGCGCGGCCGTGCGGAAGGCCACCGGGCTCACCGGCGGCGCCCCGGTCCGGGTGACGCTCACCGTCGCCGACACCCCGCGCGAGGTCGTCGTCCCCGAGGACCTCGCCGCCGCCCTGGCCGCCGACCCCACCGCCGGCACCTTCTTCGCCGGCCTCTCCAACAGCCTGCAGCGCTACCACTGCGACAACGTCGCGGGCGCGAAGACCCCCGAGACGCGGCAGCGGCGCGTCGAGAAGGCGATCGCGCTGTTCCGGGAGGGCAGGCAGCGCTAGAGCAGCCGCCGCCGCGTGCTCGTCGTCGTCCGGCCGCCGGAGGTGACCGCGGTGGAGAGCACCTCCCACACCCGCGCGTGCGCCTCGTGCGTGGCCGAGCACGTCAGCCGGTGGGCCTCCGCGCTGGGCCGGCCCTCCAGGGTGACGACGACGTCGCCGTCCACCCCGGCCAGCGCCACCTCCCACCGCTCGACCGCCTGGCCGGCCGGGGTGAGCCGGGTGGCCCGCCGGGCCGGCAGGTCCTCGACCCCGAGCAGCCCGAGCTCCGCGCGCGCGTGGTGCTGCGCCGCCTGCACCGCCGGGGGCAGGCCCGCCTGCCCGCGCAGCCACGGCAGCGCGACCTGGTCCCGCGCGTGGGCGGCCAGCAGCTCGGTGCCGTCGCCGGGCACCCGCCCGTAGTAGACGCCCAGCGGCAGGACGACGAGGTTGGCGGCGAACCGGTCCCCGCCCAGGTGGCTGCACTCCCACACGTCCGCGCCGGCGGCGAGCAGGCCGCGGGCCACCGGCCGGCCGCGCAGCGCGCAGCAGGCGTCGTGCCCGCCGTGGCTGCAGACCAGGTAGGTGGGCTCGTCGCGGCGCTCGCCGACGCTGCCGTCCCACGGGGCCTCGGCCACCTCGGCGTCGTCCCCGCGGACCGACCACCAGGCCCCGCGCCGGCCCGGCCGGCTGTCGACGTAGGCCCAGCGGTTCCCCGTCGCGCCCGCGCGCGCGTCCGGGCGTCGGATCAGCAGCACCCGCACGCCCTCGGCCCGCGCGCGCTGCGCCAGCCGGGCGGCCGCCCGGGGGTCCAGGCGCGACTGCCGCAGCGCCTCCCGGCCCCACGGGCCCGGCTGCTCCAGCAGCACCCAGCGCTGCGCGGGGGCCGCGGTCGCGGCCGGGGAGTCGCCGCGCGCCTGGGCGCGGACGGAGCAGCGGTCGGCGTCCAGCCGCCCCACCGGCCGGGTCGCGGGCGGCACCGGGGGGGCCTGCGCGGACGGGAGCGCGGTCACGCCGGGGTCGACGCCCGGGTCACCGATCCGTCCCCCGAGCGCCGTCACGCCGTCCATCGTCCCCCGCCGCCGGGGCCGCCCCGGGGAGCGGGGCGTCGGGGACCACGACGACCGACTCGGTCACCAGCCGGCGCGCGAGCGTCAGCCGGTCGGCCGCGTCCAGGCCGGGGAGGTCGGCGACCTTCAGCTCGCCGGTCGCCAGCAGCGCGGCCAGCGCCGGGCGGGTCGGCGCGGGGAACTCGTGCCGGCGGCGCCCGGCGACCAGGACCACTCGGCCGTCGGCGGGCTCGCGCAGCTGGCAGCGCAGCCGGCGGCGCAGGGAGAGCACCGTGTCGGGGGTGAGCGACGCCGCCGCGGTGGCCTGGGCCAGCGGCGCCACCGGCTCGGGGCGGACCTGCGCCCACGTGCGGCTGCGCAGGCGCTCGGTGACCTCGGCGGGGTCGACGCGGTCCAGCCAGGCGCGCAGCCCGGCGAGGACGGCCGCCACGTCGTCGGCCGGCGCGCCGGGGGCGGCCGGGTCGGTAGCGGGCGCGGTGCCCAGGTCGAGGCCCATCGGCAGGGACCGGCGCAGCTGCGGGTCGCCGGCGGCCAGCTCCCGGAGCAGGTCCAGCGCGGCCTCGGCGGCGGCGAAGCGGGTCACCGAGTGCACGCCGACGGTCAGGTGGGCGCTGATCTCACCCAGCGCGGTCGCCGAGTGCAGGTAGCCACGGGGCAGGTAGAGGACGTCGCCGGGCTCCAGCACCGCGTCGATGACCGGCTCGCCCTCCGCGGCCGTGGCGACCGCGTCGCGGTGGCCCTCCCACGGCTGCGAGCGCAGCGGGTCCGGGTGCACGGGGGCGTGGATCCGCCAGTGCTTCTGGCCGGCCACCTGCAGCACGAACACGTCGTGCACGTCGTAGTGGGCGGCGAACCCGCGCGAGGACGGCGGGGTCACGTAGGCGTTGACCTGCGTCGGGTGCCCCAGGTCGGCGGCCAGCTGGTCGGCGAACTCGATCAGCGGTGGCCACAACCGGTGCAGGCCCTGCAGGACGACGGTGCTGCCCTCGGCGAACAGCCGCAGCACCGAGTCGGAGGAGACCTGGTCGGCCACCTCCGCGCCCGCGCCGCCGGAGGTCGTGAAGCGCGAGCTGTCCACGACCGCGCCGTCCCTGGCGATCCGCAGGAACGGGGTGCGCAGCCCGCGCCGGGACAGCAGCTCGTCGACGGCGGCGAGGTCCAGCAGGTCGGCGAAGTCCGCGCCGGTGTCGGCGGCGCGGGTCAGCAGCGGCCGGCGCGCCCAGTGCTCCTCGGCGAAGACCTCGGGGTCGAGCGAGGTGCACCGGCGCAGGGCCGGCCGGTCGGGGACCGGCCGGCCCACCCCGGCGGGGTCGGGGCTCAGGCCGAACCGTCCGCACCGCCGTCGGCACCACCGTCGGCGCCGCCGTCCGCGCCCCCGTCGGCCGGGCCGTGACCCGCGCCGCCGTCGGCGCCGCCGTCCGCACCCCCGTCGCCGCCGCCACCGGCGGCACCCCCGTCGGCCGGGCCGTGACCCGCGGTGCCGTCCGCGCCGCCGTCGGCACCCCCGTCGGCACCGCCGTCCGCGCCCCCGTCGGCCGGGCCGTGACCGGCGCCGCCGTCGGCGCCCCCGTCGGCCCCGCCGTCGCCCACGGTGGTCATGTCGTCGTCGTCGAGCGCCATGCTGCTCCCATCGGTCGTGGACCACCGGACGGTGGCCCGCCGGTCGTGCCTTACCTCGATCATCGTGCTCTCACACCCCGCCCGCGACCAGCGGGGACGCGCGCGCCGGCCGGCCCGTCGGCGGCCCGGCAACGGCTCGGTCACGACACGCTCCCGGCGCGCGCGGACGGCGCCCGGAGCCGTACCGTCCTCCCATCGGGTCGAACACGCGTTCGACGAGGGGAGGTGGCGGGGTGGCGGGGGCGAGCCGGGCCGAGGGGTGCTCGGTGCTGCACGTGGACATGGACGCCTTCTTCGCCAGCGTGGAGGTGCGCCGGCACCCGGAGCTCGCCGGGACGCCGGTCATCGTCGGCGGGCAGGGCAACCGCGGCGTGGTCACCTCGGCCACCTACGAGGCGCGCCGCTACGGGGTGCACGCCGCCATGCCCACGGCCCGCGCGCTGCGGCTGTGCCCGACGGCCACGGTGCTGCCGGGGGACCTGGCGCTCTACGCCGAGGTCTCCCGCTCGGTCATGGCGCTGTTCCGGTCGGTCACGCCGCTGGTCGAGCCGCTCTCGCTCGACGAGGCCTTCCTCGACGTCTCCGGGGCCGGCCGCCGGCTGGGCGACGCCGCGGAGATCGGCGAGTACCTGCGCGCCCGGGTCTTCGACGAGCAGGGCATCACCTGCTCGGTGGGCGTGGCCGGCACCAAGTTCGTCGCCAAGCTGGCCTCCACCCGGGCCAAGCCCGACGGGCTGCTGGTGGTGCGCCCGGCCGAGGTCATGGACTTCCTGCACCCGCTGCCGGTGGGCGCGCTGTGGGGCGTGGGGGCCAAGACCGAGGAGGTGCTGCTGCGGCTGGGCCTGCGCACCGTCGGTGACCTCGCGCACGTCCCCGCCCGCACGCTGCAGCGGGCGGTCGGCCAGGCCGCCGGCGCCCACCTGCACGAGCTGGCCTGGGGCCGCGACCCCCGCCGGGTGGTGCCCGACGAGCCGGAGAGGTCGACCGGGCACGAGGAGACCTTCGGCACCGACGTCGACGACCCCGTCGTGATCCACCGGGAGCTGCTGCGGCTGTCCGAGCGCACCGCCGGCCGGCTGCGGGACGGCGGCTGGCTGGCCCGCACGGTGACCATCAAGGTCCGCTTCGCCGACTTCACCACGATCACCCGCAGCCGCACCCTCGGCGTGCCGACCGACGTCGGGCAGGAGCTCTACGAGACCGCGCGGACGCTGTTCGACGCGCTCGGGCTGGACCGGGCGCGCATCCGGCTGGTCGGGGTCCGCGCCGAGCGGCTGGTCGAGGCCGGGTCCGCGCCCCGGCAGCTGGAGCTCGGTGCGCGCGAGCACGGCCGCCGCGACGCCGAGCTCGCCGCCGACCGGGCGGCCCGCCGCTTCGGCGCCGGCGCGGTGCGCCCGGCGACGCTGCTGCACCGGTCGGGCGGGGGACGCGCCGGGGAGCGCGCCACGCCGGGGGGGCGGGAACCCCGCACGCCCCCCGCTCGTCGGACCACCTGAGGTCCACGAGCACTCCCGGAGGCCCTCCGCCACGCCCCCGCGCCCGTCGAGGGGGTTGCCCGGCGGGGCTCCTGGGCACCCCCCGGGAGTGATGTGAGCGGATTGGACGGCGGGTCGGCACCGACTCGCCTTTCGCGCCCCGCAAACGGCTCGTATCCTCGGTGACACCGTCGGCGGGAGCCTCCGACGGCCTTGGCTCCGCCCACATGGAGGTCTCGGTGCCGCTCTCCGAGCACGAGCAGCGACTGCTGGAGCAGATCGAGCGCGCCCTCGTCGACGACGATCCCAAGTTCGCCTCCTCCGTACGGACCGGCGACCGGCGCCTCAAGGCACGACGCAAACTGCAGCTGGGTGCGCTCCTGGTCCTGCTCGGCCTGGGGTTGCTCATCGGCGGGGTGGCCCAGTGGGTCGTCCTCGGCTTCCTGGGCTTCGTGGTGATGTTCGCCGGCGCCGCGCTCGTCGTCCTCAACTACCGGTCGGCCACCGGGGCGCCCGAGCAGGGCGCCCCCGCGGCGGGCGGGCGTGGCCCCGCGGGCCGCGGCCGGACCGGCAAGGCCCGCCGCGCGCCGCTGAAGAACCGGCTCGAGGAGCGCTTCCGCCGCCGCTACGACCAGTAGCGCGACAGTCTCCCGGCAGCCGCCGTCCCCCCGGGGACGGCGGCTGCCGTCGTCTGCGCCCCGTGGCCGGGGAGCGCCGGGTCGGGCCGGGGAGCACCGGGCCGGGCCGGGGAGAGCCGGGTCAGGCCGGGGAGCACCGGGTCGGGCCGGAGAGCCGGGTCAGGCCGGGGACCGCCCGGCGGTCGGCCGGCGCAGGACCCGGCCGACCCGTCCCGCCCGCAGGCCGGCCGGCACCGACGCCGGCCACAGCCACGCCCGCAGCCGGGTCCGTGGCTCGGCCGCGGCCAGCAGTCCCCGGCGGGCGGTGCGCACCGCCGTCGCCAGCTCCGCCGGCGCGGGACCGCTGCCGGGCCGCGCGTAGCTGGCCGTCTCCTCCGCCCGCGCCAGCCAGGTCACGGCCGCCCGCGCGTCGCCGCCCCCGGAGCGGTGGGCGCCCCGTCCGGGCGGCGGCGTCCCGGGCAGGGCCGTGACCAGCGCCTCGGCGACCTGGCGAGGGGTCTGCCAGGGGTCCCAGGGCAGCGCGAGGTCCCGGGCGGTGGCGGCGAGCTCGTCCCAGGCCGCGGACGCGCCACCGGCGGCCAGCCGGCGGCGGCGCTGCAGCGCGCGCACCCCGGCCGGCGCCGCCAGCAGCGCCGCCACGCCGAGGACCCCGGCGGCCACCGGGAGGACGGTGCCGGTCCAGTCGACCGAGCGGCCGGTGCCCGCGCCGGCCGCCGCGGCGTCCGCCGGCGGCAGCACCCGGGGAGGCACCGAGGCGGGGGCGGGCAGCGGCGCCGACGGCAGGTCGGTGCGCGGGTCGACCTCCTGGTCCGGCGGCCGCGGCGCCCACGGCAGGGCCACGGCACGGTCGTCGTCGATCGGGGTCGGGTCGTAGGGGACCCAGCCCAGGCCGGTGAAGAACACCTCCACCCAGGCGTGCGCGTCGTTGCTGGTCACCAGCCGGCTGCCGTCGGGCTGCACGACGCCCGGCGTGTACCCCAGGGCCACGCGGGCGGGCACGCCGGCGGCGCGGACCATCGCCGCCATCGCGCCGGCGTACTGCTCGCAGTAGCCGCGCCGGTTCTGCAGGAAGTCGGCCAGGTCGTCCCCGGTGGTCCCGGGATCGGTCGCCAGGCTGTACACCCAGCCCTGGGCCGGGTCGGTCATGAAGCCGTAGATCGCCTGCACCACCTCGGCGGGGGACGCCGCGCCCGCCGTCACCTCGGCGACCAGGCGCGTGACCGACGGGGACAGCCGCGGCGGCTCGGCGAGTGCCGCCTCCGGCAGGCCGCCGGGCACCCGCCGGGACGTGGCCAGCTCCTCCCCGGTGGGGCGGGGCTCGATCCCGGTGGTGACGTAGGTGAGCCCGCCGCTGGTCGTGCGGTCCGCGCTGAACACCGTCGCCGAGGCCGGGTCGAACGCCCAGGAGCCGGCGTCGGGGATCTGCACGCCCACGGGGGAGGAGAGGACCGGCAGGAACCGGTCGTCGTGGTCCACCACCGTCACCCTCGCCTCGACCTGCCGCTGTCCGGTCCCCCCGGGCGGTCGGGCCAGCTCGGCGGCCCCGTCCAGCTGCCGGGCGTCGTCCAGCTCGCCGACGGTCCAGCCGACCGCCGGGTCGTACACGTCCAGGCCGACCGCGCGCAGGTACCCCGGGTCGTCGACGTCGGTCTGCACCGACAGCAGGTCGATCGGGTCCTCGCGGGTCAGCTCGCCCCGCAGCGCCGCGGTCGGGTCCAGGGACGAGCCCGTGGAGCCCCCGGCGCCCCCGCCACCGGCGCGGAACCGCGCGGCCAGCTCGCCCTCGCCGAGGGTGGGCACCATCGCCCCGAGCACGAACGCCACGGCCAGCGCCAGCAGCCCGGTGCGGGCGGCGGTCGCCGCCCCGGTCGACGGGCGCGCCCCGTGCCCACCGCGGGGCCCGCCGCCCAGGCGCCGGTGCTGGTCGGACCACAGCAGCAGCGCCAGCCCGGTCGCCGGCAGGGCCACCGCGCTCAGCCCGATGCCCCCCGAGAGGGTGCTCACCGGCACGCAGAAGACGACCAGCAGTGCCAGCGACGCCAGCGCCGGCTGCCGGCCGCCCACCGCCACGAGGTCGATGACGACGGCCAGCACGCCGACCATCAGCGCGGTGAGCGCGCACAGCCCGGTCAGCGGCTCGGCGGGGGTGAACTGCTCGCGGATCTGGGTGCTGCCGCGGACCAGGACGTCGCCGAGGTCGGCCAGGCTGCGGGCGGTGGGGACGACGCCGCCCAGCGCCCGGTCCGGCGCGAAGACCGCGGTCAGCACGCAGGCGAGCGCGACCAGCTGGCCCACCGGGACCAGTGGCACCCCCAGCGCCGACCACCGGGGCGACGGCGGCCGGCCTCCCGACGCCCAGGCCCACACCGCCGGCCCGGCCACCCGCAGCGCCAGGCCGCTGGCCGCCACGGCGGTCACCGCCGCGAGCACGCCGGGCAGCCACCGCCGGTCGCTGAACACCGGACCGAGCGCCGCGGAACCCAGGACCGTGGCCAGCGCGGCGGCCAGCGTCGCCGCGGCGTCCTGCCGCGCGACCGAGGACGCCGGCCCGCTCATGCCGCCACGTCGGACCGCGTGAGGAGCGCCCACACGTCCTCGACCGGCTGCCCCGCCCCCGCGACGGCCACCCGCCAGCCGGCCTCGCGCAGCATCGCCGCGGCCTCCTCCTGCTGACGGGCCAGCAGCCCGCGCGCGGACTCGGTGGCGGCACGCCGGCCGGGCGCGGCGACGCCCAGGGCGTACCCGGCGACGTCGACCAGGACGGCCAGGTCGGTCCCCGGACTCGAGCGGGTGCGGACCAGCCGCGCCACGTCGTCGGTGCCGACGGCGCCGAGCAGCGCCACCAGCGGCCCGTCGACCCCGGTGCGCAGCAGGTGCTCCACGCCGACGGAGAGGTCGGCGCAGCGGGAGGCCTGCAGCACCGCGAGGCGGTCCAGCAGCTCCCCGGCGTCCAGCCCGCGCCGGGCGTCGGCGGGCGTGAGCTCCCCGGCGTCGGTCACCACCCGCAGGGCCGCGCCCCGGTCGACGAGGGCGCTGCCGATGCTGGCCGCGGCCTCCACCAGCCACTCGAGGCTGTCGGCGGGCGGTCCGGCCGCGTGCACCGTCGTCCCCGCGCGGGCGAGCAGGTGGGCGCGCGTGCGGGTGTCCAGCAGCAGGGTCGCCGAGGACCGCCAGGGGCGCTCCTCCAGCCGGACCATGAGCTCGCCGGTGCGCGCGGTCGCCCGCCAGTGCACCTTCCGCAGGTCGTCGCCGTGCCGGTAGGCGCGGGTGCTCACGTCGTCCTCGCCGTGGACGGCGATCGACCGCCGCGCCCCGGAGCCGCTGCTGCCCGAACCGCCGCTGAGCCCGCCCGCCGGCAGCGGCCGGACCCGGGGCACCACCAGCAGCGCGCCGGCGTCGGTGCCCGACACCGACCGGGTGACCAGGCCGAACGGGTCGACCAGCCGCAGCCGCAGCGGCCCGAGGGCGTAGCGGCCGCGGCGGGAGCCGGTGACCCGGTAGTGCAGCGGGACCGTCGCGCCGGCCGGCAGCCGCTCCAGCACGTACGTCGGGGCGGGACCCAGCTCCGCCGGCAGCGGCTCGGTGAGCAGCCACAGCCCACCGGCCCGCCGGTCGGCGTTGGTGACCTCGAGCAGGACGTCGGCGACGGCGCCGCGCGGCACCCGCGCCGGGGCGACCGTGCGCCGCGTCGACAGCCGGAACTGCCGCCGCGCGACCGACAGCGCCGACAGCACCGGCAGTGCGAGCACGAAGACGGCGACCTGCACCAGCGGCAGCTCGCCGAGCAGCGCCCCCAGCGCCAGCAGGGTCAGGCCGGCGGCGACCATGCACCGGCCCCGCACGGTCAGCGCGGACAGCACCCCGCCGAGCGGTCCCCGCGCCACGGTCAGCGCCCGCGCGGTACGGGGACGGACCGCAGCAGGCCCGCGACCACCTGCTCGCCGGTGCGCCGGGCGGCGGCCGCGTCGGGGGAGAGCAGCAGCCGGTGGGCCAGCACCGGCACCGCCAGGGCCTGCACGTCGTCGGGCAGCACGTGGTCGCGCCCGGACAGCGCGGCGGCCGCCCGCGCGGTGCGCAGCAGCTGCAGGCCGGCCCGCGGCGAGGCGCCCAGCCGCAGCTCCGGCGACCGGCGGGTGCCCTCCACCAGCGCCACGACGTAGCGGCGCACCGCCTCGGAGACGTGCAGCCGGCCCACCGTGTCCACCAGGTCGCGGATGGTCGCGGCGTCGGCGACCGGGCGCAGCGTGGTCAGCGGGTCGACGCCGGTCTGGTCGTCGAGCATCGCCAGCTCGGCGTCCCGGTCGGGGTAGCCCATCGACACCCGCGCGGTGAACCGGTCGCGCTGCGCCTCCGGCAGCGGGTAGGTGCCCTCCATCTCCACCGGGTTCTGCGTCGCCACCACCATGAACGGCCGGGCCAGCTCGTAGCTGACGCCGTCCACGGTGACCTGCCGCTCCTCCATGCACTCCAGCAGCGCCGACTGCGTCTTGGGGGAGGCGCGGTTGATCTCGTCGGCCACGACGACGTTGGCGAAGATCGCGCCCGGCTTGAACTCGAAGGCCCGCGACTCCTGGTCGTACACGGCGACGCCGGTGACGTCGCTGGGCAGCAGGTCCGGGGTGAACTGGATGCGGCGGACGCTGGCGTCGACCGAGCCGGCCAGCGCCTTGGCCAGGGTGGTCTTGCCGACGCCCGGGACGTCCTCGACCAGCAGGTGTCCCTCGGCCAGCAGCACGACCAGGGCGAGGCGCACGACGTGGGCCTTGCCGCGGACGACGCCGTCCATCGCGGCCATCACCCGGGCGCCGGTGGCCGCGACGTCGACCGCGGGGACGGGCCGGTAGAGGTCGGTCACCGGCCCACGGTACGTGTCGCGCGCCACCCCCGGCCGGTTCCGGGACGCGACGGTCGCGCCCCCTCCACGCTCCCCGGGCCCGTCCGCTGCGGGACCGGTCGCCGCCGTCGTCCCCCGGGCCCCCGCCGCGCCCGACCGCGCTCCCCGGGCACCCCGCTGTCCCGCCCGACCGCCGTCCGCCCTCGTGCGGTGTCCTCCGTGCTCCTGCGGTCCTGCAGCGCCGCGGGAGCACGGGGAACACCGCAAGAGGCGGCGGGCGGGAGCGGTGCCGGGCGGCGCACGGGCGGTGCTCCTCGTGCGTCGCCGGTCCTGCAGGACCCGTGAGGCGCGAGGAACACCCGCAACCGGGGGCGGGCCGAAGCCCGGTGCCCATCCCGCCCCGCCGAGGGCCCGACCGCCTCGGCCGTGGCCGGCACCACCCGCGGTGCCGTCAGGCCCGCCTCACGTCGGAGCACCGCCCCGCCGTCCTCTCTCTTGCGGTGTCCTCCGTGCTCCTGCGGTCCTGCAGCGCCGCGGGAGCACGAGGAACACCGCAGGAGGCGGCGGGCGGGAGCGGTGCCGGGCGGCGCACAGGCGGTGTTCCTCGTGGGTTGCCCGTCCTGCAGGACCCGTGAGGCGCGAGGAACACCCGCAGCGGGGGGCGGGCCGAAGCCCGGTGCCCACCCGGCCCCGTTGAGGGCCCCCTACCGCGCCCCACCGGCGGCCCCCATCGCGCCCCACCGGCGGTCCCCACCACGCCCCACGGGCGGTCCCCACCACGCCCCACGAACCGCCCCACCCGGCCCCACGCCGCGCCCCCGGCGCTCCCACCGGCCGCCCCCACGCCGCCACCCCGTTCCCCCCCGCTCCCCACCGGGGCCCCGTGGGGCCGGGTGGGGACCGCCGGTGGGCCGCGGCGGGCCGCCGGAGGGGCGCTGCGGGCGCCGCGGTCGCGCCCGGCGGCGGGCCGGTGACCTGCGGGGACGCCGGCCGGGGGCGGCGGTGGGGGAGAGGCGTCACGACATGGTGTCGAGTGGTGTCCAGTGGGGCCCAGTGGGTTACTGTGTGGCCCGGTGGGGAGGCAGGGCCCGTCCCGGGGTCCCCGCAGAGGTCAGGGAGGACGCATGGGGGAGGTGGTCCGGTGTTCGTCGGCAGCTACCCGTTGCGCCTCGACGAGAAGGGCCGGCTCGCGCTCCCCGTCCGCTTCCGCGACCAGGTGGGGGACGGCATGGTGATCAAGAAGGGCCAGGAGCGCTGCATCTACGGCCTCACCATGGGTCGGGTCGCCGAGCAGAGCGCCACCGCCGCCGCCATGGCGCCGTCGGACACCGCCGAGGCCCGCATGCGGGCCCGCATGAGCTTCGGGTCGATGGTCGAGGTGGAGCCGGACAAGACCGGCCGCATCACCATCCCCGCCGGCCTGCGCGAGTACGCGGGCCTGGACCGCGACGTCGTCGTGGTCGGTGTCGACACCCGCTTCGAGATCTGGGACGCCGCCACGTGGGACGCCTACGTGGCCGAGCAGGAAGCCGCCTACGCCGCGATGGAGAGCGAGGGGATGCCGACCCTGTCCTGAGCCGCACCGCCCCGCGACACCTCCGCGCCCCCCGACCGAGCCGTCTTCCCCGCGGCTCGACCGGCCCGGCCCGAGCCGCCTTCCCCGCAGCTCGGTCCTCCTGCGCGGAGCGCCGACTCCCCTCGGCGGTCGCCCCCGGCCACCGGCCGGACCGGCGGATCCCGGCGCCCCCGCGGAGCCCCTCCTGACGCACTTCCCCGGCGCCAGGCGAGCACTCCGCGGGGCGCCCGGGGCCGCATCCGCACCCTCCTGCCCCACCGGCCCCAGCCGACCGGCGACCCGCCCGGTGCGCTGACCCCGCCGACGCCGCGCTCCACGCCACCATGGACGAGCCCGCACACGACCCGTTCGAGGAGCAGCCGACGATGAGCAGCAGCGCCGTGCACGTGCCGGTGCTCCTCGACCGCGTCACCACGCTCCTCGGCCCCGCCTGCAGCGCCCCGGGCTCCGTCCTGGTCGACGCCACGCTCGGCCTGGCCGGCCACTCGCTCGCCATGCTCGACGCCCACCCCGGCCTGCGGCTGGTGGGCCTCGACCGCGACCCCGACGCCCGCGCCGAGGCCGCCCGCCGCATCGCCGCCGCCGGCCACGCCGACCGCGCGACCCTCGTGCCCGCCGTCTTCGACGAGATGCCCGACGTCCTGTCGTCCCTCGGCATCGACGAGGTCCAGGGCGTCCTGTTCGACCTGGGCGTCTCCTCGCTGCAGCTGGACCGGCCCGAGCGCGGGTTCAGCTACTCCGCCGACGCCCCCCTCGACATGCGGATGGACCCCGGCACCGGGCGCACCGCCGCCGACGTCGTCAACACCTACAGCGCCGGCGAGCTCACCCGCGTGCTGCGCGTGTACGGCGAGGAGCGCTTCGCCGCCCGCATCGCCGCCGCGATCGAGCGGGAACGCCGGCGCGAGCCGTTCACCCGGACCGGCCGGCTGGCCGACCTCGTCCGCGACGCGATCCCGGCCGCGACCCGGCGCACCGGCGGCCACCCCGCCAAGCGCACCTTCCAGGCGCTGCGGATCGAGGTGAACGACGAGCTCGGCGTCCTGGAGCGCGCGCTGCCCGCCGCGCTCGACGCGCTGGCCGTCGGCGGCCGCGTCGTCGTCATCACCTTCCACTCGCTGGAGGACCGCATCGTCAAGCAGGTCCTCGCCGCGGGCGCCACCGACCGCACGCCCCCCGAGCTGCCGGTCCCGGTGCCCGAGCTCAGCCCCGTGCTGCGCCTGGTCACCCGCGGCGGCGAAGCGCCGTCGGAGGCCGAGGTCGCGGCCAACCCCCGGGCCGCGTCGGCCCGCGTCCGCGCCGCCGAGCGCATCCGGAGGGCCGCATGAGCGCGACCGCCAGGGCACCCCGGCCCGACGACGACGCCCCGCGCGGAGCCACCTGGGCACCGCGCGCGCCCCGCCCCGTCCGCACCTCGACCCCGCGGCCCGCCACCCCACGCGCGACGACGACCGGTGCGGCCGGCCCGCGCCCGACCACCCCGCGGGCGACGCCCACCGCCGACGCCCCCGCCGAGCCCGTCCGCGGCCGGGCGCACTCCGCCCCCGTCCGTACGGGCTCGCTGCGCACGCGGCCGTCCCGTCCCGTCCCGCGCGAGGTCCCGGCCGCCGCGACCGCCGAGCCCCGCCGCCGGTCGCTGCCCCTGACCGGCCGCCGGGCGCCGTTCGTCCTCCTCGTCGTCGGCCTGCTGGTGGGCACCACGCTGGCCCTGCTGTTCCTCAACACGGCGATCGCGGTGAACTCGCTGCGCGAGACCGAGCAGCGTGCGGAGAACGTGCAGCGCACCCAGCGCCTCGAGCGGCTGGAGCAGCAGGTCGTCTCGGCCGGCACCCCCGCCGCCCTGGCCGCGGCCGCGGCCGCGGCCGGCCTGGTCCCCGCCGGGACGGCGGGTCACCTCGTCATCGGCCCGGACGGCGCCCTCGTCCTGCGCGGCACGCCCGTCCCCGCCGAGGCGCCGCCGCCCGGCGAGACCCCGGCGCCCCCCGCCCCACCGGCGGCCGGCACCCCGCCCGCGCCCGCCACCCCGCCCGCGGCCGGGACCGGAGGCTGATCCGTGTCGACCCCGCACCGCCCCGGCGGCGACCGCCGCGCCGGGCAGCGCCCCGTCCCCGGCCGCACGCCCCGCCCCACGTCGTCCCGCGCGGACACCGCCCGTGACCGGGCACCGCACACCACCGGCGCGTTCGTCCCGCGCCGCGACCCCGGCCGCCGCCGGCGCGCCACCCTCCCCGTGCTGCCCCGACGCGGCCTGCGCATCGGGCTGGCGGTGATCGCGGTCGCCCTCCTGGCGGTCACCGGCAAGCTGGTGCTGCTGCAGGGGGTGGACGGCGGCGAGTACGCCGAGGCCGCGTCCCAGGCACGGCTGCGCACGGTCGACATCGCGGCGCTGCGCGGCCAGGTGCTCGACCGCGACGGCAACCTGCTCGCCTACACCGTCGACGCGTCCCTCGTCACCGCCGACCCGACGCTGGTGGCCGACCCCCAGCGGACGGCGCTGGCGCTCACCACCCTGCTCGACGTCCCGGCGTCCGAGCTCACCGACCTGCTCCGGCACGACGGCCGCTACGTCGAGCTCGCCCACCAGGTCAGCCCCGAGACGGTCACCGCCATCCAGGACCTCGGCCTGGCCGGCATCCAGTTCCAGGACGAGCCCGTGCGGCTGTACCCGGCCGGCTTCGTCGGCGGACAGGTCGTGGGCTTCATCGGCCGCGACGGCGAGGGCCTGGCCGGCATCGAGCAGCGCTTCGACGAGCAGCTGGCCGGCACCGACGGCGAGCGCCGGGTCGAGGTGGGCAGCGGCGGCAACCCCATCCCCTCGGGCATCGACGAGTCCACCCCGGCCGTCGACGGCAGCTCCGTGCAGCTCACCCTCGACGAGGACGTGCAGTACGTGATGGAGCAGCGGCTGGGCGAGGCCTGCCGGGACGGCGCCACGACGCGGGCCTCGGCGGTCGTGCTCGACGTGCACACCGGTGAGGTCGTCGCGATGGGCAGCTGCCCCGGCTACGACCCCGGCGCGGCCCGCAGCACCGACCCCGACCTGCTCGGCAACCCCGCCGTCTCCCAGGTCTTCGAGCCCGGCTCGGTCATGAAGGCCGTGACCCTGGCCGGGGCCATCGAGGAGGGGCTCACCACCCCCGACACGGTGCTCAACGTCCCCGGCCACATCCAGGCCGGCGACGCCGTCGTCACCGACGCCCACGACCACGCGCCGATCGACTGGACGGTCACCGGCATCCTCGCCAAGTCCAGCAACGTCGGGACGATCATGCTCGCCCGCGAGCTGGGCGACGAGCGGCTGGAGCAGTACCTGCAGGCGTTCGGCATCGGCAGCACCACCGGCATCGAGCTGCCCGGCGAGAGCGCCGGCATCCTCGAGCCCGCCGAGGACTGGACGGCCAGCCGGGCGGCGAACGTGCCGATCGGGCAGGGCGTGTCGGTCACCACTCTGCAGATGGCGTCGGTCTACCAGGCGATCGCCAACGACGGCGTCCGCATCGCCCCCCGCCTCGTCTCCTCGGTCACCGCCGCCGACGGCACCGTCACCCGAACCGAGCGGCCGCAGCCCACCCGCGTCATCAGCGAGGCGACCGCGGACGACATGGCCTACATGCTCGAGGCCGTCGTCGGCCCCGGCGGGACGGCCCCCCTGGGCCAGGTCGACGGCTTCCGCGTGGCGGGCAAGACCGGCACCGCGCAGCGGGCCAACCCCGAGTGCGGCTGCTACGACGGCGGCGGCTACGTGACCACCTTCGTCGGCTTCGCCCCGGCCGACGACCCGCAGTACGTCGTCGCCGTCGACCTGGAGCGGCCGACCAGCTCCGCCGAGGGCGGCCAGGTCGCCGCCCCCGTCTTCGCCGACGTCATGCGCTACGCCCTCACCGCCGGCGGGGTGGTCCCCTCGGGCACGCCCCGCCCCGACTTCGTCCTCGCCCCCGGCAGCTGAGCGGGCCCGCGCCGCGCGGGAGCCGTCCCCGCCGGGCGTGCGCTGCGCGGGTGCCGGTCCCCGCGCCGGTAGATTGGAGACCCGTGACCCCGACCGCGCCCGGGGCGGCGCCCCGGCCCGCGGGCACCGCGCCGCTGCCCCTCGCCGAGCTGGCCGACCTCGTCGGCGACCCGGTGCAGGGGGACCCCGGCACCGCCGTCACCGGCGTCACCCTCGCCTCCACCGACGTCCGCCCCGGTGACCTCTACGCCGCGCTGCCCGGTGCGCGCACCCACGGGGCGGCCTACCTCGCCGACGCGCTGGCCGCCGGCGCGGTCGCGGTGCTCACCGACCCGGCCGGCCGGGCGGCCGTGACCGACCCGGCGCTGCCCGTGTGCGTCGTCGACGACCCCCGCGCGGTGCTGGGAGCCGTCGCCGCGCGCGTCTACGGCGAGCCGGCCCGGCGGCTGCCGGTCATCGGCATCACCGGCACCAACGGCAAGACGACGACGGCGTACCTGGTCGAGGCCGGCCTGGTCGCCGCCGGCCGGGCGACGGGCCTCATCGGCACCGTGCAGACGCGCACCCGCCTGCCCGGGGCCGCGCCGACCGCGGTGCCCAGCGCCCGGACCACCCCGGAGGCGCCGGTCCTGCACGCGCTGCTGGCCGGGATGGCCGAGGCGGGCGTGGAGGCGGTGGTCATGGAGGTGTCCAGCCACGCGCTGGTGCTCGGCCGGGTCGGCGGCGTGCCGTTCGCGGCCGCGGGCTTCACCAACCTCAGCCAGGACCACCTGGACTTCCACGCCGACCTCGAGGACTACTTCCGCGCCAAGGCGCTGCTGTTCGACGGGCGCGCCGCCGTCGAGGTGGTCGACGTCGACGACGCGCACGGCCGCCGGCTCACCGGCATGCTCGGCGGTCGCCGGGCCGTGACCGTGGCCGCGTCGGGGGATCGGCCGGCGGACTGGACGGCGTCGGCGGTCGCGACCGCGCCGGACGGCGGCTCCACGTTCACCCTGCACGGGCCCGGTGGCCGTTCCTGGCCGGCGCACGTGCGGCTGCCCGGCCGGTTCAACGTGGCCAACGCGCTGCTGGCCGTGGCGCTGCTGGACGCGGTCGGCGTGCCGGTGGAGACCGCCCTGGAGGGCATCGCCGCCACCGTCGTCCCCGGCCGCATGGAGCCGGTCGACGCCGGCCAGCCGTTCGTCGCCGTCGTCGACTACGCGCACACCCCGGACGCGGTGACCACCGCCCTGGCCGCCCTGCGCGGCGCCACCCGCGGCCGGGTGATCACCGTGCTCGGCTGCGGCGGGGACCGCGACCCCGGCAAGCGACCGGCCATGGGCGCGGCGGCCGCCCGGGGCAGCGACCTGCTCGTGGTCACCGACGACAACCCGCGCTCGGAGGACCCGGCCGCGATCCGCGCCGCCGTCCTCGCGGGCGTACCCGCCGACCGCCGCGCGGCGGTGCTGGAGGTCGGCGACCGCCGGGCCGCCATCGCCGAGGCCGTCGCGCGCGCCCGCCCCGGCGACACCGTGCTGGTCGCGGGCAAGGGACACGAGACCGGACAGGAGGCCGCCGGGGTGGTGACGCCGTTCGACGACCGCACGGTGCTGCGCGAGGCGCTGCAGGCGCTCGACGCCGCCGGCAGGGACGGGGGCGCCCGGTGATCGCGCTGACGCTGGGCGAGGTGGCCGACGTCGTCGGCGGCCGGCTGACCTCGGGCGACCCCGCGACCGCGGTGACCGGCGCGGTCACCATCGACTCGCGCACCGTGGCCGCCGGTGACCTGTTCGTCGCCCTGCCCGGTGAGCGGGTGGACGGCGCGGACTTCGTGCCGGCCGCGGCCGCCGCCGGTGCCACCGCCGCGCTGACCACCCGGGACGACGCCGCGCTGCCCTGCGTGGTCGTCGACGACCCCGTCGCGGCGCTGGGCGCCCTGGCCGCCGCCGTGCACGAGCGGCTGGTCGCCGGCGGGCTGGTGACCCTGGGGATCACCGGCTCCTCCGGCAAGACGTCCACCAAGGACCTGCTCGGCCAGGTGCTCGGGACCGCCGGCCCGACCGTCAGCCCGCCGGGGTCGTTCAACAACGACATCGGCATGCCGCTGACCGTGCTGTCGGCCGACGCCGGGACCCGCTTCCTGGTGCTGGAGATGGGCGCCCGCGGGCAGGGGCACATCGCCCGGCTCTGCCGGGTGGCGCGGCCGCGCATCGGCGTCGTCCTCAACGTCGGGTCCGCCCACCTCGGGGAGTTCGGCTCCCCGGAGGGCATCGCGCAGGCCAAGGGCGAGCTCGTCGAGGCCCTCGCCGGGAAGGGCACCGCCGTGCTCAACGCCGACGACCCGCGCGTGCTCGGCATGGCGCCGCGCACCCGCGCCCGCGTCGTCACCACCGGGCGGTCGGCGGGGGCCGACGTCCGCGCGACCGGTGTGGCCCTGGACGGCGCCGGCCGGGCCTCGTTCACGCTCGCCGCCGGCGGCGAGGAGCACCCGGTGGCCCTGCAGGTCGTCGGCGAGCACCAGGTCGCCAACGCGCTGTCGGCCGCCGGGGCGGCGCTGGCGGCCGGCCTGACCCCGGCCGCGGTCGCCGCCGGACTGTCGGCGGCCGGGGTGCGCAGCCGCTGGCGCATGGAGGTCACCCACCGGGCCGACGGCGTCACGGTGGTCAACGACGCCTACAACGCCAACCCCGAGTCGATGCGGGCCGCCCTGGCGGCGCTGACCGGGATGGCCGCCACCCGGCGGGTCGCCGTCCTCGGCGCGATGGGCGAGCTCGGCCCCGGCGCGCAGGCGGAGCACGAGCGGCTGGGGCGCGACGCGGTCGCCGCCGGGGTCGAGATCGTCGTGGCCGTCGGCCCCGATGCGGTAGGGATAGCGACCGGGGCCCGCGCCGCGGGCGCCCGGGACGGAGAGGGGTCGGTGCACGTGCCGGACCGGGCCGCTGCCCGCGCGCTGCTGACGGAGGTGCTCGTGCCCGGCGACGTCGTGCTGGTCAAGGCCAGCCGGTCCTACGGGCTGGAGCTGCTCGCCGACGACCTGCTGGGCGGGACCCCCGCGTGAAGTCCGTCCTGATCGCCGGGGCCTTCGGGCTGATCATCTCGATCCTCGCCACCCCGGTCGCGGTGCACCGGTTCCGCCGGCTCGGCTTCGGCCAGGAGATCCGCGACGACGGCCCCGAGACGCACCTGGCGAAGAAGGGCACGCCCACCATGGGCGGCACCGTCATCGTCAGCGCGACCGTCGGCGGCTACCTGGTCGCGCACCTGTTCCTGCTCGGCCAGCCCGGCCGCGGGGTGACCGCGACCGGCCTGCTGCTGCTGTTCCTCATGGTCGGGCTGGGCACCGTCGGCTTCCTCGACGACTACCTCAAGATCCGGTACCGCCGCAGCCTCGGTCTGAACAAGACCGCCAAGCTCGTCGGCCAGCTCGTCGTCGGCGTCACCTTCGCGATCCTGGCGATCAACTTCCCCGCCGACGGCGTCACCCCGGCCTCCACGTGGGTGTCCTACGTCCGCGACATCGCCCCGCTGGCCCTCGGCCCGGTGCTGTTCGTCGTGCTGGCCTACCTGTTCATCGCCGGGTTCTCCAACGCGGTGAACCTCACCGACGGCCTGGACGGGCTGGCCGCCGGCGCCTCGGCCATGGTCTTCGGCTCCTACGTCGTCATCTCGTTCTGGCAGTTCACGCACGACTGCGCGGCCGGGGCGGTCGAGGGCTGCTACCAGGTGCGCGACCCGCTCGACGTCACGCTGGTGGCCGTCGCGGCCATGGGCGCGTGCCTGGGCTTCCTGTGGTGGAACACCAGCCCGGCGAAGATCTTCATGGGCGACACCGGCTCGCTGGCCCTCGGCGGGCTCATGTCGGGGCTGGCGATCGTCACCCGCACCGAGCTCCTGCTGGTGGTGCTCGGCGGCCTGTTCGTCGCCGTCACGCTGTCGGTGGTGATCCAGGTCGCGTTCTTCCGGGCCACCCGCCGCCGGGTGTTCCGCATGGCGCCGCTGCACCACCACTTCGAGCTGGCCGGCTGGGCGGAGAACACCGTCATCGTGCGGTTCTGGCTGGTGACCGCGATGGCGGTCGCGTTCGGGCTGGGGCTGTTCTACGCCGACTGGCTGTCCTTCACCGGCCTGTGAGCCGCCGGCCGACCGCGACCGCCGACCCCGTGCGTCACACCGTTCCCACGCGACACGCCCGGGAGCTGCCGGGCCGGGCGGGGACGAGCAGCGACGATGGCGGGATGGAGTCCACCGCAGGCCGGGCCGCCCGCCGCACGCCCTCGCGGCGGCCCGCGCTCCCGCTGCCCGGCTGGCTCGACGGCCCCATGACCAGCTGCCACCTGGTGATCGGCGCGGCCGGGATGCTGCTGGCCATCGGCCTGGTCATGGTCTTCTCCGCCTCGGCGATCAAGGCCGCGCTGGCTGACCAGCCGGCCTGGCGGCCGGGCGTCGACCAGCTGGTGTTCGCCGCGATCGGCCTGGTCGCGCTGCTGGTCGCCGTGCGGCTGCCCACCGCCGTCCTGCGGCGCTGGGCGCGCCCGGCGATGGGGGCGGTGCTGGTCCTCCTGCTGCTCGTCGCCATCCCCGGCATCGGCACCGAGCTGAACGGCTCGCGGGCCTGGTTCGACCTGGGCTTCACCAACTTCCAGCCCTCCGAGCTCGCCAAGCTGGTGCTGGCCGTCTGGGGGGCGCACGTGCTGGCGCTGCGGGCCGGCTACCTCACGATCAACAGCCTGCTCGTGCCGCTGGTGCCGATGTTCCTGATCATCTGCGGGCTGCTGATGCTCGAGCCCGACTTCGGCGCCTCGGTCACCCTCGGCCTCGTGCTGTGCGGCCTGCTGCTGGCCGCCGGGGCCCCGTGGAAGGTGTGGGCGACCATGATCGGCTCCGCGGTCACCGCCGCCGTGGGGCTCGTCGTCATCGCCCCGTACCGGATGGAGCGCTGGACGGCGTTCCTCGACCCGTTCGCCGACCCCACCGACTCCGGCTTCCAGGCCATCCGTGGCTTCTACGCCCTGGCCACCGGCGGCTTCTGGGGTGTGGGGCTGGGCAACAGCGCGATGAAGTGGAACCTGCTGCCCGAGGCGGAGTCGGACTACATCTTCGCGATCATCGGCGAGGAGCTGGGCTTCCTCGGCTGCCTGGTGGTCGTCGCGCTCTACGGCGTGCTGGCCTACGCCGGCTTCCGCATCGCCCGCCGGTCGGCCGACCGCTTCGTGCAACTGGCCACGATCGCCATCACCGTGTGGCTGGTCGGGCAGGCGGCCATGAACATGGGGTACGTGGTGGGTCTGGGTCCGGTCACCGGCGTCACGCTGCCGCTGGTCTCGGCCGGCGGCACCTCGCTGGTGCTCACGCTGTTCATCGTCGGGCTGCTCATCCGCTTCGCCCGGTCCGAGCCCGCGGCGATCGAGCACCAGCGGCAGCGGCCCGCCGGCCGGCTGACCCGCCTGCTGCTGCCCGTCCCCGCGCACGCCGTCGACCCGGTCCGGCCGCTGCGGGCGCGCCGCCGCTCCGAGGAGTCGCCCCGGCGGGTGCGCACCACCTCCGGCTCGGGCGCCCGCACCGTCGTCCGCGTCCCCCCGCCGTCCGCCCGCGCCCCGCGCGAGCGCGCGGCGGCCCCGCGGGAGCGGCGGGCGGCGGACCGGTCCCGCGGCGCCGAGGCCCGGCGTCAGCCGCCGGCGCGCGCCCGCGCCGCCGCGCCCGACGCGCCCCGGCGGCCCCGGTGACCCGCGACCCCGGGCGCCCGGTGAGCGTCGTGCTGGCCGGCGGCGGCACGGGCGGGCACATCGAGCCGATGCTCGCCCTGGCCGACGCGCTGCTGCGGCGCGCCGGCGCGGTCCACGGCGGGGTGCGGGTGACCTGCCTGGGCACCGCCCGCGGCATGGAGACCCGGCTGGTCCCCGCCCGCGGCTACGACCTGCGGCTGATCCCGCCGGTCCCGCTGCCGCGCAAGCCGACGCTCGACCTGCTCAAGGTGCCCGGCCGGGTGCGCCGGGCGGTGACCGAGACCCGGGCCCTGCTCGACCAGCTGTCCGCCGACGTCGTCGTCGGCTTCGGCGGCTACGTCGCGCTGCCGGCCTACCTCGCGGCGCGCGGCCGCGTGCCGGTGGTGGTCCACGAGCAGAACGCGTTGCCGGGCCTGGCCAACCGGATCGGCGCCCGGATCGCCGCGCGGGTGGCCGTCACCGCGCCGGGCACCCCGCTGCACCGCGGCGAGCACGTCGGCATGCCGCTGCGGACGGCGATCAGCTCGCTGGACCGGCCGGCCCGCCGCGCCGAGGCCCGCGCCGCCTTCGGGCTCGACCCCGACCGCCCCACCCTGCTGGTGTTCGGTGGCTCGCAGGGGGCGGCCTCGCTCAACCGCGCCGCCGTCGGAGCGGCCGACGCGCTGACCGCCGCCGGGGTGCAGGTCCTGCACGCCCGCGGGCCGAAGAACACCGACGTCACGGTCCCGGCGCGTCCGGCCGGGCAGCCGCCCTACGTCGTCGTCGACTACCTGGAGCGCATGGACCTCGCCTACGCCGCCGCCGACCTGGCCCTGTGCCGGTCGGGCGCGGTGACCGTCGCGGAGCTGTCGGCCGTCGGGCTGCCCGGGGTGTTCGTGCCGCTGCCCATCGGCAACGGCGAGCAGCGGCGCAACGCGCTGCCGGTCGTCGAGGCCGGGGGAGGGCTGCTGGTGGAGGACGCGGACCTGTCCCCGGCGTGGATCGGGGAGCACCTGGTGCCGCTGCTGACCGACCCGTCGGCGCTGGCCGGCTACGCGGCCCACGCGGCCGCGGCCGGGGTGCCCGACGCCGACGAGCGGCTGGCCGACATCGTGCTGGAGGTGGCTGGGGCATGAGCGCGGCTGCGGTGGCCGCCTGGCGGGAACCCATCCCGGGGCTGGCGGACCTGGGTGGGGTGCACTTCGTCGGGATCGGCGGGGCCGGCATGAGCGGCATCGCCCGGATCATGCTGGCGCGCGGGGTGCGGGTGAGCGGCAGCGACCGGCGCGACACCCCCACGCTGCTGGCGCTGCGCGCGCTGGGCGCCCGCGTCGAGCTCGGTCACGCGCCGGGGAACCTGGGGGACGCCGACACGGTCGTCGTCTCCACGGCCATCCGCGAGGACAACCCGGAGCTCGCCGCCGCCCGCGAGCGGGGGCTGCGGGTGCTGCCGCGGGCGGTGGCGCTGGCGGCCGTCATGGCCGGGCGGCGCAGCGTGGCCGTCGCCGGCACGCACGGCAAGACGTCGACGACCTCGATGCTCACCGTGGCGGTGCAGGCCTGCGGGGTCGACCCGTCGTTCGCGATCGGCGGCGACCTCAACGAGTCGGGCAGCAACGCCCACTCCGGCGAGGGCGACGTCTTCGTCGCCGAGGCGGACGAGAGCGACCGGTCGTTCCTGCTGCTGGCCCCGCACGGGGCGATCGTGACCAACGTCGAGGCCGACCACCTGGACAACTACGGCGACCTGGCCGCCGTCGAGGAGGCGTTCGACCGCTTCCTCGGCACGGTCGCGCCCGGGGGGTTCGTCGTGCTGTGCGCCGACGACCCCGGCGCGGCCCGGCTGCGCGCCGTCCCCACCCCGGCGCGGGTGCGCACCTACGGCACCGCCGAGGACGCCGACCTGCGGCTGGTCGACGTCGAGGTCGGCGCCGAGACGACGGCCTGGACCGCGGTGCTGGACGGCGAGGTCCTCGGCCGCGTCGCCATCCGCGTGCCGGGCGAGCACATGGCCCGCAACAGCGCCGCCGCGCTGCTGGCCGGCCTCGAGCTCGGCCTGCCCGCCGACGCGCTGATCGCCGGGCTCGGGCGCTTCGGCGGCGTGCACCGCCGGTTCGAGCTCAAGGGCGTCGCCGGTGGCGTGCGGGTCTACGACGACTACGCCCACCACCCGACCGAGGTGCGGGCGCAGCTGCGCGCGGCCCGCGCCGTGGCGGGGGAGGGGCGCGTCGTCGTCGCCTTCCAGCCGCACCTGTACAGCCGCACCCGGGAGTTCGCCGCCGGCTTCGGCGAGGCGCTGGGGCTGGCCGACGAGGTCGTGGTCATGGACGTGTACGGCGCCCGCGAGGACCCGGTGCCCGGCGTGACCGGCGCGATGGTCGCCGACGTCGTCCCGCTGCCGGCCGGGCGCGTGCACTTCGAGCCCTCCTGGTCGGCGACGGCGCCCGCGCTGGCCGAGCGCGCCCGCCCGGGCGACCTGGTCATCACGATGGGCGCCGGGAACGTGTCGATGGTCGGCCCCGAGGTGCTCGCGGCGCTCACCGCGCGGGGCGACGGGCCGGCTGGGCCGACCGGCGGTCCGGCGCAGCGGTGAGCCGGGCCGCCACCACCCGCGACCGCCAGCGCGGCGGGCCGGCCGACGCGGCCCGCCGCCCGGCCCGCCCGCCGCGGCGCCCGCTGGACCCGCGGCGCCGGCTGGCGATCCGCGTCGGGCTGGTCCTGACGGCGCTGGCCGTCGCGGCGTGGGTGGTGTGGGGGAGCCCGCTGCTGGCGGTCTCCACCGTGCGGGTGGACGGGGCCGGCTCGCTCACCGCCGAGCAGGTGCGCGCCGCCGCCGGGATCGAGGAGGGGACGCCGCTGCTGCGGGTCGACACCGACGCCGCGGCGGCACGGGTGGCGCGGTTGCCCCAGGTGGCCTCGGTGCAGGTGACCCGCGGCTGGCCGCAGACCGTCGTCGTCACCGTCGTCGAGCGGGTGCCGGTCGCCGTCGTCGAGCGGGACGGCACGCGGGTGCTGGTCGACGCCGACGGGGTGCTCTTCGACACGGTGACCGGGGAGCCGCCGGCCGGGGTGGTGCCGCTGGAGGTGCCCGACCCCGGTCCCGAGGACCCGGCCACCCGCGCCGGGCTCGCCGCGCTCGTGGAGCTGCCGCGCGACGTGCGCACCCGCGTGGCCACGGTGGCCGTCGCCTCCGCCAACGACGTGGTCCTCGTCCTCGACGACGGGACCACGGTGCTCTGGGGGACCGCCGAGGAGTCCGCCGAGAAGGCCGACGTCCTGGTGGCGCTGCTGGAGCAGCTGGCCTCGGGCGCGCTCGACCCCGCCACGACCATCGACGTCAGCGCGCCGTCCGCCGTCGTCCTCCGCTGAGGGCCTGCCCCCGGACCCCGCCGTGATCATCGGCCGGTGGCTGCCCCTGGCCGGCGTGTCGGTGACCACCTGCCGATGATCACGGCCGAGCCGCGGACCAGGCGGCCGGCGCGGACGGGGCGACACGCCCACCGGCGGCGACACGCCCGGCGCGCCCGATCGCCGGAAAGTGCCCGGGCCGGGCGTGTTCCGGCAGGTGGAGCGGCACATGAGACGAAACGGCCGCGAGTCGTCACGATCAGTGGTGTTCTTGTGACCACCGGGTTGCGGGAGGTCGGTGAGGTTCCGCCGATGCGACACGCCGGGCCCGTGGCGGTGCTTGTAGGCCCCTCTGGCCACACCTAACTTCGTGCCCGTCGACCCAGTTGACATAACTATAAGGCTTTACTTGAGGATGAGGGTCGAGGTCGGGAGCCCCACATGACACCTCCGCACAACTACCTCGCGGTCATCAAGGTCGTCGGCATCGGCGGCGGCGGGGTGAACGCGGTCAACCGGATGATCGAGGTCGGCCTGAAGGGGGTCGAGTTCATCGCCATCAACACGGACGCCCAGGCGCTGTTGATGAGCGACGCCGACGTCAAGCTCGACGTCGGTCGCGAGCTCACCCGCGGGCTGGGCGCCGGCGCGCAGCCGGACGTCGGCCGGCAGGCCGCCGAGGACCACCGCGAGGAGATCGAGGAGGTGCTCAAGGGCGCCGACATGGTCTTCGTCACCGCCGGCGAGGGCGGTGGCACCGGCACCGGTGGCGCGCCCGTCGTGGCGTCGATCGCCCGCAAGCTCGGTGCGCTGACCATCGGTGTCGTCACCCGCCCGTTCTCCTTCGAGGGCAAGCGCCGCGCCGTGCAGGCCGAGTCGGGCATCGACGAGCTGCGCAACGAGTGCGACACGCTGATCGTCATCCCCAACGACCGGCTGCTGCAGCTGGGCGACCGCAACGTCAGCGTGATGGACGCCTTCCGCACCGCCGACCAGGTGCTGCTGTCCGGTGTCCAGGGCATCACCGACCTGATCACGACGCCGGGTCTGATCAACCTCGACTTCGCCGACGTCAAGTCGGTCATGTCCGGCGCCGGCTCCGCCCTCATGGGCATCGGCAGCGCCCGCGGGGACAACCGCGCGCTGCTCGCGGCCGAGCAGGCCATCGCCAGCCCGCTGCTGGAGGCCTCGATGGAGGGCGCCCACGGCGTCCTGCTGTCCATCTCCGGCGGCTCGGACCTCGGCCTCTTCGAGATCAACGAGGCCGCCTCGCTGGTGTCCGACGCGGCGCACGCCGACGCGAACATCATCTTCGGTGCGGTCATCGACGACGCCCTCGGGGACGAGGTCCGGGTGACGGTCATCGCGGCCGGCTTCGACAGCGGCCGTCCCAGCGCCCGCAAGGACGTCGGGATGGGGACGGTGACGCCGGCGGCGCCGGTCGCCCCGCCCGCGCAGGCCCGACCGGTCGCGCCCGCCCCCGCCCAGGTGCGCCCGGTGGCCCCGGCGGCCACGGGGGAGCGGCTCGTCGGCGCCCCCGGTGCCGCCGTGCCCCCCGCCGCCCCCGCGGCCCCGGTGCCGGGGCGTCCCGCCGCCGGCGGCATCGCGGTGCCCCCGCTCCCGCCGATCGCCGGCCCCGCGGCCACGAGCGCGGCCGCCCCCGGTCGCCGCCCGCTGTCCAGCGAGGACTTCGAGGAGGAGCTGGACATCCCGGAGTTCCTGCGCCAGTAGGAGCGCCCGGTAGCGTCGAGGCCATGAGTTCCGGACCGGCCGCCCCGTCGGCGGTGCGACCCCGCCGGGTCGTCACCGATCGACGGGGCGGCCGGTCCGTGTCGCCCTACGACACGTTCAACCTCGGCGGGCACGTCGGCGACGACCCCGCCGCCGTCGACGCCAACCGCGCGCGGCTGGCGCGCGAGCTCGGGACCGAGCCCGGCCGGCTGGTGTGGATGGACCAGGTGCACGGGGCCGGCGTCGCCGTCGTCGACGGCCCGGTCGAGGGGGCGCTGCCGGCGACCGACGCGGTGGTGACGGCGACCCGCGGGCTCGTGCTCTGCGTGCTGGCCGCCGACTGCGTCCCGATCCTGCTGGCCGACTCCGACCGCGGGATCGTGGCGGCGGTGCACGCCGGCCGGGAGGGACTCCGGCAGGGCGTCGTCCCCGCGGCGCTGTCGGCGATGGCGAGCCTCGGGGCGCGCGCCCGGCACGTGTCCGCGCTGCTCGGGCCCGCCGTCTGCGGGGCCTGCTACGAGGTCCCGGAGCAGATGCAGGCCGAGGTCGCCCGCGTCGCCCCCGCCGCCGCCGTCCGCACCCGGGCGGGCACCGCCGGCCTGGACCTGCGCGCCGGCGTGGAGGAGGTCCTGCGCCGGGCCGGCATCCCCGAGGTCGTGCACGACCCGCGCTGCACGGTCGAGGACCGCACCCTGTTCTCCCACCGGCGCGACGGGGTCACCGGTCGCCAGGCCGGCGTCGTCTGGCTGGCCTGAGGCGGGCCCTCCGGCGCCCACCGGTCGCGAGCTCGCGGCGGGGCCCTGCGAGGACGCCGGCGGCGCGCGGGAGGATCGGGGCATGAGCACGCTCGCGGACAACCTGCGCCGCGTGCGCGCGCGGATCGACGCCGCGGCCCGCGCGGCCGGTCGGGACCCGTCGTCGGTCGCCCTGCTCGCCGTCAGCAAGACGTGGCCCGCCGAGGACGTGCGCGCGCTCGCCGGACTCGGCCAGCACGACTTCGGGGAGAACCGGGCCCAGGAGCTGACCGGCAAGGCCGCCGCGCTGGAGGACGTCGAGCTGCGCTGGCACTTCATCGGTCAGCTGCAGCGCAACAAGGCCGCCGCCGTCGCGCGCACCGGGGCCGTCGTGCACTCGGTGGACAGGCCGGCGCTGCTGGGCCCCCTCGCCCGCGTGGGAGAGGAGACCGGCCGGCCCGTGGAGGTCTACCTGCAGGTGGACCTCGGCGGTCCGGAGGGCGAGCTCGCCGCCCGCGGCGGGGCGGTGCCGGACGACGTCCCGGGGCTGGCCGAGGCGGTGGCCGGGCAGCCCGGGCTGCGGCTGCGCGGGGTCATGGCCGTCGCCCCGCGCGGGGAGGACCCGGCGGCGGCCTTCGCGCGCCTGGCCGACGTCTCCGCCCGGCTGCGCGCCGACCACCCGGACGCCGCCGGCATCTCCGCCGGGATGAGCGGGGACCTGGAGGCCGCCGTGGCGGCCGGCAGCACGATCGTGCGTGTCGGAACCGCGATCTTCGGCGACCGGCCCCTACCCTCCCCGTCAGATGCGGCTCACCAGCCACGCGAGTCACACCAGTCACACGGGCCCCGGGGGTCCGAGTAGAGGGGGAGGTCCGATGGCCGGAGCCATGCGGAAGATGGGCATCTACCTCGGGCTCGTCGAGGACGACGACGCCCGCGCCTACGGCCGGTACGACGCCCGCCAGTCCGACGACCGCTACGACGACCGGCGCTACGGCCGCTACCTGCCCGAGGACGGGTACGACGACGCCCTCGACGACCGGCACCTCGACGACCGGCGGCTGGACGACCGGCGGCTGGACGACCGGCGGCTGGACGACCGGCGGCTGGACGACCGGCGCGTCGGCGACCGGCTCGGGGACGCGCGCTACGACTACTACGACGACGAGGTCGAGGCTCCGGCGCCGCAGCCCGAGCCGGTGACGCTGCGCCGGTCCGGGTCGGCCCGCAACCTCGGGCTCGCGCCCACGGCCGGCGCGACCCCGGCGAGCCGGCTGACGTCGGCGTCGGCCGGTGCCGCCGCCGCCCCGGTCCGCGAGCCCGCCCCCGCGCCGGAGCCCGCGGCCGAGGCCGAGGCGGCGCCCGTCCCCGCGCCGCAGCCCTACCGCATCACGACGCTGCACCCGCGCACCTACAACGAGGCGCGCCAGATCGGCGAGAGCTTCCGCGACGGCCGGCCCGTGATCATGAACCTGTCGGAGATGGACGACGCCGACGCGAAGCGCCTGGTGGACTTCGCTGCCGGTCTGTCGTTCGGGCTGCGCGGTAGTATCGAGCGCGTCACGGCGAAGGTGTTCCTGCTCAGCCCGCGGGACGTCGACGTGACCGCCGAGGACAAGGCGAAGATCCGCGAGGGCGGGTTCTTCGACCGGTCCTAGGCGCCACCGGCCGCCCGTGGCCGGTGGTGGGCGAGGCACGCCGGTGCCCCTGGACGAGCGAGGACCGTGGCTCTCTTCTGGTACATCGTGTCGTCGGTCCTGCTCGTCTTCCTCGTGCTGCTCTTCGCGCGGTTCGTCGTCGACTGGGTGATGGTCCTGGCCCGCAGCTGGCGGCCCTCCGGCCTGGTCGCTGCGGGACTGGAGGTCGTGTACGCGACCACCGACCCGCCGCTGAAGGCCATCCGCAAGGTCATCCCACCGCTGAACCTGGGGGCCGTCCGGCTGGACCTCGGGTTTATGGTGCTCCTGATCGCCGTGTTCATCCTGCGCGACATCACGACTCGGCTGGCCATCACCGCGTGAGTCCCGATCCGCGCCGGTCACGTCGTCGCCGCGCGTCGGGTGGCACTCACCGCCGCTCGTCCGAGAACGTCCCTGTTCCCGCCGTCCGACCCGAGGTGAGCTAGTTGCCACTCACGCCCGCCGACGTCCACAACGTCGTCTTCAAGAAGCCGCCGATCGGCAAGCGGGGCTACGACGAGGACGAGGTGGACGCCTTCCTCGACGTCGTCGAGGCGGAGCTCGCCCGGCTGATCGAGGAGAACAACGAGCTGCGGGCCAACACCGGCCGCACGCCCGCGACCGTCGTCGACCAGCAGCCCGCCCCGGCGCCGGCCGCGGTGCAGGCGCCCCCGCCGCCGCCCGCCGCGCCGCGCGAGGACGACAGCGCCCGCGCCTCCCGGATGCTGGCCCTGGCCACCGAGACGGCCGACCGCTACGTCAACGAGGCCAAGGCCCAGGCCGACGAGATGGTCTCCGGTGCCAAGACCAACAGCGACCGCATGCTGTCCGAGGCCCGCGCCAAGAGCGAGCAGATGGTCAGCGAGGCCAAGATGCGCGCCGACACGATGATCGGTGACGCGCGCACCCGCGTGGACACGATGGAGCGGGAGGCCCGCGCCAAGGCCGCGGCCCTGGAGCAGGACGCCGAGCGTCGCCACTCCGAGGTCGTCAGCGGTCTCGAGCAGAAGCGCAGCAGCCTCGAGCGCAAGATCGAGGAGCTGCGCACCTACGAGCGCGAGTACCGCACCCGCCTGAGGTCCTACCTCGAGTCGCACCTGCGCGACCTCGACGGCCGCGGGTCCGCCGAGCCGGCTCCGGCCGGCCGGCAGAACCAGCACGCCTCCGCGTAGCGGCGCCCGGCGCCCCGCGCCGTCCCCCCGAGGGCCCCCGGACCACCGGTCCGGGGGCCCTCGGCGTGCCGAGGCCGCCGTCGGGCGGCCGTGCGGTGGCCGCGGATACAGTCGGGCGGTGATCTTGGCGGCCGGGCTGCTGGTGCTCGCCGGGCTCGGGCTGTTCGTGGCCGGCCTGGCGACGGGGACGACGGCGTTCTCCTGGGCCTGCACGGCCTGCTGCGGCGTGGCCGCGGTGCTGCTGGTCGTCGTCCGGCTGCGGCCCGGGGCCTGGGACGCCCCGGCGGCCGCCCCAGTCCGCCCCACCGACGCCGGGGACCGCGTCCCGGCCGCGGCGACCTCTGCCGAGGCCGCGCCCGCCGCAGCGGCCGGGGCGCCGGCGGAGACCGACGCGGGCGCGGGAGCCGGGACCGCGGCACCCACCGGACGGCACTCGGCGCCGGAGGCGTCGCCCGCCGGTGACGCCGCGCCCGGGACCGCGGCACCCGCAGCGGGGCCGGCCGGTGTCGCCGGCAGCGGCGGGGACGACCCGGCCGAGGAGGACGTCGAGTTCAGCGACCTGCTCCTGGTCGTGGACATGCGCGACGAGGTGCTCGTCGTGGACGAGCACCCGCGCTACCACCTGGCCGACTGCCGCTGGCTGCGCGGCCGGGCCACCGTCCCGCTGCCGGTCGCGGAGGCCCGCGTGGACGGCTTCACGCCGTGCGCGGTCTGCCGTCCCGACGGCCACCTCGCCGACGTCGCCCGGGCCCGCCGGTCGGCCGCCCGGGACTGACCCGCCCCGTCGCCGGCCGTCCCGCATCGCCCGCCCCGGCGCGGTGGCCGGGGCGGGGCCGGCGGGTCAGCCGGCGCGGACCACCCAGAACCGCGACCCGTCGGGGCCCTCCACGCCGGGGCCCTCGCCGGCGGAGCCGCCCTGCACGCGCACCGCGAGCACCTCCGCAGCGACGGCCTCGGCCTGCTCGGTGAGCGCCTGGGCGAGCGGGCCCCCGGCCGTCCAGTGCAGCTCGATCCGGTCGCTGACGGCGAGCCCCGCGGCCTTGCGGGCCTCCTGCACCAGGCGCACCGCCTCGCGGACCAGCCCGGCGCGCTCCAGCTCCGGCGTGAGCGTCAGGTCCAGCGCCACGGTCAGGCCACCGCCACTGGCGACAGTCCAGCCCTCGCGCGGGGTCTCGGTGACCACCAGGTCGCCGTCCTCCAGCGCCACCGGGACGCCGTCGACCTCGACCGACGCACCCCCCGACCGGTACGCCGCGACCAGCGCGCGGGCGTCGGCGGCGGCGACGGCCTTCGCCACGGCCTGCACCTGCTTGCCCAGGCGGCGGCCGACGGCGCGGAAGTCGATCTTCACGCTGACGTCGACGAGCTCGCCCTCGACGGCCGAGAGCTCGGTCAGCTCCTGCACGTTCAGCTCGTCGGCCACCTCGGCGACGAGGTCGCGGGGCAGCTGCGCCCAGCCGGGGGCGGCGACGAGGGCGCGGGCCAGCGGCTGGCGGGTGCGGACCTTCGAGGACGTCCGCGCCGAGCGGCCCAGCTCCACCAGCCGGCGCACCAGCGAGACCTGCTCGACCAGCTGCGGGTCGCGGGCACCGGCGTCGGCCTGGGGCCACGAGGACAGGTGCACCGAGTCCGCGGCGTCGTCCCGGCCGGGACGGACCGCGCGGGCCCACACCTCCTCGGTGACGAACGGCGTGAACGGCGCCATGAGGCGGGTCAGGCCGTCGAGCACCTCGTGCAGCGTGCCCAGCGCGGCCGGGTCGCCGTCCCAGAACCGGCGGCGGGAGCGCCGCACGTACCAGTTGGACAGGTCGTCGACGAACTGCGCGAGCAGCCGGCCGGCGCCCTGGGTGTCGAAGTCCTCCAGCGCCGCGGTGACGCCCTCGGTGACCTCGGCGAGGGTGGCCAGCGCCCAGCGGTCCAGCAGCGGGCGCTCCGCGCGCGGGGGAGCGGGGGTGCTGGATGGGTCCCAGCCGTTGGTCTCGGCGTAGAGGGTGAAGAAGCTCGCCGTGTTCCAGTAGGTCAGCAGGACCTTGCGGACCACCTCGGACAGCGTCTCGTGCCCCACCCGGCGGGCCGACCACGGCGAGCCGCCGGCCAGCATGAACCAGCGCACGGCGTCGGCGCCGTGCCGGTCCATCAGCGGGATCGGCTCGAGGATGTTGCCCAGGTGCTTGCTCATCTTCCGGCCGTCCTCGGCGAGGATGTGGCCCAGGCACAGCACGTTCTCGTAGGAGCTCTGGTCGAACACCAGCGTGCCGACCGCCATGAGCGAGTAGAACCAGCCGCGGGTCTGGTCGATCGCCTCGCAGATGAACTGCGCCGGGTAGGCGGCCTCGAACTGCTCCTGGTTCCGGTACGGCGCGCCCCACTGCGCGAACGGCATCGACCCGGAGTCGTACCAGGCGTCGATGACCTGCGGCACCCGGCGGAAGGTCCCCTCGGTGCCGGGCAGCGTGAACGTGACGTCGTCGATGAAGGGCCGGTGCGGGTCCAGGTCGGACAGGTCGCGGCCGGTCAGCTCCGACAGTTCGGCGAGCGAGCCGACGGCGACCACGTGCGACGGGTCGGCGTCGTTGCGCCAGATCGGCAGCGGCGTGCCCCAGTAGCGGTCGCGCGACAGCGCCCAGTCGACGTTGTTGTGCAGCCAGTCGCCGTAGCGGCCCCACTGGATGGTCTCGGGGTACCAGCGGGTCTTCTCGTTCTCCGCCAACAGCCGGTCCTTGATCGTGCTGGTGCGGATGTACCAGGACGGCTGCGCGTAGTACATGAGCGGCGTGTGGCAGCGCCAGCAGTGCGGGTAGCTGTGCTCGTAGCGCTGCTCGCGCCACAGCACGCCGCGCGCCTGCAGGTCCTCGACCAGCGACTCGTCGGCCACCTTGAAGAACCGGCCGCCCACCAGGCCGACCTCGGGCAGGAAGTGGCCGGTCGAGTCGATCGGGTTGACCACGGGCAGCCCGTAGCCGCGGCAGACGGCGAGGTCGTCGGCGCCGAAGGCGGGGGACTGGTGCACCAGCCCGGTGCCGTCGTCGGTGGTGACGTAGTCGGCGAGGACGACGTAGTGCGCGTCCCCCTCGGGGAACTCCACCAGCTCGAACGGCCGCTGGTAGTGCACCCGCTCCCAGTCGCGCCCGGTCGTGGTGGCCAGCACCTCGCGGGGGGTGTCGGCGCCCAGGACGGCGTCCACCAGCGGCTCGGCGACGACGACGGTGCGCTCCCGGCCCTGGTGCTCGGCCCGGACCACCAGGTAGGTGACCTCGGGGTTGACCGCGACGGCGGTGTTGGACGGCAACGTCCACGGCGTCGTCGTCCAGATCAGCAGGTCGGCGCGGCCGGCCCACTCGCCGCTGGTGACCGGCAGGCTGACGTACACCGAGGGGTCGGTGATCGACTCGTACCCCTGGGCGACCTCGTGGTCGGACAGGCCGGTGCCGCAGCGCGGGCAGTACGGCGCGACGCGGTGGTCCTCGACCAGCAGGCCCTTGTCGAAGACCTGCTTGAGCGACCACCAGACGCTCTCGACGTAGTGCGGGTCCATCGTCCAGTAGGCGGTGGACATGTCGACCCAGTAGCCCATCCGGCGGGTCAGCTCGGAGAACGAGTCGACGTGCCGCAGCACCGACTCCCGGCACCGCGCGTTGAACTCGGCGATGCCGTAGCGCTCGATGTCGGGCTTCCCGGCGAAGCCCAGCTCCTGCTCGACGGCGATCTCCACCGGCAGGCCGTGGCAGTCCCAGCCGGCGCGGCGGGGCACGTGCCAGCCCTGCATCGTCTTGAAGCGGGGGAAGACGTCCTTGAACGCCCGGGCCTCGATGTGGTGGGTGCCCGGGCGGCCGTTGGCCGTCGGCGGGCCCTCGTAGAAGTTCCACTGCGGCTTGCCCTGGCTGTCGGCCAGGCTCCGGGCGAAGACCTCCGCCTCCTCCCAGCGACGCAGCACGTCGTGCTCCAGCGCGGGCAGGTCGACCTGCGGGGGCATGGCGCGGAAGCGCCCGGGGGGCGTCGCCGGGGAGGGAGCCGAGTCGGGACCGGGAGAGCTCACGCCCCCATTGTCCCCGAGCCGTCGACCGGGTTCGGCACGGCGTGCGGCGGAGGCCCGGGCCGGTCGGATCGCGCGGGCGCGCCGGTACGGGAGACTGCCCCCGTGCTGGGGGGCGGGCGGTGAACGAGACGGTCACCGTCGCGCTCGCCGTCGGCTCCGTCGTGGTGCTCGTCGCGGCCGTCGCGCTGCGCGTGGCCGACCGGCTGGGACTGCCCAGCCTGCTGCTGTACCTCGCCCTGGGCGTGGCCCTGGGGGAGAGCGGCCTGGGCGTGGACTTCGAGGACGTCGAGCTCACCCAGACCCTCGGCGTCACCGCGCTGGTCGTCATCCTCGCCGAGGGCGGGCTGACGACCCGCTGGGGCGACGTCCGGCGGGCCCTCGGGCCGGGCGTCGCCCTGGCCACGGTGGGCGTGGTCGTCAGCGTCGCCGTCACCGCCGCGCTCGCCGTCGCGGTGCTGGACATGAGCTGGTCGTTCGCGCTGCTGCTGGGCGCCGTCGTCAGCTCCACCGACGCCGCGGCCGTGTTCGCCACCCTGCGGCGCCTGCCGCTGCCCCGGCGGATGGTGGCGGCGCTGGAGGCGGAGTCCGGGCTGAACGACGCCCCGGTCATCCTCCTGGTGGTCGTCCTGTCCGAGCGGCTCGTCGGCGGGGAGGCGCGCCCGTGGTGGGTCACCGCGCTCGCGGTGGTCGCCGAGCTCGCCGCGGGAGCCGTGATCGGCGTCGTGCTCGGGACGGCGGGGGCGTGGCTGCTGCGCCGCGTGGCGCTGCCGCTGTCGGGCCTCTACCCGCTGGCCACCCTCGCCCTGTGCGTCCTGGCGTTCGCCTCGGCCGACCTCGTGCACGCCTCCGGGTTCGTCGCGGTCTACCTGTGCGGCCTGGTGCTGGGCAACGCGCCGCTGCCGCACCGCTCGGCGAGCATCGGCTTCGCCGAGGGCATGGCGTCCCTGGCCCAGATCGGGTTGTTCGTGCTGCTGGGCCTGCTCGCCTCGCCGGACCGGCTGCTGGGCGCGCTCGGGCCGGCGCTGGTCGTCGGCGCGGCGCTGCTGCTGGTCGCCCGGCCCGTGTCGGTACTGGTCAGCCTGGCCCCGTTCCGGATGCCCTGGCCGCAGCAGGTCTTCGTGTCGTGGGCGGGACTGCGCGGCGCCGTGCCGATCGTGCTGGCCACGTTCCCGATCGCCGCCGGCGTGCCACAGGCCACCACCGTGTTCGACACCGTCTTCGTGCTCGTGGTCGTGTTCACCCTCGTCCAGGGCCGGTCGCTGCCCTGGGTGGCCCGCGGGCTGGGGATCGCCACGCCCGTCACCCCGCGGGAGGTCCAGGTCGAGGCCGCGCCGCTGGAGGAGCTCGACGCCGAGCTGATGCAGCTGACGGTGCCCGTGGGGTCGCGGCTGCACGGCGTCTACCTGCCCGAGCTGCGGCTGCCCGAGGACGCCGCCGTCGTCCTCGTGGTGCGCGACGGGCGCCCGTTCGTGCCCGACGCCGGCACGCGGCTGATGCGCGGGGACCAGGCGCTGCTGGTCGCCGCCCGCCGGTCCCGCGAGGAGGCCGAGCGCCGGCTGCGCGCGGTCTCCCGGGCGGGCCGCCTGGCCAGCTGGCGCGGCGAGACCGGCGACCCCAGCCAGGCCGACTGAGGGGCGGTCAGGCGACGAGCTCGAGGGTCTTCGTCGTCTCCTCGCGGACCTCGGCGAGCAGCGCGTGGTCGGTGGCCAGGCTGCGGCCGTAGGAGGGGATCGCCTCCTGCAGCCGGGGCCGCCACGCGTCCAGGTGCTGCGGGAAGCAGCGCTCCAGCAGCGTGAGCATCGCCGACACGGCCGTCGACGCGCCGGGGGAGGCCCCCAGCAGGCCGGCGATCGAACCGTCGGCGCCGGTGATCAGCTCGGTGCCGAACTGCAGGACGCCCTTGCCGCTCGCCGCGTCGCGCTTGATGACCTGCACCCGCTGGCCGGCGGTGATCATGTCCCAGTCGGCCTGCTCGGCCAGCGGGACGAACCCCTGCAGGGTCTTGTGCCGGGCCGCGCGCGACTGCAGCAGCTCGCCGATCAGGTACTTGGTGAGCGCGAGCTCGGTGCGGGCGACGCCCAGCATCGAGCCCAGGTTGTTGGGCTTCACCGACAGCGGCAGGTCGAACACCGAGCCGGCCTTGAGGAACTTCGGCGACCAGCCGGCGTAGGGGCCGAACAGCAGCGAGTACTCGCCGTCGACCAGGCGCAGGTCCAGGTGCGGCACCGACATCGGCGGCGCGCCGACGGCGGCCTGGCCGTACACCTTCGCCTGGTGCCGGGACACGAGCTCGGCGGAGCGGGTGCGCAGGAACTCGCCGCTGACCGGGAAGCCGCCGAAGCCGCGGATCTCGGGGATGGCGGCCTTCTGCAGCAGCGGGAGCGCGCCCCCGCCGGCGCCCACGAAGACGAACCGGGTGCGCACCGTGCGGCGCTCGCCGCTGTCGACGTCGGTGACGGTGACCCGCCAGCGGCCGTCGTCCATCCGCTCCACGTCCGAGACCCGCTGACCCACGTGCACGTACACCCCGCGCGCCTCGGCGTCGGTCAGCTGCAGGCGGGTGAGGGCGCCGAAGTTGACGTCGGTCCCGGCGACGGCGCGGGTCCCGGCAACCACCTCGGCCGGGTCGCGGCCGGCCATCATCAGCGGCGCCCACTCGGCGAAGGTCGCCGGGTCGTCGGTGTACTCCATGCCCTCGAAGAGGGGGTGCGAGGTCAGGGCGGCGTAGCGGTTGCGCATGTAGGCGCGCCCGTCCTCACCGGTGACGAAGCTGATGTGCGGCACCGGGGCGATGAAGTCCTTCGGGGACCCGGTCATGCCCTGGCGCACCAGGTGCGACCAGAACTGCCGCGACAGCTGGAACTGCTCGTTGATCGTGATGGCCTTGGTCGGGTCGACCCGCCCGTCGGGTCCCGCCGGCGTGTAGTTCAGCTCGCACAGCGCCGCGTGCCCGGTGCCCGCGTTGTTCCACGCGTCCGAGCTCTCCCCGGCGACGGCGGGACCGGACTCGAAGACCGAGATGCTCCAGTCGGGCGCGACGATGCCGAGCAGCGACGCGAGGGTCGCGCTCATGATGCCGCCACCGACGAGGACTACGTCGGGATCGGTGGCGGGGGCGGGCTCGGTGGACACGATTGCCTCTCTGGCCGGGTACGAGGTCCGACACCGACCATCGGCTCTCCCGAGCCCGGGCACGCCCCCTCGCCGGTGTGAGATGCGTCGTACCCGGTATGACATGAGTCACGCGGACGGTGGTGTCCGTGCGTGGGCCGCCGCGGCGGGACGGGGCGGCACGCGCACCCGGCTATCGTCCTACGACCGTCCGGGCGGCCGGCACCCGCCCGTCACCCGCCCGCCACCTGCCCGTCACCCCGGGACCCGAGACCCCTGGAGCACGCGCTGTCCGCTGAGCCCGAGGACGCCCGCGACGAGGGCCTCCCGCCGGCCGGGTCGCCCGCGACCGCCGGGCCCGCCGGCCGCCGGCCGCGCACCGCCCTGCTGCTGGCGCTGGCCGCGGGGGTGCTGCTGCTGGACCTGGGCAGCAAGCTGCTCGTCGTCGCGACGCTCGACCGCGGCGAGGACGTGCGGCTGCTGGGCGGTGCGCTGTACCTCACGCACGCCCGCAACACCGGTGCGGCGTTCTCCTTCGCCCAGGGCTTCACCGTGGTGTTCACCCTGATCGCGGTCGCCGTGGTGGTCGTCATCGTCCGCGCCTCGCGCCGGCTGTTCTCCCTGGGCTGGGCGGTGGCGCTCGGGCTGGTCCTCGGCGGCGCGCTGGGCAACCTGGTCGACCGCGTCTTCCGGGACCCGGGGTTCCTGCGCGGCGGGGTCGTCGACTTCATCTCGGTGTTCGCCCCCGGCGGCGAGTTCTTCCCGATCTTCAACGTGGCCGACTCGGCGATCACCTGCGGTGGCCTGCTCGGCGCGGTGCTCGCGCTGCGCGGCATCGAGTTCGACGGCTCCCGCGGCCGGGACGGGGACGGGGACGGGGACGACGATCGGGACGGGGACGGCGACCGGGCCGGGGACGACGACCGTGCCCGGCGCCGGCGCGACGATCGCGGCTGACGTGCGGCGGCGCTGCGTCGGGCCGTCCGCACGGCCGGTCACAATGGGCGCGTGACCTCAGGCCTGCACCGCGCCCTGCCGGTGCCCGACGGGCTGGAGGGGCAGCGGGTCGACCAGGCGCTGTCGCGGCTGTTCGGGCTGACCCGCGCCGCCGCGGCCGACCTCGCCGACGCCGGCGCCGTCGTCGTCGACGGCCGGGCGCGAGGCAAGGGCGACCGGCTGACCGGCGGCAGCTGGCTGGAGGTCGAGCTGCCTCCGCCGCCGGGCGAGCCGGTGCCCCCGCAGCCGGTCACCGGCATGGCGATCGTGCACGACGACGACGACCTCGTGGTGGTGGACAAGCCCGTCGGCGTCGCCGCGCACCCCAGCCCCGGGTGGGAGGGGCCCACCGTGATCGGGGGCCTGGCCGCGGCGGGCTACCGCATCTCCACGTCCGGCGCCGCCGAGCGCCAGGGCGTCGTCCACCGGCTGGACGCCGCGACGACCGGGCTCATGGTGGTGGCCAAGAGCGAGCGCGCCTACACCGCGCTCAAGGCCGCGTTCAAGGAGCGGACGGTCGACAAGGGCTACCACGCGCTCGTCCAGGGCCACCCCGACCCGTCGCGGGGCACCATCGACGCGCCGATCGACCGGCACCCCCGGCACGACTGGAAGTTCGCCGTCGTCACCGGCGGCCGGCCCTCGGTGACGCACTACGAGGTCCTCGAGGCCTTCCCGGCCGCGAGCCTGGTCGACGTCCACCTGGAGACCGGTCGCACCCACCAGATTCGCGTGCACTTCTCGGCGATGCGCCACCCGTGCGTCGGCGACCCGCTCTACGGCGCCGACCCCACGCTCGCCGCCCGGCTGGGCGTCTCCCGGCAGTGGCTGCACGCGGTGCGGCTGGGCTTCGAGCACCCCGCTGACGGCGGCTGGGTGGAGTTCACCAGCGACTACCCGGCCGACCTGGCGGGGGCGCTGGCGATCCTGCGGGCCGAGGCCTAGCCGCCGGTGGACGCCCTGCCGACGTCGCTCGCCGACTGGGGGCCGGCGGCCCTGTCGGCCGTCGCCGTGGCGGTCTACCTCGTCGTGGGCGAGCCCGTCGTCGGTGCCGTCCTGCACCGCCGCTTCGAGGGGCGGCTGCGCACCGACGCCGGCGCGCGGCGCTCGTTCTACCGCCGGCTGCTGGTGCTGGAGTGGGGCCTCGCGCTGCTCGCCCTGGTCATCTGGCTGTCCGCACCCGGCGTCGACGCCGCCGCGCTCGGGCTGCGCTGGCCCGACGGGTGGCCCGGCCCGGTCGGCGGCGGGCTCACGCTGGTGGTCCTGGCGCTCGTCGTCGTCACCACCCGGGCGCTGCGCGGCGGCGCGCTGGTCGCGCAGCCGGAGCCGGCCGCCGGCGAGGGGCGGCACGCGGAGCTGCCGGTGCACGCCGCCCTCGCGCTCCTGCCGCGCAGCCGCGCCGAGCGGCGGCTGTTCACGGTGGTGGGGCTGACCGCCGGCATCTGCGAGGAGTGGCTCTACCGGGCGTTCTTCCTGGCCGTGGTCTCCGCCGTCACCGGCGGGCTGCCGGCCGCGGTGCTGGTCGCGGTCGCCGCGGTCGCCTTCGGCCTCGCCCACGCCTACCAGGGCCTCGGTGGGGTGCTGACCACCGGCCTGCTCGGCGCGGTCCTGGCCGCGGTGTACCTGAACACCGGCTCGCTGCTGCTGCCGGTCGTGCTGCACGCGCTGGTCGACCTGCGCTTCCTCGTCGTCCCCTCCCGGGTGCTGCCGCCGGCGGTCGCCCGGTGAGCGCCACCGTCGCCGGGCCGGCCGACCGCGCGGAGCTGGTGGCGCTGCGCACCCGGGTGTTCGTCGAGGAGCAGGGGGTCCCGCCGGAGCTCGAGCAGGACGCGCTCGACGCGGTGGCGGTGCACGCGGTCGCCCGGGACGCCAACGGGCGCGTCGTCGCCACCGGCCGGCTGTTCGAGCGCGACGGGCGCGGGGTGATCGGCCGGATGGCGGTCGACGCGGCCGCGCGGGGCCGCGGTCACGGTGCGGCGGTGCTCGCGGTGCTGCACCGGGAGGCGCGGCGGCGGGGGCTGGCCGAGGTGGAGCTGCACGCCCAACTGGGCGCCCGCGGCTTCTACGAGCGGGCGGGGTACGCCCCGGTGGGCGAGGAGTACGAGGAGGCCGGGATCGCGCACGTCACGATGCGCCGGCCGGTCACTCCGGAGGACCCGGACGGGTGCCCGGGCGCGGGCCCCGGCGGGGGAGCGGACGTGTGACGGACCGGACGGCCCGCCCGCGCGGGACACGTTCCGTCAGACCCTCGGCGTAGACAGTCCGCAGTGCGAGGATCGGGGGCGGCCACCTCCCGAGGAGCCGCCCGAGACCCCGCACCGCCGGTCTTCCCCACCGGTCGCCCGCCGGCCCGCCGACGGTCGGGCACGCACGACCACCGAGGAGCACGACCGCCCGTGACCAGCACGTCCGACTCCTTCGTCCACCTGCACGTCCACACCGAGTACTCGATGCTGGACGGCGCGGCGAAGCTGCCGGAGGTCACGAAGGCCGCCGCCGAGCACGGCATGCCGGCGCTGGCGATGACCGACCACGGCAACGTGTTCGGCGCCTACGACTTCTACAAGCAGGCCAACTCCGCCGGCGTGAAGCCGATCATCGGCATGGAGGGGTACTACACGCCCGGCTCCCGCTTCGACCGGGCGCCGTTCGACTTCGGCGACAACCTCATCGATGAGGAGGGCGACGGCGGGTCCAACCGCGGCAAGGCCGCGTACACGCACATGACGCTGCTGGCCCGCACCACCGAGGGGATGCACAACCTCTTCCGCATCTCCTCGCTGGCCAGCCTCGAGGGCCAGTACCGCAAGCCGCGCTTCGACCGCGACCTGCTCGAGAAGTACGGAAAGGGCCTCATCGCCACGACCGGCTGCCCGTCGGGCGAGGTCAACATGTGGCTGCGCGCCGGCAAGGAGGACAGGGCGCGCCAGGCCGCCGCCGACTTCCAGGACATCTTCGGCAAGGAGAACTTCTACGCCGAGCTGATGGACCACGGGCTGGCCATCGAGAAGAAGACCCGTCCGGCGCTGATGGCGATCGCGAAGGACCTCGGCATCCCGCTGCTGGCCACCAACGACCTGCACTACACGCACAAGGAGGACGCCGAGGCCCACGACGCGCTCCTGTGCATCCAGACCGGGTCGCGGCTGAACGAGACCAACCGCTTCCGGTTCAACGGCGACGGCTACTACCTCAAGAGCGCCGCGGAGATGCGGGCGCTGTTCGACGGTGACCTGCGCTCGGCCTGCGACAACACGCTGCTGGTCGCCGAGCAGTGCGAGGTGTCGTTCACCGAGGGCGCCGACCTCATGCCCCGGTTCCCGCTGCCGCCGGGGGAGGACGAGACCTCCTGGTTCGTCAAGGAGGTCGAGCGGGGGCTGCACAAGCGCTACCCGGCCGGCATCCCCGACCACGTCCGCAAGCAGGCCGACTACGAGGTCGGGATCATCACCCAGATGGGCTTCCCGGGGTACTTCCTCGTGGTCGCCGACTTCATCAACTGGGCCAAGGACAACGGCATCCGCGTCGGCCCCGGGCGTGGCTCGGCCGCCGGCTCGCTGGCCGCGTACGCCATGGGCATCACCGACCTGGACCCGCTCGCCCACGGCCTGATCTTCGAGCGCTTCCTCAACCCCGAGCGCGTCTCCATGCCCGACGTCGACATCGACTTCGACGACCGCCGCCGCGGCGAGGTCATCCAGTACGTCTCGCAGAAGTACGGCGAGGAGCGGGTCAGCCAGATCGTCACCTACGGCACCATCAAGGCCAAGGCCGCGATCAAGGACGCCGCCCGGGTGCTGGACCGTCCGTTCTCGGTGGGCGACGAGCTGACCAAGCTCATGCCGCCGGACGTGATGGGCAAGGGCATCCCGCTGTCGGGGGTGTTCGACCCGTCCCACCCGCGCTACAAGGAGGCCGCGGAGTTCCGCGCCCGCTACGAGTCCGACCCCGGCGCGGCCGAGGTCGTGGACCAGGCCCGCAAGCTCGAGGGGCTCAAGCGCCAGTGGGGCGTGCACGCCGCCGGCGTGATCATCGGCCGGTACCCGCTGATCGACAGCATCCCGATCATGCGGCGCGAGGCCGACGGCGCGATCATCACGCAGTTCGACTACCCGACCTGCGAGACGCTCGGCCTGCTCAAGATGGACTTCCTGGGCCTGCGCAACCTCACGGTCATCGACGACGCGCTGCGCAACATCGTCGCCAACGGCAAGGAGGCGATCGACCTCGACGAGATCAGCAAGGACCTCACCGACAAGGCCACCTACGACCTGCTGGCCCGCGGCGACACGCTCGGGGTCTTCCAGTTCGACGGCGGCCCGATGCGGTCCCTGCTGCGGCTCATGCGGCCGGACAACTTCGAGGACATCTCCGCGGTCGGCGCGCTCTACCGGCCGGGGCCGATGGGCGCCAACTCGCACACCAACTACGCGCTGCGCAAGAACGGCCAGCAGGAGATCACGCCGATCCACCCCGAGCTGGCCGAGCCGCTCGAGGACATCCTGGGCGGCACCTACGGCCTGATCGTGTACCAGGAGCAGGTCATGGCGATCGCGCAGAAGGTCGCCGGGTACTCGCTCGGCAAGGCCGACCTGCTGCGTCGCGCCATGGGCAAGAAGAAGAAGTCCGTCCTGGACGCCGAGTTCGTCGGCTTCGAGGCCGGCATGAAGGAGCGCGGCTACTCCGCCGCGGCGATCAAGACGCTGTGGGACATCCTGGTCCCGTTCGCCGACTACGCCTTCAACAAGGCCCACTCGGCGGCCTACGGCCTCGTCTCCTACTGGACGGCGTACCTCAAGGCGAACTACCCGGCCGAGTACATGGCCGGCCTGCTGACCAGCGTCGGCGACGACAAGGACCGCCGCCCGATCTACCTCGCCGAGTGCCGGCGGATGGGCATCAAGGTGCTCCCGCCGGACGTCAACGAGTCCTCGTGGGACTTCGCCGCCGTCGGCACCGACATCCGCTTCGGCCTGGCCTCGGTGCGCAACGTCGGCACCAACGTCGTCGAGTCGATCGTGCGGGCGCGCGAGGAGAAGGGCGCGTTCAAGGACTTCTCCGACTTCATGCGCAAGATCGACACGGTGGCCTGCAACAAGAAGGTCATCGAGTCCCTGGCCAAGGCCGGTGCCTTCGACTCCCTCGGGCACTCCCGGCAGGGCATCGTCGCCATCCACGCCCAGGCCGTGGACTCCGCGATGGGCCTCAAGCGCAAGGAGGCCGAGGGGCAGTTCGACCTGTTCGGCAGCTTCGGCGAGGAGGCCGGCAGCGACGACCCGTTCGGCGGGGCGCTGGAGATCACCATCCCGACGGCCGACTGGTCCAAGAGCGAGCGGCTCATGTTCGAGCGCGACATGCTCGGCCTCTACGTCTCCGACCACCCGCTGCACGGCGTCGAGCACGTGCTCACCTCGCACGCCGACACCCCGATCGCCGAGATCAACGCCGGCGGGGTGGAGGACGGCGCGAACGTCACCATCGCCGGGATCCTCACCGCGGTCTCGCCCCGCACCAACAAGCAGGGCGCGCCGTGGGCCATCGCCACGGTGGAGGACCTGGAGTCCGGCATCGAGGTGCTGTTCTTCCCCAAGACCTGGGCCGAGGTCTCGGAGAAGGTGGTCCGGGACCAGATCGTCGTGGTCAAGGGCCGCATCAGCCGGCGCGACGACCAGCCGTCGCTGTTCGGCTCCGAGGTGACCATCCCCGAGCTCACCGAGGGCCCCCGCGGCCCCGTCCTGGTGTCGATGGCCGCCGCCCGCTGCACGCCGCCGGTCGTCGAGCGGCTGCGCGAGGTGCTCGGCAGCCACCCGGGCACCACCGAGGTGCAGCTCAAGCTCGTCAACGGCGCCCGCGAGACCGTGCTGCGGCTCGACCAGGGCCTGCGCGTGCGTCCCAGCACCGCGCTCATGGGCGACATCAAGGCGCTGCTCGGCCCGACCAGCGTCGCGCTGCTCTGAGCGCCGGCGCGCGTCGGTGGGAGGGGTGCACCCGGGGCGGCCCGGTGCGGAGGGGTTCACTGGAGGGGTGAGTGACCCCGCCGGTCCGCTGCCGGCTGCCGAGGCCGGAGCCCTGCGACCGTGGGACGGCAGCGACGGCGTGGGTGCACGCCGCACCGCCGGCCCCGGCGGCCGGGCCGCCGCCCGCCGGGAGAGCCGCCGCGCCTGGACGGCCGCCGGCCGCTGGGGCGGGGCCGCGGAGGTGCGCGCGGACCTCGTGCCGGCGCTGCGCCTGGCCGCCGTCGTGGTCCTCGCCGGGATCCCGGCCGGCCTGCTGTGGTGGCTGCTCGCGCCGCGCGAGGACTACCGGGTCGTCGCCGACGGCGTCGAGCCGCTGGGGGCCACCTCCGCGGAGCTGTTCGCCGCCGACGACAGCGTGTTCGTGCTGGTGATGGCCGGGCTCGGCCTCCTCGCCGGTCTCGCCGGGTGGGCCCTGCGCCGGCGCCGCGGCGTCACGGTGCTGGCCGCCCTCGCCGCCGGGCCCGGTCTGGCCGGCGTCCTCGCCTGGCAGCTGGGGGAGCTGCTCGGCGCCGGCCCCACGCGCGAGGACCTGGCCGACGTCGGGGCGACGGTGACCACCCGCCTGGAGCTGCAGTCGCTGCCCGCGCTGGCGGTCGCCCCGTTCGTCGCGGTCCTCGTCTACGTCGTCGCGACCCTGCTGGCCTCCGGCGAGGACCTGGGCCGCACCCCCGAGCGCGCGCCGGCCGGGCCCCCGGCGTCGGTCGACGGGCCGTCCGGGCCGGGCGTCAGTTGACGCTGCGCGGGCCGGCGAAGCGCTGCAGGGGCGCGGGCACCGCGCCGATGGTCTCCAGCAGCGTCAGCTCCCGGCGCAGCAGCCGCGTCTCGGTGACCAGCCGCCGGCGGGTCGCGGACTCGGCGAGCAACGCCTGCCGGTCCTCGGTGGTCAGCAGCGCGGCCGAGGCCACCAGGTAGGACAGCGCCCGCGGGTCGTCGCCCACGGCCTCCATCAGCGCGGCGCTCTCCTCGTCGCTCTCGCCCATCGCGGCGATGTCCTCGCCGTCGCCGTCGCCACCCCGCAGCGCGCCGACCGCGGCGACGTACCGGGCGAACAGGTCACCCACCCCGCGGACCAGCACGTCCAGCGACCCGCGGGCGACGGAGCTGACCAGCTCGTCCAGCCCCGCGGCCGCGACCTCGTCCGGCGGCCCGAGCGGCGCCTCCCCGGGCAGGCCGACGATGCCCTCGGCGTCCCCGGCGGCCTCCTCGGCGGCCTCCTCCTCGGCGAGCCACTCCACCTCGGCCTGCAGGTACGGCGGGTCGTCGGTGACCAGCACGTCCAGCAGCCGGAACCGGTCCCCGCCCACGGTCACGATGGAGAACCCGCCGTCGGATAGCGGCCGCACCGACTGCAGCCGCGCGGTACAGCCGATGTCGTACAGCGCCTCGGCCGGGGCGACCTGCTCGACCTCCCACCCCTGCCGGATGGCCACGACCCCGAAGGAGCCCGGCGTCCCGTGCTCGGCGCGCTGCACCAGCAGGTCGCGCATCAACCGCCGGTAGCGGGGCTCGAACACGCGCAGCGGCAGGACGACGCCGGGGAACAGGGGCGTCCCCAGCGGGAAGAGCGGGATGACCTGACCCACGCCGCGAGCGTAGGGCCCCGGTCCGGCGCCGCCGGGCGCGGCTACCCTGGGAGGTCGCCGTCCCCGGCGCGGCGCCCCGCGCCGTCCCCCCGCCCCGCCCCGGAGGTCCGTCCGTGCTCAGCCGCATCGACCTGCGCGGATCCGCGCTGCCCGGGGTGCGCGAGCTCTCCGGCCTGCTGCCCCGCGCCGCCACCGACATCGACTCGGTGCTGACGACGGTGCGCCCGCTGTGCGAGGACGTCCGCGTCCGCGGGGCGCAGGCCGTCCGCGAGATCACCGCACGCCTGGACGGCGTCGACCTCGAGGACTTCGCCGTCCCGCCGCAGGCCATCGCCGACGCCCTGGCCACGATCGACCCGACCGTGCGCGCCGCCCTGGAGGAGGCCATCGCCCGGGTCCGGCGGGTGCACGCCGACCAGGCCCGCACCGACGTCACCACCCAGGTGTCGCCCGGCGGCACGGTCACCGAGCGGTGGGTGCCGGTCCGCCGCGTCGGCCTCTACGTGCCCGGCGGGCTGGCGCCGCTGCTGTCCAGCGTCGTCATGAACGTCGTCCCGGCGCAGATCGCCGGCGTGGAGTCCATCGCCGTCGCCTCCCCGCCGCAGCGCGACAACGGCGGCCTGCCCGACCCCGGCGTGCTGGCCGCGTGCGCGCTGCTCGGCGTCACCGAGGTCTACGCCGTCGGCGGCGCCCAGGCGATCGCCGTGTTCGGCTACGGCGCCGGCTCCTGCGAGCCGGTCGACATGGTCACCGGCCCCGGCAACGTGTACGTCACCGCGGCCAAGCGGCTGCTGCGCGGGCTCATCGGCATCGACTCCGAGGCCGGTCCGACCGAGGTGGCGATCCTGGCCGACGACACCGCCGACCCGGTGCACGTCGCCGCCGACCTCATCAGCCAGGCCGAGCACGACCCGCTAGCCGGCGCGGTGCTGGTCACCGACAGCGAGGAGCTGGCCGACGCCGTCCTGGCCCTGGTACCCGGGCAGGTCGCGGCGACCAAGCACTCCGACCGGATCACCACCGCCCTGGAGGGCAGCCAGTCCGGCATCGTCCTGGTGGACGACGTCGACGCCGGCCTGCGCGTGGTCGACGCCTACGCCGCCGAGCACCTGGAGATCCAGACCCGCGACGCCCGCGCGGTCGCGCTGCGGGTGCGCAACGCCGGCGCGGTGTTCGTCGGCGCGTACTCGCCGGTCAGCCTGGGCGACTACTGCGCCGGCTCCAACCACGTGCTGCCCACCGGTGGCTGCGCCCGGCACTCCAGCGGGCTGTCGGTGCAGTCGTTCCTGCGCGGCATCCACGTCGTCGAGTACGACGAGCGGGCCCTCGCCGAGGTCGCCGGGCACATCGACGCCCTGGCCGGCGCGGAGGACCTGCCGGCGCACGCCGCCGCCGTGCGGGCGCGGCAGCGCGCATGACGGCCACCACCCGCGCCGGCCTGGACGACCTCCCGCTGCGCCCCGAGCTGCGCGGCAGGTCCCCCTACGGCGCGCCGCAGCTGCAGGTCACCCACCGGCTCAACACCAACGAGAACCCCTACCCGCTGCCGGCCGAGCTGCTGGCGGACCTGGGGACGGCGCTGGGGCACGCGGCCGTCGAGCTCAACCGCTACCCCGACCGGGACGCGGTCGCGCTGCGCACCGACCTCGCCGCCTACCTGTCCCGCACGGCGGGGGAGCCGATCGGCCCCGAGCAGGTGTGGGCGGCCAACGGCTCCAACGAGGTGCTGCAGCAGGTCCTGCAGGCCTTCGGCGGCGCCGGGCGGACGGCGCTGGGCTTCACGCCGTCCTACTCGATGCACCCGATCATCTCGGCCGGCACCGGCACCGCCTGGGTCGACGGGCACCGGCGGGCCGACTTCACCATCGACACCGAGGCCGCCGTCGCGCAGGTGCGTGCGGTGCGCCCGGACGTGGTCTTCGTGACCAGCCCGAACAACCCGACCGGCACCGCGGTGGGGCTCGCCACCGTGGAGGCGCTGTACGAGGCGACGTCCTACGGCGACGAGGGCGCCGGGGTGCTCGTCGTCGACGAGGCCTACGCCGAGTTCGCCCGCACCGGGACCCCGTCGGCGCTGGACCTGCTGCCGGGCCGGCCGCGGCTGATCGTGAGCCGGACCATGAGCAAGGCGTTCGGGATGGCCGGGCTGCGGCTGGGCTACCTGGCCGCCGACCCCGCCGTCGTCGACGCGCTGCAGCTGGTGCGGCTGCCATACCACCTGTCGGCGCTCACCCAGGCCGCCGCCCGCGCCGCGCTGGCGCACACCGACGCCCTGCTGGCCACCGTCGACGCCGTCAAGGCCGAGCGGGACCGCATCGTCGCCGCGCTGCCCGGGCTCGGGCTGACCAGCGTCCCCAGCGACGCCAACTTCGTGCTGTTCGGCCGCTTCGCCGACTCGGCCGCCGCGTGGCAGGCGCTGCTGGACCGCGACGTGCTGGTCCGCGACGTCGGCATCCCCGGCTGGCTGCGGGTCACCGCCGGCACGCCCGCCGAGACCGAGGCCTTCCTCACCGCCCTGGGTGAGGTGGCACCCGCCCACCGCCTGGGAGACTGAGCCCCATGAACCGCACCGCACGGGTGGAGCGCGCCACCAGCGAGACGAAGCTCGTGGTCGAGGTCGACCTCGACGGCACCGGCGCGAGCTCGATCAGCACCGGCGTCGGCTTCTACGACCACATGCTGACCGCGCTCAGCAAGCACAGCGGCATCGACCTCACGGTGCGGGCCGAGGGCGACCTGCACATCGACGCCCACCACACGGTGGAGGACGTCGCCATCGCGCTGGGCCAGGCGTTCGGCGAGGCGCTGGGCGACAAGAAGGGCATCACCCGCTACGGCGACGCCACCATCCCCATGGACGAGGTGCTCGTGCAGGCCGCGGTGGACCTGTCGGGCCGGCCGTACTTCGTGCACGACGAGCCCGCGGACATGACGCCGATGATCGGGCCGGACTACCCGACGTCGCTGACCCGGCACGTGCTGGAGAGCTTCGCGTTCAACGCCCGGATCACCCTGCACGTGCGGGTGCTCTACGCCGGCCGGGACGCCCACCACATCGTGGAGGGCCAGTTCAAGGCGCTCGCCCGCGCCCTGCGCACCGCCGTCGCGCTCGACGCCCGCACCAGCGGCGTGCCCTCGACGAAGGGCGCTCTGTGACCCGCGTGCACGAGGCACGCGCGTGAACACCGGCATCCTGCTGCTCGTCCTGGGCGGTTTCCTGCTCGGCGGCGCCTGGAGCGTCTGGCGGGCCGAGCCGGGCGGGAGCGGCCGCGGTGGGCCGCAGGTGGCCGTCGCCGCCGTCCTGCTGCTGGCCGCCGCCCTGGCGACGGCCTCGGGGGTCCTGCGGCTGGTGTGAGCCGGCCGGGGTCCCGGCCGGCCCGCCCGCGGTCCCGTGCGCGGCAACAGTGCCGCGGTGTCGGGGCGACCGCCGGGCTGTAGCGCGGCGCCCGCCCGCGTGCGGCGGCAGTGCCGCGGTGTCGGGGCGGCCGCCGGGCTGCAGTGCGGCGCCCGCCCGCGTGCGGCGGCAGTGCCGCGGTGTCGGGGTGACCGCCGGGCTGCAGTGCGGCGCCCGCCCGCGTGCGGCGGCAGTGCCGCGGTGTCGGGGTGACCGCCGGGCTGCAGTGCGGCGCCCGCCCGCGTGCGGCGGCACCGCCGCAGTGCAGTGCGACCGTCGGAGGGGCCGCGGGCGCGTCGCCGGCCGGGAATCCCGGCGGGCTCCTCGCCGCTGGTCAGTACCGTGGCAGGCGTGAAGAAGAAGGTCGTCGTCCTCGACTACGGATCGGGCAACCTGCGCTCGGCCGAGCGCGCCCTGGCGCGGGTGGGTGCCGAGGTCACCGTGACCGCCGACCACGCCGCCGCGCTGGACGCCGACGGCCTCGTCGTCCCGGGCGTGGGTGCCTTCGCCGCCTGCATGGACGGGCTGCGGGCGGTCGACGGGCCGCGGGTCATCGGTCGTCGGCTGGCCGGGGGCCGGCCGGTGCTCGGCGTGTGCGTGGGCATGCAGGTGCTGTTCGAGAAGGGCGTGGAGCACGGCCACGACGCGGAGGGCTGCGGGGAGTGGCCGGGCGTGGTCGAGCCGCTGCAGGCCCCGGTGCTCCCGCACATGGGCTGGAACACCGTCGAGGCGCCGGCGGGGTCGGTGCTCTTCGACGGGCTGGCCGACCAGCGCTTCTACTTCGTGCACTCCTACGGCGTGCGCGAGTTCACCCTGGGCCAGGACCCGGCCTCGCCCCTGGCGCCGCCGCTGGTGACCTGGGCCGAGCACGGTGACCGGTTCGTCGCCGGGGTGGAGAACGGCGCCCTGTCGGCGACCCAGTTCCACCCGGAGAAGAGCGGCGACGCCGGCGCGCAGCTGCTCACCAACTGGCTCGGCACCCTCTGAGGTCCCGCGGGGTGCTCACCAGCGGCCGCGGTGCACCACCTCGTCGACGCCCCGCCGGCCCCGCCGCAGCGAGGGGGACCGCCGGTCGCCGTCCCCGGGATGGCCGACGGCGACGACACCGACCGGCCGGTGCGAGGCCGGGACGCCGAACGCCTCCCGCAGCGCGTCCACCCGCTCGGCCGGGACGCCGAAGAAGCACGCGCCCAGCCCCTCGTCGACCGCGGTCAGCAGCATGAGCAGCGACGCCATCCCGGCGTCGACGTCCCAGTAGGGCACCGGCCAGCGGGCCTCGTCGCGGTCGGTCCAGCCCTTGTCGGGCTCGGCGTAGCGGTCGAGGTAGGCGTCCTTGCAGGAGAAGGGCACGACCAGCAGCGGCGCCCGGCGCATCCGGGTCAGCCAGCCGTCGGGGGTGCCGCCGTCGGTCGTGGCCGCCCAGAAGGCCGCCCGCTCCTGCTCGCTTTCCAGCACCAGGAAGTCCCAGCCCTGGGTGAACCCGGCCGACGGCGCCCGGACGGCGTGCGCCAGCAGCCGGTCGCGCACCTCGGGCGGCACGGGGCGGTCCGGCACGTAGTCGCGGACCATGCGACGGCGGCGGACGACCTCAGCGAACTCCACGGCAGCACCCCACCCCGACAGCCTGCCGCAGGAGCCGCCGGGGGTCGCTCCTAGGCTGGTCGCCGTGCCGAAGCTGCAGCTGCTCCCCGCCGTCGACGTCGCCGAGGGCCAGGCCGTGCGCCTGGTGCAGGGCGAGGCCGGCAGCGAGACGTCCTACGGCGACCCGCTCGAGGCGGCCCTGACCTGGCAGCGCGACGGCGCCGAGTGGGTCCACCTGGTCGACCTCGACGCCGCGTTCGGCCGGGGCAGCAACCGGGAGCTGCTCGCCCGCGTGGTCGGGGAGCTGGACGTGGACGTCGAGCTGTCCGGCGGCATCCGCGACGACGAGTCGCTGGCCGCCGCCCTGGCCACCGGCTGTCGCCGGGTCAACCTGGGCACCGCGGCGCTGGAGTCCCCCGAGTGGTGCGCCCGCGCCATCGCCGAGCACGGCGACCGGATCGCCGTCGGCCTCGACGTCCGCGGCACCCGGCTGGCCGCCCGCGGCTGGACCCGCGAGGGCGGCGAGCTGTACGAGACCCTCGCCCGGCTGGACGCCGAGGGCTGCGCCCGCTACGTGGTCACCGACATCACCAAGGACGGCACCCTGCGCGGGCCGAACCTGGACCTGCTGCGCGAGGTGTGCGCGGCCACCCCGCGCCCGGTGATCGCCTCCGGCGGCGTCAGCTCGCTGGACGACATCCGCGCGCTGGCCGGCCTGAGCGCCGTGGGCGTCGAGGGGGCCATCGTCGGCAAGGCGCTCTACGCCGGCGCGTTCACCCTGCCCGAGGCGCTGCGGGTCACCGAGGAGCTCGCATGACGGAGCCGGGGTCGGGCAACCCGTGGGAGCCGGTGGTCGGCTACCGCCGGGTCGTCGTCCGCGGCGACAGCGCCTGGGTCAGCGGGACGACGGCGGTCGTCGACGGCGTCGTCGTGCACCCCGGGGACGCCGCCGCGCAGACCCGGCACGTGCTGGCGACGATCGGCGACGCCCTGCGGCGGGAGGGCTTCGGCCTGGCCGACGTCGTGCGGACGCGGGTGTACGTGACCGACATCGGCCGCTGGGAGGACGTCGGCCGCGCCCACGGCGAGGTGTTCGGCGAGATCCGCCCCGCCGCCACGATGGTGGAGGTCGCGGGCCTGATCGACCCGGCCATGCTGGTGGAGATCGAGGCCGACGCGGTGCGGGGGGCGGCGCGGTGAGCCTCGCCGTGCGGGTGATCCCCTGCCTGGACGTCGACGCCGGCCGGGTGGTCAAGGGCGTGAACTTCGTCGACCTGCGCGACGCCGGCGACCCGGTCGAGATGGCCCGGGTGTACGACGCCGAGGGCGCCGACGAGCTGACCTTCCTCGACATCACGGCCAGCTCCGGGGACCGGGAGACCACTTACGACGTCGTCCGCCGCACCGCGGAGAGCGTGTTCATCCCGCTCACCGTCGGCGGCGGGGTGCGCAGCCCCGACGACGTCGACCGGCTGCTCCGCGCCGGCGCGGACAAGGTCGCCGTCAACACCGCGGCCGTCGCCCGCCCGGAGCTGATCAGCGAGATCGCCGACCGGTTCGGCAACCAGGTGCTGGTCCTCTCGCTGGACGCCCGCCGCTGCCGGGACGGTGCCGTCACCGACTCCGGGTTCGAGATCACCACCCACGGCGGGCGGCACGGCACCGGCCGGGACGCCGTCGAGTGGGTCGTGCGGGCCGCGGAGCTGGGCGTGGGCGAGGTGCTGCTCAACTCGATGGACGCCGACGGCACGCTGGCCGGCTTCGACCTCGAGCTGATCCGCGCGGTGCGGCGCGAGGTGACCGTGCCGGTGATCGCCAGCGGCGGCGCCGGCGAGGTGGACCACTTCGCCCCGGCCGTGGCGGCCGGCGCCGACGCGGTGCTGGCGGCCAGCGTCTTCCACTTCGGCAAGATGCGGATCGGCGAGGTGAAGGCCGCCCTGGCCGGCTCCGGCGTCCCCGTCCGCCGAGAGGCCGACTCGCCGCTGCGCTGAACGAGCGGCACCTCCGAGGGGTCCGCCGGTCAGGTCACCTCGACGCGGGCGACGTCGCGGCGGCCGCTGGCCCACAGCAGCAGATCCATCGGGTCGCCGGCGACCGTGGGGCCGCCCGTCCCGAGGCGCTTCGTCACGCCCGGCACGTCGGTGCGGCGCAGCGTGACGCCGCCGCGGACCCGCCGCGCGAACAGCGCCGCGGTCTGCCACAGCCGGTCGCGGTCGGCACGGGGGAGTTCGCGGGGCCGCCACCCGGGCTGCGCGCGGCGGACGTCCTCGTGGTGGATGGCGAACTCGCCGGCGTTGACCAGGTCGCCGACGACGGGCCAGCCCATCGGCGCCCACGCCGGGGCGCCCGCGCGGACCCGCGCGACCAGCTCCGGGTACGGCACCGAGGTCCGCGCGCGCTCCTCCAGCCGGGCCGCGTGCGCGCGCAGCCGGCGCCCGGCCGGCAGCGCCTCCAGCGCGTAGCCCGGCCCCGCGTCGGGACGGCGGTCGCGGACCACGAGGTGGGCGGCCAGGTGCGCCGTCGTCCACCCGTCGCAGCAGGTCGGCGCGTCCGGTCCGAGGGCGTCGAGGAGGTCGGCCAGGGCGGCCCGCTCGCGGGCGGCCAGCGGTGCGGAGGACGTCACCGCCGGAGGTCTACCAGGCCCGACGCGGCCGCGCCTGCGCGCGGTGTCCCCTGCAGCGGTTAGCGTGCCTAACGAGACGCACCCGCACCGCCCCCACCTGGAGGACAACCGTGCCCCGCAGCCGAGACGCCGTGGTCCGGCGCGGACTCCGTCACATCGGCCTCGGGATCCGCGAGCAGCCGGGCATGTTCGCCCTCGCCGTCGCCGCCAGCAGCCTCTACGCGGCGATGACCGTGGGCAGCGCCTACGTCATCGGCGAGGTGACCGAGCGGGTCGTGCTGCCCGCCTTCGACGAGGGAGCCACCACCGGGGCGGCGCTGACGCTGGCCGCCGTCGCCGTCCTCGGCGTCGCGCTGCTCAAGATCATCGGCATCCTCGGCCGGCGCCTGTTCGCCGGGATCATGGGCTACCGGCTGCAGGCCGACTACCGCCGCCGGGTCACCGGGCAGTACCTGCGGCTGCCGCTGTCGTGGCACCAGCGGCACCCGACCGGGCAGCTGCTCTCCAACGCCAACTCCGACGTCGAGGCCGCCTGGTTCTTCGTCTCGCCCCTGCCGTTCGCCGTCGGCGCCCTGGTGATGATCGCGATCACGGCGGTCGCGCTCGTGCTGACCGACCCGCTGCTCGCGCTGATCGGGCTGGTGGTCTTCCCGGCCGTGTTCGTCATCAACGTCGTGTACTCGCAGGTCATGAGCCCGCGGATGCAGCGGGCGCAGCAGCTGCGCGCCGAGGTCAGCGAGATCGCCCACGAGAGCTTCGACGCCGCGCTGGTGGTGAAGACCCTCGGCCGCGAGGACGTCGAGACCGAGCGCTTCGCCGCGCGCACCACCGAGCTGCGCGACGGGCTGGTGGCCGTGGGCCGGGTCCGGGGCCTGTTCGACCCGATGATGGAGGCGCTGCCCAACCTGGGGACCCTCGCAGTCCTGCTGGTCGGCGCCGGGCGGGTGGCCGACGGCGCCACCGACGCCGGCGAGCTGGTCTCCATCGCCTACCTGTTCACGCTGCTGGCGCTGCCCATCCGCGCCATCGGCTGGGTGCTGGCCGACCTGCCCCGGGCGCTGGCGGGCTTCGACCGGGTCACCCCGGTGCTGGCGGCCACGGCCGAGACCCCGTTCGGCGAGCGGTCGGGCGCCGGCGGGTCCGGCGGCGCGGCCCTCGCCCTGGACGGCGTCGGCTACACCTTCGACGGCGCCGGCCGCCCGACGCTGTCGGACGTCACCTTCGACGTCGCCGCCGGCACCACCGTCGCGGTCGTCGGCCCCACCGGCTCGGGGAAGTCGACGCTGGCCGGCCTGCTCGTCCGGCTGGTCGACCCCGTCGACGGCAGCGTCCTGCTCGACGGCGTCGACCTGCGGCACCTGCGCGAGGGGGAGGTCAGCGGCGAGGCGGCGTTCGTCGCGCAGGGCACCTTCCTGTTCGACGACACCGTGCGCGGCAACGTCACCCTCGGCGCCGACGTGCCCGACGAGCGGGTGCGGGCCGCGCTGCGCACCGCCGCGGCCGACGAGTTCGTCGACCGGCTCCCCGAGGGCCTGGACACGCGGGTGGGGGAGCGCGGCGCCAGCCTGTCGGGCGGGCAGCGGCAGCGGATCGCCCTGGCCCGCGCCGTCGTCCGCCGCCCCCGGCTGCTCGTCCTGGACGACGCCACGAGCGCCGTGGACCCGGCCGTGGAGGCGCGGATCCTGGACGCCCTGCGCGAGACGGACCCGCCGGCGACCGTCGTCGTGGTCGCCTACCGCCAGGCCACCATCGCCCTCGCCGACGAGGTGGTGTGGCTGGCCGACGGCCGCGTCGGCGCCCGCGGCACCCACGAGCAGCTGCTCGCCGAGGTCCCCGGCTACGCCGCCCTGGTGCGGGCCTACCAGCACGACGAGGTCGCCGCGTGACCACCGCCGAGATCACCGACCGCTCCGAGGGTGCGGTCGCCACGCTGCGCCGCGGGCTGCGGATGATGCCCGAGTTCCGCCGCGGGCTGCCCGTCACCTTCGCCCTCGCGCTCGTCGCCACCGCCGGGCGCGTGGTGGTCCCGATCGCCGTCCAGCAGGTCGTCGACCGCGGGCTGGCCGGGCCGGACGGCCCCGACCTCCCGCTCGTGCGCGGGATGGTCGCGATCTGCGCCGCCGTCGTGCTGGTGACCGGGATCGCGGTCTACCTGATGAACGTGCGGCTGTTCCGCACCACCGAGACGGCGCTGGCCGGGCTGCGCACCCGCGCGTTCCGCCACGTGCACGACCTGTCGGTGCTGCACCAGCAGGGGCAGCGGCGCGGGTCGCTGGTCTCCCGGGTCACGAGCGACGTCGACCAGCTGTCCACCTTCATGCAGTGGGGCGGCGTGCTGGGCGTGGTGAGCCTCGGCCAGCTGCTGGTCGCCACCGTCGTCATGTTCGTCTACTCGTGGCAGCTCACCCTGCTGGTGCTGGTCTGCTTCGTGCCGCTGGCCTACGCGGTGCGCTTCTTCGCCCGGCGCCTGGCGGCCGTCTACGGCGTCGTCCGCGAGCGGGTCGGTGACGTGCTGGCCGCCGTCTCCGAGTCCGTCGTCGGCGCGTCGACCGTGCGGGCCTACGGCGTGCGCGAGCGCACCGCCGCCCGCATCGACGCCGCGATCGACCGGCACTACCGGGCCCAGGTGGAGGCGCAGAAGACGACGGCGGCCGTGTACGTCGCCGGCGAGTTCGTCGCCGCGGTCGCCAACGCCGCCGTCGTCGTGGTCGGGGTGCTGCTCGGGCTCGCCGGTGACATCACCGCCGGCACCCTGATCGCCTTCCTCTTCCTCGTCACGCTGTTCGTCGCGCCCGTGCAGACCGCCAGCGAGGTGCTCAACGAGGCGCAGAACGCCGTCGCCGGCTTCCGCCGCGTCCTGGACGTGCTCGACACCGAGCCCGACGTGCGCGACCCCGCGCGCGACGGGACGGCCCACGAGCTGCCCGACGGGCCGCTGGGCGTGCGCTTCGACCGCGTCGGCTTCCGCTACGCCCCCGGCGCCCGGCCCGCCCTCACCGGCGTCGACCTGGAGATCGCCCCGCGCCGCCGGGTCGCGATCGTCGGCGAGACCGGGTCGGGGAAGACGACGTTCGCCAAGCTCGTCACCCGCCTGATGGACCCGACCGAGGGCCGCCTGCTGCTCGGGTCGCCGCAGGGCGGCTGGGTGCCCCTCGACGAGGTGGCCTTCGCCTCGCTGCGCCGGCGGGTGGTGATGGTCCCGCAGGACGGCTACCTGTTCGACGCGACCATCGCGGCCAACGTCCGCTACGGCCGGCCCGGCCTGACCGACGACGACGTCGTCACCGCGTTCGCCGACCTCGGGCTCGGTCCCTGGCTGGCCGGGCTCCCGGCCGGTGTGGACACGCCCGTCGGCCAGCGCGGCGAGTCCCTGTCGGCGGGGGAGCGGCAGCTGGTGGCCGTCGCGCGCGCCTACGTGGCCGACCCGGACCTGCTGGTGCTCGACGAGGCCACCAGCGCCGTGGACCCCGCGACCGAGCGGCGGCTCACCGCGGCGCTGGACCGGCTGACCAGCGGCCGGACGACGCTGACCATCGCCCACCGGCTGTCCACCGCCGAGCGCGCCGACGAGGTGCTGGTCGTCGACGCCGGCCGGGTCGTCCAGCGCGGCAGCCACGAGCAGCTGGTCACCGCCGAGGGGCCCTACGCCCGGCTGCACGCGTCCTGGCGCCGCTCCGCCAGTGGGCAGCCCGAGCAGGTCGCCTGACCCGTCCGCCGCGGGCCGCGCCGCGAGTGCGCGGCCCGCGGCAGGCCGCGCGGGGCGCTAGCCTGCGGCGGTGCCGTCGACCAGCGCCGCAGACGTCCCCGCCGACCGGGGCGCGGCGTCCCTGCCCGCGACGCCTGCCCGCATGCCGTGGACCGCGCTCACCGCGGGCGTCTGCGGCGTCGTCGCCGTCGTCCCGCTGCTGCTCATGGCGCTGCTGCTGTTCGCCCTCGGGGGCCTGAGCTCCGACAGCGCGCGCGAGCCCTGGGTGTGGGTGGTCTTCCTCGCCCCGGTGGTGCAGCTGCTCGCGGCCATGTGGCTGCTCACCCGCCGCGGCTGGGTGCCGCTGCTGCTCGCCGTCCTGCTGCCGGTCGGGCTGACGGTGGCGGTCTACCGGGCGGCGTGGGAGGACGGCGACGGCGTCGGGGTGGGTCCGCTGCTGATCATGCTGTTCCCGGTGCTGGCCGCGGCGTTCGCGCTGGCCCGCCCGACCCGCGCCTGGCTCGCCGGCCGGCCCGGGCGCACCGCCCGGTGAGCTGACCGCCCCGGCCCGCCCCCGGGCGCGGCGCCCAGCTCCCTCCCAGTTCCCCGCCCTACGCTCCCGGCCCATGCCGCCCGCCCCCCGCCGCTCCCCGCGCGGCCGCCCCGGCACCCGGCCGGCGCCCGTCGCGCCGCATCCGCTGGCCCGTTCGGCCACCCGCGTCGCCGCCCCGTCCGGCCGGCCGCAGACGGTGCCCTTCGCCGTGGTCTTCGCCGGCCTGGTGGCCCTCGAGGAGCTGTACCTGGGCTGGCTGCTCTGGGAGCCCGACCCCGGCCTGCACTGGTACGTCCTGGCCGCGCTCGCCCTGGCGGCGTGGTGCGTCGCGGGCGCGGTGCTGGTCTGGCGCGGGCGGCCGCGGGCGTGGCTGGTGCTGGCCGCCGCCAGCACCCTGCCGCTGCTGCTCCTGCTCGGCCTGGCCGTGCTGTTCGGGGCGCTGGGCGGCGGGCAGGCCCTGTGGTGGGCGCTGCTGATGCTCGCCGGGCCCGTCGGCTGCCTCCTCCTGGCGACCGGGCGGCCGGTCCGCGAGTGGACCGCCGCGCGCCCGGCCCCGTCGCGGCCGGGCAGGACGCCCGCGGCCCGCTAGCGTCGTCGCCGTGACCGACACAGACGTCGTGGTGGTGGGCGCCGGCCTGGCCGGGCTGGTGGCGACCGCGGAGCTGGCCGACGCCGGCCGGCGGGTCGTGCTGCTGGACCAGGAGCCGGAGGCCTCCTTCGGTGGCCAGGCGTGGTGGTCCTTCGGCGGGCTGTTCCTGGTCGACTCGCCCGAGCAGCGGCGGCTGCGGGTGCACGACTCCCTCGAGCTGGCCCGGCAGGACTGGTTCGGCACCGCCGGGTTCGACCGCGAGGAGGACCACTGGCCGCGCCGGTGGGCCGAGGCCTACCTGCAGTTCGCCGCGGGGGAGAAGCGGGCGTGGCTGCGCAGCCAGGGGGTCGGCTTCTTCCCGGTCGTCGGCTGGGCCGAGCGCGGCGGCTACACCGCCACCGGGCACGGCAACTCGGTGCCGCGCTTCCACATCGTCTGGGGCACCGGCCCCGGGATCGTCGAGGCGTTCGCCCGGCGGGTCCGCGAGGCCGTGGACCGCGGGCTGGTCCAGCTGCGGTTCCGCCACCGGGTGGGCGAGCTGGTCGTCAGCGGCGGGGCGGTGACCGGCGTGCGCGGGGCGGTCCTGGAGCCCAGCGACGCCGCCCGCGGCGAGGCCAGCTCCCGGGCCGAGGTCGAGCCGTTCGAGATCAGCGCGCAGGCCGTCGTCGTCACCTCCGGCGGCATCGGCGGCAACCACGACCTGGTCCGCCGCAACTGGCCCGCCCGGTTGGGCCCGGCGCCGCGGCGGCTGCTGTCCGGCGTCCCGGCGCACGTCGACGGGCACATGCTCGAGGCCACCGAGGCCGCCGGCGCGAACGTCGTCAACCGCGACCGCATGTGGCACTACACCGAGGGCATCGCCAACCACTCGCCGGTCTGGGCGCGGCACGGCATCCGCATCCTCCCCGGCCCCTCCTCCCTGTGGCTCGACGCGACCGGCCGGCGGCTGCCGGTGCCGCTGTTCCCCGGCTTCGACACCCTCGGCACGCTGACCCACATCGGGCAGACCGGGCACGAGCACACCTGGTTCGTGGCGACCGAGAAGATCGTCGAGAAGGAGTTCGCGCTGTCGGGCTCCGAGCAGAACCCCGACCTCACCGGCAAGGACGTCAAGCTGCTGCTGAACCGGGTGCGGTCGGGGGTCTCCGGCCCGGTGCAGGCCTTCCTCGACCGCGGCGAGGACTTCGTCGTCGCCCGGACCCTGCCCGAGCTGGTCGCCGGCATGAACCGGATCACCGGCGGCGAGCCCGAGGTGCCGCTGGCCCGCGTCGAGGAGGAGGTCGTGGCCCGCGACCGCGAGGTCGCCCACCCGTTCACCAAGGACCTGCAGCTCACCGCCGTCCGTGGCGCCCGCAGCTACCTGGGCGACAAGCTCATCCGGGTCGCGCCCCCGCACCGGCTGCTGGACCCCGAGGCGGGTCCGCTGATCGCCGTCCGGCTGAACCTGCTCACCCGCAAGACGCTCGGCGGGCTGGAGACCGACCTGTCCGGCCGGGTGCTGCGGCCCGGCGGCGAGCCGTTCCCCGGCCTGTACGCCGCCGGCGAGGTCGCCGGTTTCGGCGGCGGCGGCATGCACGGCTACCGGTCGCTGGAGGGCACCTTCCTCGGCGGCTGCCTGTTCTCCGGCCGGACGGCGGGCCGTGCCCTGGCGGCCGCGCTGTGACCCAGCCCCGCGACCCCTGGTCCGACCCCGACACCCCCACCGAGCAGGGCGCGCCCTACGCCGGGCCGCCCGCCTACCCGGCCGGCGGCCCCCCGGGTCCGTACGGGGCCTACGGGCCGCCCGCCTACGGGCCGCCCGGCTACGGCGCCCCCGGCTACGGCGCCCCCGCGTACGGGACGGCCCCCTACGGCTGGCCCGGGTACGGCCCCGGCGGGTGGCCGCAGCCGTCCGGGCCCCGCCGCCCCGGGCAGGTCGTCACCGCCGCCGTGCTCGCCCTCGTCCAGGCCGCCCTGGTCGCGTTCGCCTCGGCCTACCTGCTGCTGTTCGCCTCCGTGCTCGGCATCGACCTCGACGTCGACGGGTCGGTCGACCCCCGCGCGGCGTCGCTGGCCCAGGAGGCGCGGGTGCTCGCCTGGGTCCAGTTCGCGTCCGTGGTCGCGCTGGTGGCCACCGGCGTGCTGGCCCTCAACCGGCGCGACCGCGGCACCTGGCTGGCGCTGCTGGCCGCGCTCGCCGTCCAGGTCCTGCTGGCCCTGTACTGGGCGGTGCGGATCGTCGGCGTGCTCGACGACGTCCCGGGGCCCGACGACGCCGCCGGGGTGCTCGTCTTCGGCGCCCTCGTCTTCGCCGCCGGCCCCGCCGTCGGCGTCGGGCTGTTGCTGACCCGCGCCTCGCGGGAGTGGGCCGGCGCCGCCCGCTGACGCCGGTGTCGGCGCCCGCGCGGCCACGGGGGAGGATCGGGGGCATGACCGCCGTCCCGCCCGCTCCCGCCCTCGACCCGGACGTCGCCGCGCTCCTGCGCCGCGACCCCGCCGGGCTGGTGGCCGCCGTCGTGCAGCAGCACGACAGCGGCGAGGTGCTGATGGTGGCGTGGATGGACGACGAGGCCCTGCGCCGCACCCTGACCACCGGCCGCGCCACCTACTGGTCCCGCAGCCGGCGCGAGTACTGGGTGAAGGGCGAGACCTCCGGCCACCGCCAGTGGGTGCGCGACGTGCGCCTGGACTGCGACGGCGACGCCCTGCTGGTGCTCGTCGACCAGGAGGGCCCGGCCTGCCACACCGGCGAGCGCAGCTGCTTCCACCGCGCGCTGCCCACCACCGCCGGGGCGCCGGCATGAGGCTGGGGGAGACCTCCCCGAGCCGGGAGGAGTTCGCCGGGCTGGACCGGCCGGTGGTCCCGGTCGTGCGCCGGCTGCTGGCCGACGGGCTCACCGCCGTCGGCGTCCACCGCACGCTGGCCGGCGACCGGCCCGGCACCGTGCTGCTCGAGTCCGCCGAGCAGGGCCGGCAGTGGGCGCGCTACAGCTTCGTCGGCGTGCGCAGCGCCGGGGTGCTCACCGAGCGGGACGGCGCCACCGAGTGGCTCGGCGACCCGCTCCCGGGGCTCACCGACGACCTCCCGGCCGACCCGCTGGCCGCCGTCCGCACCCTGGCGCGGCGGCTGCGCACCCCGCGCACGCCCGGCCTGCCGCCGCTGACCGGCGGACTGGTGGGCTACCTGGGCTACGACGTCGTGCGGCGGCTGGAGCGGCTGCCCCGGCTGGCCACCGACGACCTGGGCATGCCCGAGCTGGCGATGCTGCTGGTCACCGACCTGGCCGTCCTCGACCACACCGACGGCAGCGTGCTGCTCATCGCGAACGCCTTCCGCTCGGCCGACCCGGGCGCGGCCTGGGACGACGCCGTCGCCCGCATCGACGCCATGGCCGCGGCGCTGGCGAAGGCCACGCCCGCCGGGCTCGCCGCGTTCACCCCCGCCGACCCGCCGCCGGTGACCAGCAACATGGCCCCCGGCGTGTACGAGGAGGGCGTGGAGCGGGTGCGCGAGCACATCCGCGCCGGCGACGCCTTCCAGGTCGTGCTGGCCCAGCGGTTCGAGGTGGCCACGGACGTCGACGCCCTCGACCTGTACCGGGTGCTGCGGGCGACGAACCCCTCGCCGTACATGTACCTGCTGCGCTTCGCCGGCCGGGAGACGCCGTTCGACGTCGTCGGCTCCTCGCCGGAGGCGTTGGTGACGGTGACCGGCCGCTCCGCGGTGGTGCACCCGCCGGCCGGCACCCGCCCCCGCGGGGCGACCCCGGAGGAGGACGCCCGGCTGGCCGAGGGGCTGCTGGCCGACCCCAAGGAGCGCGCCGAGCACGTGATGCTGGTCGACCTGGCCCGCAACGACCTGGGCCGGGTGTGCGTGCCGGGCACCGTCGAGGTGCCCGACTTCATGCGGGTCGAGCACTACAGCCACGTCATGCACCTGGTGTCGACCGTGGCCGGCGAGGTCGCGCCCGAGTGGGACGCCCTCGACGTGTTCGACGCCACCTTCCCGGCCGGCACCGTGTCCGGGGCGCCCAAGCCGAGCGCCATGGAGATCATCGAGTCGCTGGAGCCGACCCGGCGGGCGCTGTACGCGGGCACGGTCGGGTACGTCGACGCCAGCGGCGACCTGGACATGGCCATCGCCATCCGCACCGCCGTGCTCCACCAGGGCCGGGCGTACGTGCAGGCCGGCGCCGGGATCGTGGCCGACAGCGACCCGGCGACCGAGGAGGCCGAGACCCGGCACAAGGCCCGGGCGGTGCTGTCGGCGATCGCGGCGGCCGAGGGGATGCGGGAGCTGGCATGACCGCGTCCGCCGGGCGCCGCGAGCTGACCGCCGCGATCGCCGGGCTCGCCGTCGCCGGCGGCCTGGCGCTCACCGCCGGCGGGCAGACGTGGGCCACCGCCACGGTGTCCCGCCGCCCGCCGCTGCCCCCGGTCACCGAGGAGCTGGCCGGCAGCCAGCTGGCGGCGCTGGTGCCGGCCTGCGGGCTGCTCCTGCTGGCCGCCGCCGTGGCCGTCGTCGCCGCGCGCGGCCGCGGCCGCCAGCTCGTCGGCCTGCTCGCCTGCGTCGGCGGCGGGACGCTGCTGTGGTCGGGGCTGCGCGCGCTGGTCGACGAGCCGGGGCTGGCCGACCTGTCCGACGCCACCGCGGCCGGGGCGACCGCGCTGGAGGTGAGCCGGGCCGCGGCCTGGCCGGTGCTGTGCGTCGTCGCCGGCGTCCTCGGCGTCGCCGCGGGGGCCCTCGCCGTCCTGCGCGGGCCCGGGTGGAGCGCGATGGGCCGCCGGTACGAGCGGACACCGGCCGGCTCCCTCCCCGCCGCCGGCACCCGCGAGGACCGCGCGCTCGACGCCTGGCGCGCGCTGGACCGCGGCGAGGACCCGACGGCCGACCCCGCCGGCGAGGGCCCCGCCCCGGCGCCCGCCGACGGCCCGGACGCCGATCCCGGCCCACCCCCGGCCGGGGCCCAGGGAGCCCGCCTCTAGAGTGGGCCGCGGACGGGAGCAGCGGCCGGCTGTACCCCGGACCAGGGCGGACACGCGTGATCTCGGTCTCACGCACGGGTCGCCACCGCGACGATCAGCACGGAGGAGGGGTCGTGAACGTCCTCGACGAGATCGTCGCCGGCGTCCGGGAGGACCTGGCCGCACGCGAGGCGGCGACCCCGCTCGCCGAGGTGATGGCGGCCGCCCGCGATGCCCACCCGGCCCTCGACGCCCAGGCCGCGCTGCGCGCCCCCGGCGTCGGCGTCATCGCCGAGGTCAAGCGCTCCAGCCCGTCCAAGGGCGCGCTGGCCGACATCCCCGACCCCGCGGTGCTCGCCGGCCAGTACGCCGCCGGTGGCGCCCGGGTGATCAGCGTGCTCACCGAGCGGCGTCGCTTCGGCGGCAGCCAGGCCGACCTCGCCGCCGTGCGCGCGGCCGTCGACGTCCCGGTGCTGTGCAAGGACTTCGTCGTCAGCAGCTACCAGGTGCACGAGGCCCGTGCCCACGGCGCCGACGTCGTGCTGCTGATCGTCGCCGCGCTGGAGCAGAACGCGCTGATCGGGCTGCTCGAGCGGGTCGAGTCCCTGGGCATGACCGCGCTGGTGGAGGTGCACACCGAGGCCGAGGCCGACCGCGCGCTGGCCGCCGGGGCCTCCGTCATCGGGGTCAACGCCCGCGACCTCACGACGCTGCAGGTGGACCGCTCCACGTTCGAGCGGATCGCCCCCGGGCTGCCCTCCACGGTGGTCAAGGTCGCCGAGTCCGGCGTCCGCGGCCCGCACGACCTCATCTCCTACGCAGGCGCCGGCGCGGACGCCGTCCTCGTCGGCGAGGGCCTGGTGACCGCCGGCGACGCCCGCCAGGCGGTCGCGGACCTGGTCACCGCCGGCTCCCACCCGGCGACCCCGCGCCCCAGCCGGTAGGGTCGCCCGCCGCTCCGGCGCACCCCCTCCACCGGCCGGGGTCCCCGGCGCGCGACACTGGTGGCATGACCTCCCGCGCCGACGCCCCGCCCGAGCCCCGACTCGCGCCGGCGGCACCGGCCTGGCCGGACGCGACGGGCCACTTCGGGGTCTTCGGTGGCCGCTTCGTCCCCGAGGCGCTGGTCGCCGCCCTGGACGACCTCACCGAGGCCTACGAGGCGATGCGGGTCGACCCGGTGTTCATCGAGCAGTTCGCCACCCTGCAGCGCGACTACACCGGCCGGCCCAGCCCGGTCACCGAGGTGCCGAAGTTCGCCGAGCACTGCGGCGGCGCGCGCGTGCTGCTCAAGCGCGAGGACCTCAACCACACCGGCTCGCACAAGATCAACAATGTCCTCGGTCAGGCGCTGCTCACGAAGCGGATCGGCAAGAGCCGGGTCATCGCCGAGACCGGCGCCGGCCAGCACGGCGTCGCCACGGCGACCGCGGCGGCGCTGATGGGCCTGTCCTGCACCGTCTACATGGGCGAGGAGGACACCCGGCGGCAGGCGCTCAACGTGGCCCGCATGCGGCTGCTGGGCGCCGAGGTCATCCCGGTGACCACCGGTTCGCGCACCCTCAAGGACGCGATCAACGAGGCCTTCCGCGACTGGGTCACCAACGTGGAGACCACCAACTACGTGTTCGGCACCGTCGCCGGGCCGCACCCGTTCCCGGCGATGGTCCGCGACTTCCAGCGGGTCATCGGCGACGAGGCGCGTGCCCAGCTGCTGGAGCGGGAGGGCCGGCTGCCCGACGCCGTCCTCGCCTGCGTCGGCGGCGGCTCCAACGCCATCGGCATCTTCACCGCCTTCGTGCCCGACGAGGAGGTCCGTCTCGTCGGCCTCGAGGCCGCGGGCGACGGCGTGGAGACCGGCCGGCACGCCGCCACCATCACCGGCGGGACGCCGGGCGTGCTGCACGGCGCCCGGTCCTACCTGCTGCAGGACGAGAACGGCCAGACGATCGAGTCCCACTCGATCAGCGCCGGCCTGGACTACCCCGGCGTCGGCCCGGAGCACTCCCACCTGCACGACATCGGCCGCGCCGAGTACCGGCCGGTCACCGACGCCGAGGCGATGGAGGCCTTCGGGCTCCTGTGCCGCACCGAGGGCATCATCCCGGCGATCGAGTCGGCGCACGCCCTGGCCGGGGCCATGCGGCTGGGCCGCGAGCTGGGCGAGGGCGCGCTGCTGCTGGTCAACCTGTCCGGCCGGGGGGACAAGGACGTGGAGACCGCGTCGCGCTGGTTCGGGCTGGGCGACGCCGAGGAGGTCGACCCGGGGCCCGGGCTGGACACCGGCCAGCGGCCCACCGAGGGCGCGGTCAGCAACGGCACCGCGGTGCCCGGCCGGGCGGCGGGGTCGCAGGCATGAGCGCGCTGCAGCAGCGGATCGCCGCCGCGCGCGCCGAGGGCCGCGCCGCGCTCATCGCCTACCTGCCCGTCGGCCACCCCGACGTCGACGCCTCGATCGCCGCGATGGTGGCCGCCGTCGAGGGCGGGGCCGACGTCGTCGAGATCGGCGTCCCCTACAGCGACCCGGGCATGGACGGGCCGGTGATCCAGCAGGCGGTCGACGTGGCCGTCCGCGCCGGGGTCGGCATGCGCGACGTGCTGCGCGCCGTCGAGGCCGTCGCGGCCGCGGGCGCCGTCCCGGTGGTGATGAGCTACTGGAACCCGGTCGAGCGCTACGGCGTCGAGCGGTTCGCCACCGACCTGGCCGCCGCCGGCGGGGCGGGCGCGATCACCCCCGACCTGATCCCGGACGAGGCCGGCGCCTGGCTGGCCGCCTCCGACGCGGCGGGCCTGGACCGGGTGTTCCTCGTCGCGCCGTCGTCCACCGACGCGCGGCTGCGCGCCACGGTGGCCGCCTGCCGCGGCTTCGTCTACGCCGCCTCCACCATGGGCGTGACCGGCACCCGGGCCACCGTCGGGGACGCGGCCGAGCGGCTGGTCGCCCGCACCCGCGAGGCGATCGCCGAGGTCGCCGACGGCCTGCCGGTGTGCGTGGGCCTGGGGGTGTCCAACGGCGACCAGGCTGCCGAGGTGGCCGCCTTCGCCGACGGCGTCATCGTCGGCTCGGCGTACGTCCGCACCCTGCTGGACGGCGAGGGACCCGACGGCGTCCGGCGGCTGTCGGCCGACCTCGCGCGCGGCGTGCGGCAGCGGGCGGGGGCGCCGGCGTGACCGTGCTGGCCAGCATCCCCAGCCCCGCCCAGGGCGTCTGGCACCTCGGGCCGGTGCCGCTGCGGGCGTACGCCCTGTGCATCATCGCCGGCATCGCCCTGGCCTGCTGGATCGCCGAGCGCCGGTGGGTCGCCCGCGGCGGGCGCCCCGGCGACGTGCTCGACATCGCCGTGTACGCCGTGCCCTTCGGCATCGTCGGCGGCCGCCTCTACCACGTGATCACCACGCCGCAGCCCTACTTCGGCGAGGGCGGGGACCCGCTGCGGGCGTTCGCCATCTGGGAGGGCGGCCTGGGCATCTGGGGTGCCATCGCCCTCGGCGGGGTCGGCGCGTGGATCGCCTGCCGGCGGATGGGCATCCCGCTGCCGGCGTTCGGCGACGCGATCGCACCGGCCCTGCTCGTGGCCCAGGCCGTGGGCCGGCTGGGCAACTGGTTCAACCAGGAGCTGTTCGGCGGCCCGACCGACCTGCCGTGGGGGCTGGAGATCGACCTCGCGCACCGGCCCGAGCAGTACCTGGACGTCGCCACGTTCCACCCGACGTTCCTCTACGAGCTGCTGTGGAACCTGGCCGCCGCGGCCGTCGTGGTCTGGGCCGACCGGCGCTTCCGGCTCGGCCACGGCCGCGCGTTCGCCCTCTACGTCGCGCTCTACTGCGCCGGCCGGCTGTGGGTCGAGCTGCTGCGCAGCGACCCGGCCAACCACTTCTTCGGCGTCCGCCTCAACGTGTTCACCTGCCTGGTGGTGGGCCTGGCCGCCGTGGCGTACATCGTCGCGCTGCGCGGCCGCCCGCGGGAGGTCATCGACCGGGGCGGGGACGGCGACAGCGGCGGCGGCACGGACGGCGGACGGGGGGAGACCGGCGCGGCGCGGGAGGACACCGCCGTGCCCGTGACCAGCACGGACACCCCGGCCGAGGAGACCCACGCGGACGGTCCTCGGAAGGGTCCCCGGCGCGGCCGCGACCGCCCCTGACCGACCCCGTCCCACCCGCCGTTTCCCGGGCTTCACCGGGTGTTGCGGCTGTGTACCCTTCCCCCGAGCCCACCGGTGATCCCGGTGGGCGGCATGTGTCGGACCGGGCCAGCGACGCCCCGCGGACGACGGTCCCGCGGCACCATCCGCGGGAGTCCCGAGCTGCAGCCCGGTCCAGGTCCGTCCTCCCGGCGCCGCGTTCGACCGCAGAGTCCCCGCTGACCGCCCCCCTGACCACGACCGGCCGGGCCACCGCGCCCCGCTGCGTGCCTCCTCCCGCGAGCGCGCGCGAAGCAGCCGACGACGGGAGTGACATGACCGGGTCCACCCCACCCACCCCCACCGCCGTCCCCTTCTCGGCCGTCCCGCCGGCCGCCGGGCTGTACGACCCGGCGAACGACACCGACTCCTGCGGGGTCGCCTTCGTCGCCGACGTCCGCGGCCGGCGGAGCCGCGCGATCGTCGCGGCGGGCCTCACCGCGCTGCACAACCTCGACCACCGCGGGGCCGCCGGCTCCGAGCCCAACAGCGGCGACGGCGCCGGGATCCTCACCCAGGTGCCCGACGGGCTGCTGCGGGCCGACGTCGGCTTCGACCTGCCGCCGGTCGGGGAGTACGCCGTCGGCATCGCGTTCCTGCCCGTCGACCCGGCCGAGCGCGCCGCCCGCGTCGAGGACGTGGCCCGCATCGCCGCCGAGGAGGGCCTGACCGTCCTCGGCTGGCGCGACGTGCCGGTCGACCCCGAGGGGGCCGACCTCGGCCCCACGGCCCGCGCGGTCATGCCGCACTTCGCCCAGGTGTTCGTCGCCGAGACCATGGGGGCCCGGGCCGACGCGACCGCCTTCGGGGGCAACGCCGTCCACCACGGCGTCACCCGGCTGGAGCGGCGCGCGTTCGTGCTGCGCAAGCGCGCCGAGCGGGAGGCCCGGGAGGCCGGCAGCAGCCTGTACGTGGTGTCGCTGTCGGCGCGCACCATCACCTACAAGGGCATGCTCACCACCGACCAGCTGCCGGCGTTCTTCCCCGACCTGCGCGACGAGCGCTACGAGTCGGCGATCGCGCTGGTGCACAGCCGGTTCTCCACCAACACCTTCCCGAGCTGGCCGCTGGCCCACCCGTTCCGGCTCATCGCCCACAACGGCGAGATCAACACGATCAAGGGCAACCGCAACCGGATGCGGGCCCGCGAGGCCAAGATCGAGACCGAGGTCTTCGACGGCCCGGCCGGCCCGGCCGCCGAGCTCGGGCTGGACCGGGTCTTCCCGCTCACCGGCAGCGACTTCAGCGACTCGGCCACCTTCGACGAGGTGCTGGAGCTGCTGCACCTGTCGGGGCGGTCCCTGCCGCACGCGGTGCTGATGATGATCCCGGAGGCGTGGGAGAAGCACGACGAGATGGACCCGGCCCGCCGGGCCTTCTACCGGTTCCACTCCTCGATCATGGAGCCGTGGGACGGGCCGGCCGCGGTCGCCTTCACCGACGGCACGCTGATCGGGGCGGTCCTCGACCGCAACGGCCTGCGCCCGGGCCGCTGGTGGCACACCAAGGACGACTGGGTGGTCCTGGCCAGCGAGGTCGGCGTCCTGGAGATCCCCGACGCCGACGTCGTCGCCAAGGGCCGGCTGCAGCCGGGACGCATGTTCCTCGTCGACACCGCCGCCGGGCGGATCGTCTCCGACGAGGAGGTCAAGAGCGCCCTGGCCGCCGAGCACCCCTACGACGACTGGCTGCACGCCGGCCTCGTGCACCTCCCGCAGCTGCCCGAGCGGCGGCGCGCGCGGCCCAGCCACGAGTCCGTCGTCCGCCGCCAGCAGCTGTTCGGGTACACCGAGGAGGACCTGCGGGTCCTGCTCACCCCGATGGCGTCCTCGGGCGCGGAGCCGATCGGCTCGATGGGCACCGACACCCCGGTGGCGGCGCTGTCGGACCGCTCCCGGCTGCTCTACGACTACTTCGGCCAGCTGTTCGCGCAGGTGACCAACCCGCCGCTGGACGCCATCCGCGAGGAGCTGGTCACCAGCCTGGGCCGCACCTTCGGCCCGGAGCAGAACCTGCTGCGGGCCACCCCGGCGTCCTGCCGGCAGGTGTTCCTGCCGTTCCCGGTGATCGACAACGACGAGCTCGCCAAGATCCTGCACATCGACGACGACGGCGACCTGCCCGGCTACGCGGCCGTGCGGATCACCGGGCACTTCGACGTCGACGGCGGCGGGGCGGCGCTGGCGCAGGCGGTCGAGGAGCTGCGCACCAAGGCCAGCAAGGCGATCGCGGCCGGTGCCCGGATCATCGTGCTGTCGGACCGGGACTGCGACGAGAAGCGTGCGCCCATCCCGTCGCTGCTCATGACCGCGGCCGTGCACCACCACCTGGTGCGCGAGCGGACCCGCATGGAGGTCGGTCTCGTCGTCGAGTCCGGCGACTGCCGCGAGGTGCACCACGTCGCGCTGCTGCTGGGCTACGGCGCCGCCGCGGTCAACCCCTACCTGGCGTTCGAGTCGATCGAGGACCTGATCCGCGACGGCTCGCTCACCGGCATCGAGCCCGCCCAGGCCAACCGCAACATGGTCAAGGCGCTCGGCAAGGGCGTCCTCAAGGTCATGAGCAAGATGGGCATCAGCACCGTCGGCTCCTACACGATGGCGCAGATCTTCGAGGCCGTCGGCCTCGCCGAGGACCTCGTCGACGAGTACTTCACCGGCACCTCCTGCCCGCTGGGCGGCGTGGGCCTCGACGTGCTCGCCGAGGAGGTCGCCATGCGGCACCGGCGGGCCTACCCGAGCAACCCGGCCGAGCGGGCCCACCGCCGGCTGGAGACCGGCGGCGAGTACCAGTGGCGCCGCGAGGGCGAGGTGCACCTGTTCAACCCCGAGACGGTGTTCCTGCTCCAGCACGCCACCCGCTCGCGGCAGTACGAGGTCTTCCAGCGCTACACCGAGCAGGTCGACCGGCTCTCCCGGGACGCGGCGACCCTGCGCGGGCTGTTCGAGCTGCGCACCGGCGTCCGGCCGCCGGTGCCGCTGGAGGAGGTCGAGCCGGTCAGCGAGATCGTGAAGCGCTTCCAGACCGGGGCGATGAGCTACGGCTCCATCTCCCAGGAGGCGCACGAGACCCTCGCCATCGCCATGAACCGGCTGGGCGGCAAGTCCAACACCGGGGAGGGCGGCGAGGACCCCGACCGGTTCACCCCGGACCCGAACGGCGACCTGCGCCGCTCGGCCATCAAGCAGGTGGCCAGCGGCCGCTTCGGGGTGACCAGCGAGTACCTGGTCAACGCCGACGACATCCAGATCAAGATGGCCCAGGGCGCCAAGCCCGGTGAGGGCGGGCAGCTGCCCGGCCAGAAGGTGTACCCGTGGGTGGCGCGGACCCGGCACTCCACGCCCGGCGTCGGGCTGATCAGCCCGCCGCCGCACCACGACATCTACTCGATCGAGGACCTCAAGCAGCTCATCCACGACCTCAAGAACGCCAACGACCAGGCGCGGATCCACGTCAAGCTGGTCGCCGAGGTCGGGGTCGGCACGGTCGCGGCCGGGGTCAGCAAGGCGCACTCGGACGTCGTCCTCATCTCCGGGCACGACGGCGGCACCGGCGCCGCGCCGCTGACCTCGCTCAAGCACGCCGGCTCCCCGTGGGAGCTCGGGCTGGCCGAGACCCAGCAGACGCTGCTGGCCAACGGGCTGCGCGACCGGATCACCGTGCAGGTCGACGGCCAGCTGAAGACCGGCCGCGACGTCGTCATCGGCGCGCTGCTGGGGGCCGAGGAGTTCGGCTTCGCGACGGCGCCGCTGGTCGTCTCCGGCTGCGTGATGATGCGCGTCTGCCACCTGGACACCTGCCCGGTCGGCGTCGCCACCCAGAACCCGGAGCTGCGCAAGCGGTTCACCGGGCGGCCGGAGTTCGTCGTCACCTTCTTCGAGTTCATCGCCGAGGAGGTGCGCCGCTACCTGGCCGAGCTGGGCTTCCGCAGCCTCGACGAGGCGATCGGGCACGCCGAGGTCCTCGACACCCGCAGGGCCGTCGGCCACTGGAAGGCGCAGGGCCTGGACCTGTCCAAGCTGCTCGCCGTCCCGGAGCTGCCCGAGGGCGCGGCGCGGCGCCGGGTCCGCGGTCAGGACCACGGGCTGGACGTCGCGCTGGACCAGACGCTGGTCCAGCTGTGCGAGGGGGCGCTGCTCGACGCGCGGCCGGTGCGCCTGGAGCTGCCGGTGCGCAACGTCAACCGCACCGTCGGCACGATGCTGGGCTCGATGGTCACCCGCCGCTTCGGTGGCGAGGGGCTCCCCGACGGCACGATCGACCTGACCTTCACCGGGTCGGCCGGCCAGTCCTTCGGCGCGTTCGTGCCCCGCGGCATCACCATGCGGCTGCTGGGCGACGCCAACGACTACGTCGGCAAGGGCCTGTCCGGTGGCCGCATCGTCGTCCGCCCCGCGCGGGAGGCGACCTTCGCCGCCGAGGACAACGTCATCGCCGGCAACGTCATCGGCTACGGCGCGACCGCGGGGGAGATCTTCCTGCGCGGCCGGGTCGGCGAGCGGTTCTGCGTGCGCAACTCAGGCGCGCTGGCCGTGGTCGAGGGGGTCGGCGACCACGCGCTGGAGTACATGACCGGCGGGTCCGCGGTCATCCTCGGCCCGACCGGGCGCAACGTCGCCGCGGGCATGTCCGGCGGCGTCGCCTACGTGCTCGACCTGGCCCGGCACCGGGTCAACCCGGACATGGTCGACGTCGACCCGCTGGACGGTGCGTCGGCGGCGTGGCTGCGCGAGGTGCTGGTCCGGTACCAGGCGCACACCCACTCGCCGGTGGCCGCCGCGCTGCTGGCCGACTGGGGTCGCTGGTCGGGCCAGTTCAGCGTGATCATGCCGCGGGACTACCGGCGCGCCCTGGACGCCCGCCGGCTCGCCGAGGCCGCCGGGACCGACGTCGACCGCGCGGTCATGGAGGCGGCTCGTGGCTGACCCCCGCCGTCCCTCCCTCCCCATCCCGCCGAGATCGGCGATCTCGGCGGCATCAGCTCCTCATGGCGACCGGATCCCCGATCTCGTCGCGGACTGGACGGAGAGCACCCATGGCTGACTCCACGGGATTCCTCAAGTACGACCGCAGCCTGCCGCCGCGCCGGCCCGTCGACGTGCGCATCCTCGACTGGAAGGACGTCTACCTCTCCCGCGCGTCGGGCGAGGACGAGGTCTTCCCGGTCGCCGCGCTGCGTCAGCAGGCGGCCCGCTGCATGGACTGCGGCATCCCGTTCTGCCACCACGGCTGCCCGCTGGGGAACCTCATCCCCGAGTGGAACGACCTGGCCCGCCGCGACGACTGGGGCGAGGCGATCGAGCGGCTGCACGCCACGAACAACTTCCCGGAGTTCACCGGGAAGCTGTGCCCGGCGCCGTGCGAGGGCTCCTGCGTGCTGAACCTGCAGGAGTCGCCGGTCACGATCAAGCAGATCGAGTGGGAGATCATCGACCAGGCGTTCCAGCGCGACCTGGTCGTCCCGCAGCCGGCCCAGGAGCGCACCGGCAAGCGGGTCGCCGTGGTCGGCTCCGGGCCGGCGGGCCTGGCCGCCGCCCAGCAGCTGACCCGCGCCGGGCACGAGGTGACCGTGTTCGAGCGGGCCGACCGCATCGGCGGGCTGCTCCGCTACGGCATCCCCGAGTTCAAGATGGAGAAGGCCGTCCTGGACCGGCGGCTGGACCAGATGCGCGCCGAGGGCACCCGCTTCGTCACCGGCGTCGACGTCGGCGGCAGCGGACCGGACGACCTGACCGTCGAGCAGCTGCGCGGGGACTTCGACGCCGTCGTCCTCGCCGGCGGCGCGACCGTCGGCCGCGACCTGCCCGCGCCGGGCCGCGAGCTGGCCGGCATCCACCTGGCCATGGAGTACCTGCCGTTCGGCAACCGGCAGGCGCTCGGCGAGCTGGACTCCCCGCCGATCGACGCGCACGGCAAGCACGTCGTGATCATCGGCGGCGGCGACACCGGCGCCGACTGCCTGGGGACGGCGCACCGCCAGGGCGCGGCTTCGGTGACGCAGCTGGAGATCATGCCGGCGCCCCCCGGCAGCCGCGCCCAGGACAACCCCTGGCCGACCTACCCCATGGTCATGCGGGTCTCCAGCGCCCACGAGGAGGGCGGTGACCGGCTGTACAGCGTGAACACCGAGCGCTTCGTGGGCGACGAGGACGGCAACGTCCGCGCGCTGGTCCTGCACGACGTGGAGCGGGTCGACGGCCGGTTCCAGAAGGTCGAGGGCACCGAGCGCGAGCTGCCCGCCGACCTGGTGTTCCTCGCCATGGGCTTCACCGGGGCCCAGCGCGAGGGTCTCGTCGACGGCCTCGGCGTCGAGGTCACCGGCCGCGGGGACGTCGCCCGCGACGGCGACTTCATGTCCTCGGTCCCCGGCGTCTTCGTGGCCGGGGACATGGGCCGCGGCCAGTCGCTGATCGTGTGGGCCATCGCCGAGGGCCGCTCGGCGGCCGGCGCGGTCGACGCGTGGCTCACCGGCGGCGGGTCGGAGCTGCCCCGCCCGGTGACGCCCACGGCGGTCGCCCTGCGCTGAGCGGGACGCTGTCCGGGGACCCGCGCCGCGAGCGCGCGGGTCCCCGGCGGCCCGGACACGGGGGTCCGGTCCCACGACCGGCGGGCGCGCGCACTAGCGTTCGGTCCATGCCCCGCCGCGCCAAGATCGTCTGCACCCTGGGCCCAGCCACCAGCAGCATCGAACAGGTCACCGCCCTCGTCGAGGCCGGGATGGACGTCGCCCGGCTCAACTTCAGCCACGGGTCCCACGCCGACCACGAGGCCGCCTACCGGGTCGTGCGCGAGGCGTCGGACCGCACCGGTCACGCCGTGGCGGTGCTGGCCGACCTGCAGGGCCCGAAGATCCGGCTGGGCACCTTCGCCGACCGGACGGCGCAGTGGGCGACCGGCGCCCGCATCTGCATCACCGTCGAGGACGTCGAGGGCACCGCGGAGCGGGTGTCCACCACCTACAAGGGCCTGGCCGCCGACGTCCGCGTCGGGGACCGGCTGCTGGTCGACGACGGCAAGCTGGCCCTGTCGGTGGTCGAGGTCGACGGTCCCGACGTCTGGTGCCTGGTGGTCGAGGGCGGCGAGGTCTCCAACAACAAGGGGCTGTCGCTGCCCGGCGTCGCGGTGAGCGTGCCCGCGCTGTCGGAGAAGGACGCCGAGGACCTGCGCTTCGCCCTGCACCTGTCGGTCGACTTCATCGCTCTGTCGTTCGTCCGCTCGCCGTCCGACGTCGAGCTGGTGCGCGACATCATGCGCCAGGAGGACGTCTACGTCCCCGTCATCGCGAAGCTGGAGAAGCCCGAGGCGGTCGCCGACCTCGAGGCGATCGTCGAGGCCTTCGACGGGATCATGGTCGCCCGCGGGGACCTCGGCGTGGAGCTGCCGCTTGAGCAGGTCCCGCTGGTGCAGAAGCGGGCGGTGCAGGCGGCGCGGGAGCGCAACAAGCCGGTCATCGTCGCCACGCAGATGCTCGAGTCGATGATCGCCAACTCGCGGCCCACCCGGGCCGAGGCCTCCGACGTGGCCAACGCCGTCCTCGACGGCGCCGACGCCGTCATGCTGTCGGGTGAGACCTCGGTCGGCCGGCACCCGATCGCCGCCGTGCGCACGATGGACCGCATCATCGACGCCGTCGAGAGCGACTCGGTGCGCGCGCCGGAGCTCGTGCGGGTCTCCCGGTCGCGGGCCGGGGCGATCGTGCGCGCCGCCCGCGACATCAGCGAGACCCTCGGCGTCAAGGCGCTGGCCACGTTCACCCAGACCGGCGAGACCGCCCGGCGGCTCGCGGCGCTGCACCCGCGCCAGCCGCTGCTGGCCTTCACCGTCGACGCGCGGGTGCGCAGCCAGCTGGCCCTGTCGTGGGGCGTGGAGACCTTCCTGGTGCCCGCGGTGCAGCACACCGACGACATGGTCCGGCAGGTCGACTTCTCGCTGCTGGCGATCGGGAGACTCAAGGAGGGTGACCGGGTGGTGGTCGTGGCGGGCAGCCCGCCGAACACGGTGGGGTCGACGAACCTGATCCGCGTGCACGAGGTCGGTACGGACTCGTGAGCGCACCGGAACGGGACGACGTCGCCGCGCTCCTGCAGGTCCTGGCGCTGGAGGAGCGCGAGCCGGACGTGTACGTGGGCCTGACGCCGCGCACCACCCGCCAGCGGATCTTCGGTGGCCAGGTGGCCGGCCAGGCGCTGCTCGCCGCGGAGCAGACCACCTCGGGGGAGCGGCTGGTCCACTCGCTGCACTCCTACTTCCTGCGCCCCGGCGACCCGAACGAGGAGATCCGCTACGTCGTCGAGCGGCTGCGCGACGGGCGCTCGTTCTCCACCCGCCGGGTGCTGGCGCACCAGCGCCGCCGCGGGGAGGACGTCGCGATCTTCGCGCTGACCGCGGACTTCCACGTCCCGGAGCCGGCGGCGGTCACCCACTCGCTGCCGATGCCCCAGGTACCGCCGCCGGACGCGATCCCCACGGTGGCCGAGTACGCCCGCCGGAACGACAAGCTGGACGCCGACCACGTCGAGCTGCTCGGACAGGCGATCGACGAGCGCGCCCTGGACGACCCGTTCGCCCGGGTGCCCAAGACGGGGGAGGACACCCGCTCCTTCTCGTGGTTCCGCGTGGCGGGCCGGCTGCCCGACGACCCGGCGGTGCACGCCGCGGCGCTCACGTTCGTGACCGACCTGCCGCTGCTGGGCGCCTCCCTGGCGCGCGTGGGCGGCTGGGACGACCGCCGTTTCCACGGGGCGAGCCTGGACCACGCGGTGTGGTTCCACGCGCCGGTCCGCGCGGACGAGTGGTTCCTCTACGAGACCGACAGCCCGGTCGCCGCGGGAGCGCGGGGGCTGAACTTCGGCCACATCTGGTCCGCCGACGGCACCCACGTGGCGTCGGTGGCCCAGGAGGGCCTCATCCGGTCGACGGGCCGGTAGCCGGTCCCGAGGGGTCCGCCGGGCGGTGACCGGCGGACCCCCGCGGTCACTCGGCGGCCTGCGCGGCGGCCTGGGTGGCCGACTCGTCCTGGGCGGCGGGGGTCTCGACGGGGGCGGGGATCTCGGCGGCGGGGGTCTCGGCGGCGGGGGTCTCGGCGGCGGAGGCCGCGTCGTCGCCGGCGCGCTCCCGCTCGGCGGCGCGCTCCCGCTCGGCGGCCCGCTCCCGCTCGGCAGCGCGCTCGGCGGCCTGCCGCTCGGCCTCGGCGCGCTGCACGGCGGCCACGCGGGCCCGCTCGGCGGCCTGTTCGGCGAAGTCGCGCGCCAGCCAGTCGTGGTTCTCGCCGAGCAGCTGCCAGGCCCGCTCGACGTGGGCGCGGGTGGTCGCCGGTGCGCCCACGGCGACGCGCAGGACCACCCGCCCGCGCACGGTGGTGTGGGTCAGGAACACCTCGCCGCCGTCGTTGAGCCGCTCGAGCAGGGTTATCGTGGCGACGTCGGCGTCGACGTCGTCGGCCCACCGCGGCCGCAGGCACACCAGCGACAGCGGGTGCGGCGTGAGGACGTCGAACCGCTCGTCGGCGTCGGCGCGCGCGGCCAGCTCCTGCGCCAGGGCGACGCCGGACCGGATGTGGGCCCGCAGCCCCTCGGCGCCGTACCAGCGGAGGACGAACCACAGCTTCAGCGCCCGGAACCGGCGGCCCAGCGGCACCTGCCAGTCGCGGTAGTCCACCACCGCACCGGCGTCGGTGGCCGCGTTGCGCAGGTACTCGGGGAGGATGGCCAGCGCGCCGGTCAGGGCGCTGCGGTCGGCGGTCCAGAAGAGCGTGGCGTCGAAGCCGGTGAGCAGCCACTTGTGCGCGTCGGTGGTGTAGCTGTCGGCCCACTCCACGCCGTCCTGCAGCGGGCGCAGCTCGGGCACCAGGCCGCTGACCCCGGCGTAGGCGGCGTCGACGTGCAGCCACACGCCGAAGCGCTGGCAGATCGGGCCGAGCTCGGCCAGCGGGTCGATCGCCGTGGTGGACGTCGTCCCCACGGTCGCGCAGACGAGCACCGGCGTGAGCCCGCGCGCGACGTCGCGCTCGAGGCGGGCGGCCAGCGCCGCGGGGCGCATCGCGAGGTCCTCGTCGACCTCGACGACCCGGACGGCGTCGCTGCCCAGGCCGGCGATCCGCACGGCCTTCTCCATGGAGGAGTGCGTCTCGGCCGAGACGTAGACGGTGTACTCCTCGGGCACGACCCCGTGCCGGACGGTCGCCCCGCCGCTGGCGCGGTGCAGCGCGGCGAGCAGCGCCACGAGGTTGCCCCCGGAGCTGGAGTCCTGCACGACGCCGCCGCCGGTCCCGGTCGAGCGGAACGACGCCGGCAGGTCCAGCAGCTCGGCGAACCAGTCCAGGACGTGCTGCTCGAGCTCGGTGGCCGCAGGGCTGGTCACCCAGGACATGCCCTGCACGCCCAGGCCGGCGGACACGAGGTCGCCCAGGACCGAGGGGCCCGAGGTGTTGGCCGGGAAGTACCCGAAGAAGCCGGGGTGCTGCCAGTGGGTCAGCCCGGGGACGACGACCCGGTCCAGGTCGGCGAGGACGGCCGACACCGGTCCGCCCCGCTCGGGCGGCGCGTCGGGCAGCGCGGCGCGCACGTCACCCGGGGCGGCGGGGGAGCGCACCGGCAGGCCGGGGAGCCGGGTCCAGTAGTCGGCGATCCAGTCGACCACCTCGTGGCCGTGCCGCCGGAACTCCTCGGGGGTCATGTGCGGGGCAGTCGGCTCCGGCGCAGGCTCGCTCACGTCCCCACCGTATGCGCGCGGCCCGCCCCGCCCCGCGCGGCACCACCGGGCGCGAGCACGGGGACGGCACGAGGCCGCGGTGCCGGCCGGAGGCCGACCGGTCACGGGGTGCCCCCGGTGCGACTCGAACGCACACTGCGCGGGTTTTGAATCCGCTCCCTCTGCCGATTGGGGTACGGGGGCGTGCCGGAGCCCACAGGGACGGCGGCGGTAGCGGCAGCCTAACGGGCAGGCCCGCAGGCCCCCGCATCGCTAGGCTCGGCGGCCGTGAGCAGCGAGCCGATCCGCGTCCTCATCGCCGAGGACGAGGCCCTCATCCGCCTCGATCTCAAGGAGATGCTCGAGGAGGAGGGGTACCACGTCGTGGCCGAGGTGGGGGACGGGCAGCAGGCCGTCGACCGCGCACGCGAGCTGGCCCCCGACCTGGTCATCCTGGACATCCAGATGCCGGTGCTCGACGGGCTGTCCGCGGCCGAGCAGATCGCCGCCGACCGCGTGGCCCCGGTGATCGTGCTGACGGCGTTCAGCCAGCGCGAGCTCGTGGAACGGGCCCGGGACGCGGGGGCCATGGCCTACCTGGTGAAGCCGTTCTCGAAGAACGACCTGGTCCCGGCCGTCGAGGTGGCCCGCGCCCGGTTCGCCGAGCTCGCCGCCCTCGACGGGGAGGTCCGCACGCTGGAGGAGCGGCTGGAGGCGCGCAAGCTCGTGGAGCGGGCCAAGGGCGTGCTCATGGCCCGGCAGGGCATCACGGAGGCCGAGGCGTTCCGCTCGATCCAGCGCACGGCGATGAACGAGCGGACGTCGATGAAGGCGCTCGCGCAGCGGATCCTCGACGAGGCCGTGGACGAGGGCTCCCCGGCCTGACGCGGGGGCCCGGGGGGCGGCCACTCGGGCGCAACACGATAGATCACGACCTCATCACGGTCGGTCGACGACTCTCGGGCTGGAACGTGACACCGGTTACGTTCGCTCCACTCAGCGGCCCCCGGGCGGACGAGTGCCGTCCACGCGGGCCTCACGTACGACGCACGACCCTGGGAGTTCATCGATGGGCATCGGCAGGAACGCCCGCGGCATCGCCGTGGCCAGCGTCGCCCTGATCGCGCTGGCCGCGTGCGGCGGTGGCGACGACGACAACGACGGCAACGACTCCGGCAGCGGCGGTGGCGACAACGCCTCCAGCGGCGGCGTCAACATCTACGGCTCCGACGGCAACACCGGCACCTCGCTCGGCGACCAGTTCAACACCCCGGGCGACCTCGCCGGCATGCAGGGGACGCTCCCGCTGACCGACCTGAGCGGGGACTTCAAGGCCCGACTGGACGAGGTCGACCCGAACCTCGAGAACCTCTACAACTACGCCGGTGAGACCTACGACGCCGTCGTCCTCATCGCCCTGGCCGCGCAGTCGGCCGGGAGCCCGGAGGCGACGGCGTTCGCGCCGTACGTCAACGCCCTCACCTCCGGCGGCGAGACCTGCACCGACTTCGCCGCGTGCCTGGAGATCCTCAACAACGGCGGCGACGTCGACTACGACGGAGCGTCCGGGCCGCTGGAGTTCGCCCCGCCCGGTGAGCCGGCGGTGGCGAGCTTCGGCATCCAGACCTTCGGCGAGGACAACAAGATCGACGACTCGCTGACCGAGTTCCAGATCGCCGGGGACGAGGCGAACGCCGACAGCGACCCGGGCCCCGCCCCGGTCGCCCCCGTCACCGGGGGTGCCCCGCTGATCATCGGCACGCTGCTGCCGCAGACCGGTTCCCTCGCCTACCTCGGCCCGCCCGAGATCGCCGCGGCGAACCTGGCCATCAGCGACATCAACGAGGCGGGGGGCGTCTTCGGCCAGCCCGTGCAGCTCATCCAGACCGACTCGGGCGACGCGTCCACCGACACCGCGAACACCAGCGTCGACCGGATGCTGGCGGCGAACGTGAGCGCGATCGTCGGCGCCGCGTCCTCCCAGGTGAGCCTGAACGTGATCGACAAGATCGTGAACGCCGGCGTCATGCAGATCTCGCCGGCCAACACGTCCGACCAGTTCACCGGCTACAACGACCAGGGGCTGTACTTCCGCACCGCGCCCCCGGACCTGCTGCAGGCGGTCCCGCTGGCGGAGCTCGTGCTCGCCGACGGCAACTCCCGGGTCGGGATCCTCAACCTGAACGACGCCTACGGCACCGGCCTGGCCGAGAACGTGTCGAAGAACCTCGTCGAGGGCGGGCTGGCCGAGGACGACATCCTGCAGATCACCTACGACCCGAACGCCTCCTCGTACGACTCCGAGGTCGGGCAGATGGTGGAGTTCGCCCCGGACGGCATCATCGTGATCGGGTTCCAGGAGTCGGCTCGCATCATCCAGGAGCTCAACGCCCAGGGCATCGGCCCGGCGGGCGAGTGACCTCCCGGCCGCGGGGGGGGGGGGGGGGGGGGGGGGGGCGGCCCCCCCCCCCCCCCCCCCCCCCCCCCCCCCCCCCCCCCCCCCCCCCCCCCCCCCCCCCCCCCCCCCCCCCCCCCCCCCCCCCCCCGCCCCCGCGGCGCCGCCGCCCCCGCCCCGGCGCGCCGC
>NZ_JBJGZP010000014.1:0-110547 GCF_054050555.1 Blastococcus sp. SYSU D00695 | reverse complement strand
CGGGCGGCGCGGGGCGGGGCGGGGGCGGCGGCGCGCGCCCCCGCGGCCCCCCCCCCCGCCCGGCGCCCCCCCCCCCCCCCCCCCCCCCCCCCCCCCCCCCCCCCCCCCCCCCCCCCCCCCGAGCGGGAGCTCGCCGCCGCCCTCGGGCTCTCCCGGGTCACCGTCGCCTCCGCGTACCGGGAGCTGCGCGACTCCGGGCACGCGACCACCCGGCACGGCTCGGGGACCGTCACCGAGCTGCCCGGGTCCGGGCCGGGCTGGGGTGCGCCCAACACCGACCCGCGCTACCTGGACCTGGCGCACGCCGCCCCCGAGGCCGCGCCGCAGCTGACCGGCGCCTACCGGCAGGCGCTGGAGGCGCTCCCCGCGTTCGCCGCCGGGCACGGCTACGCCAGCGGCGGGCTGCCGGAGCTGCGCGCCGCCGTGGCCGACCGGTTCACCGCGCGCGGGCTGCCCACCGACGCCGACCAGGTGCTGGTCACCGCCGGGGTGGGGGACGCCACGGCGCTGGTCCTGGAGACGCTGCTGCAGCCCGGCGACCGCGTGCTGGTCGAGCACCCCACCTACCCCGGCGCCCTCGGCGCGGTCGAGGCGCACGGCGGGCGCTGCCTGCCGGTGCCGGTGGACGCCGCGGACCCCGACGCCGTGGTCGGCGCGGCGCAGCTGGCGGCGCGGCAGAGCAGCCCGCGGCTGGCGTTCCTCATGCCCGACTCCTCCAACCCGACCGGGGCGCGGCTGAGCGCGGCCGGCCGGCGCCGGCTGGCCGCGACGCTGTGGCAGCACGGCGTCCTGTCCGTCGTCGACGAGATCAGCGCGGAGCTGTACCTGGACGGCGGCCCGCTCCCCCCGTTCGCCGCGGGCCTGCCCGATGCCGCGACCGTCACCGTCGGCGGGCTGTCCAAGACCGTCTGGGGCGGGCTGCGGATCGGCTGGGTGCGGGCCGACGCGGCGCTGGTCGCCCAGCTCGCGGAGTCGCTGCGGCGGCGGCAGCTGTCGGTCGGCGTGCTCGACCAGCTCGCCGCCACCACGCTCGTGCGCGACCTGGACGCCGTCCTCGGGCCGCGCCGGGCGGCGCTGCGCGAGCGGCGCGACCTGCTGCGCGCGGAGCTGGCCCGGCGGCTGCCGGACTGGACCGTGCCCTGCCCCGACGGCGGCCTGTCGCTGTGGTGCACCCTGCCGCCGGGCGTCGGCTCCGCCGCCCTGGTCGCCGCGGCCGCGCCGCTGGGGCTGCTGCTCGCCGAGGGGCGGGCCTTCGGCACGGGGCACGCCTTCGACGACCACCTGCGGCTGCCCTTCACCCGCCCCGCCGACCAGCTGCGGCGCGCGGTGGAGCTGCTGGTGCAGGCCGAGGCGGCGGTCCGCGGCGGTGCCGACCGGCCGGCGGCGGGGCGCTCGCTCGCCGTGGTGTGAGCCGGGCTGCAGACCTGCCGGCCGGCGGCTACGGTCAGGTCGCGGACAGCCCTCCGGCGCGCCGCAGCCGAGCGGTCGAGACCACGGCCCCGCCGGCGCACGCCGGTTCCCGCACCACTCCCGTGGAGCCCACCGATGAGCAGCGCCCCCGCACCGACCCACCGCCCCGTCCGTCCACCTGCAGCGACCATGCCGCCCGCCCCGGACGGGCGGGTGCAGGCCCTCGAGCTCGAGGTCGTCCAGCTGCGGACGGCGATGTCCAGCCGGGCGGTCATCGAACAGGCCAAGGGCATCCTGATGCTCCTGACCGGGTGCACCGAGCAGGTCGCCTTCGCACTGCTGACCCACATCTCCAGCACGACCCACCGCAAGGTGCGCGACCTCGCGGTCGCCCTCGCCGACTCCGCCTGCGGCCGCGCGCGGCTGCCGGCGGACGTGCAGGCCGCCCTGCACGAGGTCGTCCCGCCGCGCCGCGCCGGCTGACGGCGCCCGCGGACCTGCGTTCGGGCGGCGCGGGCGCACCCGGCAGGATTGCCGGGTGCCCCGGTCGTCCACGCCGGGCCGACGAGGGAGGCGCGGCGTGCTCTACGGGTTCGCGAGGTTCGTCCTGCGCCCGCTGTCCCGCGCGCTCTTCCGCACCCGCGTCAGCGGGCAGGAGAACGTGCCGGCCACCGGGCCGGTGATCCTGGCCAGCAACCACCTGTCCTTCATCGACAGCATGGTCATCCCGCTCTCCGCGCCGCGACGGGTGCGCTACCTGGCCAAGGCCGAGTACTTCACGACGCCGGGGATCGGCGGCTGGTCCACCCGCACGCTGTTCACCGCCCTCGGCGCGCTGCCGGTCGAGCGGGAGACCCACCGGGCCGCGCAGGCGGCGCTGGACACCGCGCTGGGCGTGCTGCACGACGGCGACGCGTTCGGCATCTACCCCGAGGGCACGCGGTCGCGCGACGGCCGGCTGGCGCGCGGGAAGACCGGCGTCGCCTGGCTCGCCCTCACCGCCGACTGCCCCGTCGTCCCGGTCGCCGTGTCGGGCACCGACCGGGTGCAGCCGGTGGGCGCCACCTGGCCGCGCCCGCACCGGGTGACGGTCACCTTCGGCGCCCCCCTGACCTTCCCCGAGCACCGCGGCCAGGCCCGCAACGGCCGGGTCCGCCGCGAGGTCACCGACCGGATCATGACCGCGATCGCCGAGCTCTCCGGGCAGGAGAAGGCCGGGTGGGGCGACCCGCGCCAGGCGGCGTGAGCGGCGGCCTGCTGGTCGCCGGCACCACCTCCGACGCGGGGAAGTCCGTCGTCACCGCCGGGATCTGCCGGTGGCTGGTGCGCCAGGGCGTCTCCGTGGCGCCGTTCAAGGCGCAGAACATGAGCAACAACTCGATGGTCACGCCCGACGGCGCCGAGATCGGCCGGGCGCAGGTCATGCAGGCCGCCGCGGCGCGGGTGGAGCCCGAGGCCGCGATGAACCCGGTGCTGCTCAAGCCCGGTGGTGACGACTCCTCGCAGGTGGTGGTGCTGGGCCGCCCGGTCGCCGACGTGACCGCGCTGTCCTACCGGCCGATGAAGGCGGCGCTGCTGGAGCAGGTGCTCGGCAGCCTGGCCGACCTGCGGGCCCGCTTCGACGTCGTCGTGTGCGAGGGCGCCGGCTCCCCCACCGAGATCAACCTGCGGGCCGACGACATCGCCAACATGGGCCTGGCCACCGCCGCGCAGCTGCCGGTGGTGGTCGTCGGCGACATCGACCGGGGCGGGGTGTTCGCCGCCCTGTACGGCACGGTCGCGCTCATGCCGCCGGCCGACCAGCGGCTGGTCGCCGGGTTCCTGGTCAACAAGTTCCGCGGGGACGCCCGGCTGCTCTCCCCCGGTCTCGACGAGCTCACGCGGCTGACCGGCCGGCCCACCCTCGGGGTGCTGCCGTGGCTGCCCGGGGCGGCGCTGGACGTCGAGGACTCGCTCGGGGTGCCCACCGGGGTCTCCTCGGCGGGGCCGCCGCACGGCGAGGAGGTGCTGCGGGTGTCGGTGGCCCGGCTGCCGCGGCTGTCCAACTTCACCGACCTGGACGCGCTGGCCACCGAGCCGGGGGTGCTGGTGCGCTACGCGACCCGGCCCGAGGAGCTGGCCGACGCCGACCTGGTGGTGCTGCCGGGCACCCGCTCGACGGTCGCGGACCTGCGCTGGCTGCGCGAGACCGGGCTGGCCGACGCGGTGTCGCGCCGCGCGGCCGAGGGCCGGCCGGTGCTGGGCATCTGCGGCGGCCACCAGATGCTGGCGCGCACCATCACCGACGAGGTCGAGTCGCGGGCCGGGGCCGTGCCCGGGCTGGGGTTGCTGCCCGCCGACGTCGTCTTCGCGCGGGAGAAGACGCTCGGCCGCCCGGTGGGGACCGCCTACGGGCGGCCGGTGCGCGGCTACGAGATCCACCACGGGCAGGTGCGCGTGGACACCTCGGCCGAGCCGTTCCTGGACGGCGCCCGCGCCGGGTCGGTGTGGGGCACCACCTGGCACGGCGCGCTGGAGGACGACGACTTCCGGCGGGCGTTCCTGGCCGAGGTGGCGCGCGCGGCGGGCCGGCGGTTCGTGCCGGCGCCGGCGACGTCGTTCGCCGCGGCCCGGGAGGCCCGGCTGGACGCCCTCGGCGACCTCGTGGCCGAGCACGCCGACACCGACGCGCTGTGGCGGCTGCTGGAGTCGGGCCCCCCGGCGGGCCTGCCGCTGCTGCCGGCCGGGACGGTCGGCTGAGCCGGTTACCGTCTCGGGGGTGAGCACTCCCCCGGCCGCCGGGCCGCTGGCCGCCTACCGCGCGCCCAACCGGATCCCGCTGGACAAGGTGATCGACCGGGTCGACGCCCACTGCCGGGCGTTCGTCGAGATCTCGCCGTGGGCGACGCTCGCGACCGCCGACGCCGAGGGGTGGCCCGACGTCTCCCCCCGCGGCGGTGAGCCGGGCTTCGTGAAGGTCCTCGACGAGCACCGCCTGGCCCTGCCCGACCGGCCGGGGAACAACCGGGTCGACAGCCTGCGCAACGTCGTCGCCAACCCGCGGGTGGCGCTGATGTTCCTGGTGCCGGGCATCGAGGAGGTGCTGCGGGTGTACGGGACGGCGACCCTCGTCGGCCCCGACGACCTCGGCCTGGACCTCACCGAGTTCGGCCGGCCGCCGCTGTCGGTGCTGGTCGTGGACGTGCAGCGCGCGTACTTCCAGTGCGCCAAGTCGCTGATCCGGTCGGGGCTGTGGGCGCCCGACAGCTGGGGCGGCCGCGGGGACTTCCCGCCGATCGGCCAGGTGTTCCGCGACCACTGCCGGCTGCCCGCGCCGCTGCCGCCGGACGACGTCCTGCGGGCGGGCCTGCTCCCGGAGCTCTGAACCGGGCGGTCCTGTCGGGGGCCTGCCCTAGCCTGCGGGCCCATGGCGACCGAGTTCCAGGTGACGATCGACTGCGCCGACCCGCACGGGCTGGCCGACTGGTGGGCCGAGGCGCTGGGCTGGGAGGTGGAGCCGCAGGACGCGGCGTTCATCGCCCGGATGGTGGCGGAGGGGCACGCCCGCGAGGAGGAGACCACCGAGCACCGGGGCGCGCTGGTCTGGCGCAGCGGGGCGGCGCTGCGCTCGCCCGACCCGGGCCGCCCGCGGGTGCTGTTCCAGCGGGACGACGCACCCAAGTCCGGCAAGAACCGCGTGCACCTGGACCTGCGGGTGGGCGATGAGCGGCGCGAGGCCGAGGTCGCCCGGCTCACCGCGGCGGGCGCGCGCGAGCTGTGGCGGGCCGGTCAGGGCCCGTTCCGCTGGGTTACGATGGCCGACCCCGAGGGCAACGAGTTCTGCGTGGCCTGACGTCGACCGGCCGGGGCGTCAGCCGGCGCGGATGTCGCGGGCCAGCCGGCGGGAGGCGACCGTCCGCTCGGCCGCGGCCCGGGTCCGGTCCCGTCTGCTCCGCCGTCCCTTCCCGAGGTAGCGGGCGTCCTCCACGAGCTGGAAGGCGGCCAGCACGCTGGCCTTCACCTCGCGCGGTCGGAGGAACGGTGGCGGCACGGGCTCGGCCGAGGTCATGGGCCTCTCCTCTCGGAGACGGCCCCCCGACCGTCCCGAGGGACATGGTGCCCCGCTGTCGGCGTTCCGAACCAGATCCGTGACCGATTGATGCCGATGTGTCACGAGTGACATCTGGGACGCCCGGTCCGGCGGTCCGTACCGTGCGGGCATGGCCTTCTCCGGACGGCGGCTGGCCGGGTTCCTGCGCACCGTGCTCGACGCCGCGACCCGCCCCGCACGCCCCCGCGGCGACCGCACGGACGCCCCCGCCCGGCCAGGGCGGGCGGCCCGGCCGGCCCCCCGCTCCGCGCCCGCACCGGCGCCCGGGGCGGGCGTGCGCGACGTCCCCGGCGACCCGGGGGACGTCGACCTCGCCTACCGCGCGCACGACGACGGCCGGCCCGACCCGGGCGAGGTCGTCTGGGCCTGGGTGCCCTACGACGAGGGCGACGGCCGCGGCAAGGACCGGCCGGTGCTGGTCATCGGCCGGCGGGGCCCGTCGCTGCTCGGGCTGATGCTGACCAGCAAGGACCACGACCGGGACGCCGCCGACGAGGCACGCCACGGCCGGGCCTGGATGGACGTCGGGTCCGGCGCCTGGGACAGCCGCGGCCGCCCCAGCGAGGTCCGGCTGGACCGCCTCCTGCTGCTGGAGCCCACCGACGTCCGCCGGGAGGGCGCCGCCCTGGACCGCGACCTGTTCGGCGAGGTGGTGGCGGCCGCCCGCCGGACGCAGGGCTGGTAGCCGCGGCACCCGGGACCGGTTGACGGCGGCGGCAGCCTGGAGCCCGTGGACGACGTCTTCTGGGCCGTGCACCGCGACCTGCCGCGCGAGGGCGTCGGCTCCGACGCGACCACCCGCGCGCTGCTGCGCCTGGCCGGCCCGCTGCCCGGCCGGCGCGCGGTGGACGTCGGGTGCGGCCCGGGCGTGTCGGCGCGGGTACTCGCGGGCGAGGGCCTCGACGTCGTCGGCCTCGACCTGCACCGGCCGTTCCTCGACCGGCTGCGCGCGGGCGCGACCGGCGGGTGGCCGGCCCCGGTGCAGGCCTCGATGACCGCGCTGCCGCTGGCCGACGGCGCCGTGGACCTGCTGTGGTCCGAGGGCGCCGCCTACGCGATGGGGGTGGACGAGGCCCTGGTCTCCTGGCGGCGGGTGCTGGCCCCGGGCGGCGTGCTCGTCCTCACCGACGCCGGCTGGACCGGCGTGCCGCCGTCCGCCGCCGTCCGGGAGTTCTGGTCGGCCTACCCGGCCATGCGCTCGGCCGGGGAGACGGCGTCGGCCGCCGAGGCCGCCGGCTACGAGGTGCTGGCCGTGCGGGAGCTGCCGGACTCGGACTGGGCGGCCTACTACGGGCCGATGGCCGCCCGGCTGGCCGAGCTGGCCGCCGCCGGGGTCGACCCGGCGGCGCTGGCGCCGCACCGGGCGGAGATCGACCTGCGCCGCGACCACCCCGACGAGTACGCCTACTGGGCCTTCGTGCTGCGCCGGGCCTGACGCCCCGTCAGCCGGCGGACCCCCCACGACCGCGGCCGGGCGCGCCACCCCGGGCGGGCGCCCGCAGGTGGTAGACGCCGGCGGCACCGGGCAGCTCCTGCAGGTCGTAGCGGCTGACGACCTTCGGCCCGTCGTGCAGGTGCACGTGGGTCACCGTCGGCAGCGGGTCGCCGTGCCGCGCCGGGCGCACCTCGACGCGGCCGTCGAGCGGGCCGCCGACGAACAGCAGCACCGTGTCGTCGGTCGCCTCCTGCACGGGCAGCTCGCTCCCCTCCGTCGCGTCGGACACCCGGTCGAGGGTAGGCGCCCCGCGGCCCGGCGGTGACCGCCGTCCACACCGTCGGGTCGCCACATCCGGGTGGCCGTCCCCGGTCAGGGCGCGCGACCCCGCAGCACCCGGGCGACCAGCGGGGCCGTCCCGAGCATCACGAACAGCCGCAGCACCTGGACGGCCAGCACGAAGGTGGCGTCGGCGCCGCCGTCCGTCGCCGTCGCGAGGGCGGCGTAGAGCCCGCCGGGGGTGGTCGCCAGGTAGGCGTCCAGCTGGCTCGCGCCGGTGGCCGCGGCGAGGGCGACGCCCAGCCCGGCGCTGGCCACGATCAGCCCGACGATCATGGCCAGGGCGGGCGGGAGCGCGCGGCCGATGGTGCGCAGGCCGGCCCGGTCGAGGTTCAGCCCGACGGTCAGCCCGATGACCACGAAGGCCGCCGCCGCGAGCAGCGGCGGCACCTGCGCGCCGCCGGACAGGCCCGACAGGTCCAGCGCCGCGGTCACCAGCAGCGGCCCCAGCAGCGCGGGGACCGGGATGCGCAGCAGCCGGGCGAGCAGGACCCCACCGACCGAGCAGCCGAGGGTGAGGGCGAGCCCGGCCGGCCAGCCCGGTCCCCCGGTGTCCGCGGGCGCGGTGCCCGACCCCGGAGCCGCCCCGTAGACGGCGGTGGCGGCCAGCGGCATGAGCAGCACGATGAGCAGCACCCGCAGGTACTGCAGGACGGCGACCATGCGGTCGTCGGCGCCCAGGTCGCGGGCCATCGCGGTGATCCCGGCGGCCCCCCCGGCGATCATGGCGAAGGCGCCGGTGACCGGGCTGATCCCCGGCACCAGGCGCAGGAGCACGCCGGCGACGAGGCTCAGCGCGAGCGTGCCGAGCACCACCAGCAGGACGGGCAGCCAGTCGGCGCCCAGGGCGGCCAGCGTGTCGACGTCGACGAGCGAGCCGATCGAGACGCCGAGCGTGGCCTGCCCGGCGAGCGTCACCGGGCGGGGCAGCTCCAGCCGCCGGTGGCCGGCCAGCCCGCGCACCAGCCCGGCCAGCAGCCCGCCGAACAGGGCCGCCGACGGCAGCCCGAGCAGGTCGAGGACGGACGTGGCCACCGCGGCCCCGACGGCCACGGCGGCCAGGTCACCCCACCGCCGCACTGCGCTCACCGGCGTCACTCTGCCCGCCCCGGCGCCGGGCGGGCCGCACGGGGCGGCGACTCCCGGGCGAGCAGTGTGCGGTCGTGGCGGGTCCCGGGGCGAGGACTCGCCGCGACCGCACGTCGCTCCGCCCGCGGCCGGGGTCAGACCCCGGCGATCCGCCGCAGCTCGGCGACGTGGGCGTCGAAGGCCCGCCGTCCCTCCGCCGTGAGGGCCAGGCTGGTGCGCTGGCGGGAGGCGACCGTGGCCTTGCGCGCCCGCACGTACCCGGCCTCCTCCAGCTGCTTCACGTGCTTGGAGAGGACGGAGTCGCTGACCCCGACGGTGTCGCGCACGGTGGCGAACTCCACCGTGTCGACGGCGGCGAGCAGCCCGCAGATCTGCAGCCGGGGCGGGGGGTGGATGACCGCGTCGAACCGCGGCGCCGTGTCCGCGCCCGCCGTCACAGACCGCTCCGCAGCTCGGCGGCGAACCGGCGGCCGTAGGAGCGCCCGAAGGCGACGACGGCGAGGCCGAGGACCGCCCCGGCCACGACCATCACCCAGTGCTGGCCGAAGCCCTCCGCGAGCACGAACGCCGGCACGAGGACCACCAGGACGATGCCGGCCCACACCGCCATGACCGGCCAGGTCACGTTCACCCAGATCCCCGTGATGCGCTTGTAGGCCGCCACGAGCGCACCGAGCCCGGCGGCGAAGAGGACCAGCGCCGGGAAGGTCACCCACAGCGAGTCGAACGCGTAGGAGGCCAGGAACGCGAAGAGCAGCACCCCCAGCGCGACGTCGTACCACCAGGGGGCGACGGCGCGCTCGGCCAGCGCCACGCGGTCGGCGCGCAGGGCGGCCAGCTGGGCCGCGGCGGTGTCCCGGTCGATGCCGTTGCTTTCCATGTCGGAAAGAGTGCACGGTCACTTTCCACATCGTCAAGTGACGGCCTGGCTGTCGGCACGGCCCGCCGCCGTGGTGTGATGGCCGCGCCACAGCGACGGCAGTGGAGGAAGCCCGGTGAGACTCCGGCGCGGTCCCGCCACTGTGACCGGGGAGTCCGACCCCCTCGCGTGCCACTGCCCCCCGGGGCGGGAAGGCCGGGGCCGGGCGCTGATCCGGGAGCCAGGAGACTCCCGCCGTCGTCCCTGCCACCTCCGGGCGTGGACACCCGGGGAGAGGACGAGTGTCGTGCTCGCCAGCACTCCATGAGCCTTCCGTTCAGCGCCGTCGTCGGCATGGCCGACATGCGCCTGGCCCTGCTGCTCAACGCCGTCTCCCCCGCGATCGGCGGGGTGCTCGTGCGCGGCGAGAAGGGCACGGCCAAGTCGACGGCGGTGCGCGCGCTGACCGCGGTGCTGCCGCCGGTCGCCGTCGTCACCGGGTGCCGCTTCGCCTGCGACCCGGCCGCACCGGACCCGGCCTGCCCCGACGGTCCGCACGACGCCGGCGCCCCGGCCGGCACCCGACCCGCCCGGCTCGTGGAGCTGCCGGTCGGCGCCTCCGAGGACCGCGTCGTCGGCTCCCTGGACCTCGAGCGGGCGCTCACCGAGGGCGTGAAGGCCTTCGAGCCGGGCCTGCTCGCCGCCGCCCACCGCGGCGTGCTCTACGTCGACGAGGTCAACCTGCTGCACGACCACCTGGTCGACCTGCTGCTCGACGCCGCCGCGATGGGCACCGCCTACGTGGAGCGCGAGGGCGTGTCCGTGCGGCACGCGGCGCGGTTCCTGCTGGTCGGGACGATGAACCCCGAGGAGGGCGAGCTGCGCCCGCAGCTGCTCGACCGGTTCGGGCTGACCGTCGAGGTCGCCGCGCCGCGGGACCCGGCCGAGCGCGCGGAGGTGGTCCGCCGCCGCTTCGCCGCCGACGCCGACCCGGCCGGCTTCGCCGCCACCTGGGCGGCCGAGGAGTCGGCGCTGGCCACCCGCATCGCCGAGGCCCGGGCGCGGCTGCCGCACGTCGCGCTGGGCGACGGCGCGCTGCGTCAGGTCACCGCGGTCTGCGCGGCCTTCGACGTCGACGGGCTGCGCGCCGACCTGGTCACCGCCCGCGCCGCCATCGCGCACGCGGCGTGGAGCGGGCGGGACGCCGTCACCGAGGACGACGTGCGGGTGGCCGCCCGCCTCGCGCTCCCCCACCGCCGCAGGCGCAACCCGTTCGACGCGCCCGGCCTGGACGAGGACACCCTCGAGCAGGCGCTGTCCGACGCCCGCCCCGAGGACCCGACCGACCCGGACGACGACGGCCCCGGGGCCGGCGGCGGTCCCGGCGACGACATCCCCGACGGCCCCGACGGCGGCGACACCCCGGACGGGTCCCCCGACCCCGCGACCGGTCAGGGCATGGGAAGCGATCCCCGTGCTCCGGCCGCCGAGACCGGGGGAAGGCCTCCCATGCCCGGCGAGGACGACGCCGCGGCGACCGAGACCCCCGCCGCCCCCGCACCCGAGCGGGCCGCCGTCGAGGCCGCCGACCCGTTCCGCACCCGCCGCCTCGAGGTCCCCGGCATCGGCGCGGGCGCGGCCGGCCGCCGGTCGCGGGCGCGGTCCGAGCGCGGCCGGGTCGTCGGCTCGACCCGCCCGGCCGGCCCGGTCACCCGCCTGCACCTGGTCCACACGGTGCTCGCCGCCGCCCCGCACCAGCACGCCCGCGGTCGCTCCGGCCCAGGCCTGCGGGTCGCCCGCGAGGACCTGCGCCAGGCCGCGCTGGAGGGGCGCGAGGGCAACCTCGTCCTGTTCGTCGTCGACGCCAGCGGCTCGATGGGCTCGCGGGCCCGCATGAGCGCGGTCAAGGGCGCCGTCCTGTCCCTGCTGCTGGACGCCTACCAGCGGCGGGACAAGGTCGGGCTGGTCACCTTCCGCGGCGGGGACGCCGAGCTGGCCCTGCCGCCCACCTGGTCGGTCGAGGCGGCCGCCGCCCGGCTGCGCGAGCTGCCCACCGGCGGGCGCACCCCGCTGGCCGCCGGGCTGCTGCGCGCGCACGAGGTGCTGCGGGTGGAGCGGATCCGCGAGCCGCAGCGCCGTCCGCTGCTGGTCGTCGTCACCGACGGCCGGGCCACCGGCGCGCGCGGCACCGACGCCCTCGGGCAGGCCTCCCGCGCGGCGCGGCTGCTGGCCGCGGCGGAGACGGCGAGCGTCGTCGTCGACTGCGAGTCCGGGCCGGTGCGGCTCGGGCTGGCCGCGCAGCTCGGGGCGCACCTGGACGCGCAGACGCTGCGGCTGGAGGAGCTGGCCGCCGAGAGCCTGGCCGGCACCGTCCGCGCCGTGCGAGAGGCGGCCTGAGGTGCCCCAGGGGAAGGTCGCCGTCACCCCCGACGACGGGCTCACGACGAAGGCGCGCCGCAACCGGCCGCTGCTGGTCGTGCACACCGGCGAGATGAAGGGCAAGTCCACCGCCGCGTTCGGCATGGCCATGCGGGCGTGGAACCAGGGCTGGTCGGTCGCGGTCTACCAGTTCGTCAAGAGCGCCAAGTGGCGGGTCGGCGAGGAGACGGCGCTCACCGCGCTCGGCGAGCTGCACGCCACGACCGGCCAGGGCGGCCCGGTCGTCTGGCACAAGATGGGCAGCGGCTGGAGCTGGTCGCGCCGCCAGGGCACCGACGTCGACCACGCCGCCGACGCCGCCGAGGGCTGGGCGCAGATCAAGCGCGACCTCGCCGCGGAGGCGCACCGCTTCTACGTGCTCGACGAGTTCACCTACCCGATGAAGTGGGGCTGGGTGGACGTCGACGAGGTCGTCGAGACCCTCACGCACCGCCCGGGCACCCAGCACGTGGTGATCACCGGCCGGGACGCGCACCCGGCGCTCGTCGAGGCCGCCGACCTGGTCGTGGAGATGACCAAGGTCAAGCACCCGATGGACGCCGGCCAGAAGGGCCAGCGGGGGATCGAGTGGTGACCCCCGCCCGGCGCACCCCGGGTCGTGTTGATCATCGGCAGGTGGCTGCCCGACACGCCGGCGGGGACAGCCACCTGCCGATGATCACCGAGGGAGCGGCGGCGTGAGCACCCCCCGCGTCGTCGTCGCCGCGCCCACCAGCGGGGCGGGCAAGACCTCGGTCACCACCGGGCTGGTCGCCGCGCTCACCGCCCGCGGCCTGGCCGTCTCCCCGCACAAGGTCGGCCCCGACTACATCGACCCCGGGTACGCCGGCCTCGCCGCCGGACGCCCGGGCCGCAACCTCGACCCCTGGCTGGTCGGCGAGGAGCGGATCGCACCGCTGTTCCTGCACGGCTCCCGCGGGGCGGACGTCGCCGTGGTCGAGGGCGTGATGGGCCTGTTCGACGGCGCCAGCCACCCGCACGTCGCCCCCGGCTTCGGCTCGACCGCGCACGTCGCCCGGCTGCTGCAGGCCCCCGTGGTGCTCGTGGTCGACGCGAGCGCCCAGGCGCAGAGCGTCGCGGCGCTGGTGCACGGCTTCGCAACCTTCGACCCGGCGGTGCGGCTGGGCGGCGTGGTGCTCAACCGCGTCGGCAGCCCCCGGCACGAGGCGATCCTGCGCGAGGCGCTCGACGGCGCCGGGGTCCCGGTGCTGGGCGCCGTCCCGCGCACCGATGCCGTCGGCACGCCGTCGCGCCACCTCGGGCTGGTGCCCGCCGCCGAGCGGTCGGCCGAGGCGCTGGACACCGTGCGCCGGCTCGGCGAGGTGGTGGCGGCCGGGGTCGACCTGGACGCCGTCCTCGCGCTGGCCCGCGCCACCGGCGACCTGGACGCCGCACCGTGGGACCCCGCCGCCGAGGTCGACGTCGTCCCCGGCCGGCCGCGGATCGCCGTCGCCGGCGGGCCCGCCTTCACCTTCGGCTACGCCGAGAACGCCGAGCTGCTGGCCGCGGCCGGCGCCGAGGTCGTGGTCGTGGACCCGCTGCGTGACGAGGCCCTGCCCGAGGGCACCGCCGGGCTCGTCGTCGGCGGCGGCTTCCCCGAGGTCTACGCCGCGGAGCTGTCGGCCAACGCCTCCCTGCGCGCCGACGTCGCCGCGCACGCCGCCCGCGGCCTGCCGGTCGCCGCCGAGTGCGCCGGACTGCTCTACCTGGCCCGCGAGCTCGACGGGCACCCGATGTGCGGCGTCCTGGACGTGTCGACGGCGATGGCCCCGCGGCTGACCCTCGGCTACCGCGCCGCCGTCGCCCCCACCGACTCCGTGCTCGCCGCGGCCGGCACCCGGGTGCGCGGGCACGAGTTCCACCGGACGGCGGCGACGCCCGGCGCCGGCGCGATCCCCGCCTGGCAGTGGTCCGGCCCCGCCGGCGCCACCGCCGAGGGCTTCGCGGCCGGGTCCGTGCACGCCTCCTACCTGCACCTGCACTGGGCCGGCAGCCCCTCGCTGGCCGCCCGGTTCGTCACCTCCTGCGCGGGCTCCTCCCAGCCGACCCGCACGATCGACCGGACGGAGCACCATGCACATCGCTGAGGGTTTCCTGCCGCCACTGCACGCCGTCGGGTGGACCGTCGCCGCCGCGCCGTTCGTCGTCCACGGGGCGCGCGCCGTGGTCAGGGAGGTGCGCGAGAAGCCGGAGAACACGCTGCTGCTCGGCGCGGCCGGCGCGTTCACGTTCGTGCTGAGCGCGATCAAGCTGCCCTCTGTCACCGGCAGCTCCAGCCACCCGACCGGCACCGGCGCGGGCGCGGTGCTCTTCCGGCCGCCGGTGATGGCCCTGCTGGGCACGGTGGTGCTGCTGTTCCAGGCGCTGCTGCTGGCCCACGGCGGGCTCACCACGCTGGGCGCCAACGCCTTCTCCATGGCGGTCGTCGGGCCCTGGGCCGGCTACGGCGCCTACCGGCTCACCCGCCGGCTGGGCGGCGGGCTGCTGCCGGGCGTCTTCGTCGCGATGGTGGTCGCGGACCTGGCCACCTACGTGACGACCGCGCTGCAGCTGGCGCTGGCCTTCCCCGACGCCGGCAGCGGCCTGGCCGGCGCGGCCGCGAAGTTCCTCGGGGTCTTCGCCGTCACCCAGATCCCGCTGGCGCTGGGCGAGGGCCTGCTCGGCGTCCTGCTGTTCCGGGTGCTGACCACCAACGCCCGGCCCGAACTCGAACGGCTGGGCCTGCTGCGCCCGGTCCCGGAGCAGGAGGGGGCCCGATGAGCCGCCGCACGCTGGTCACCGTCGCGCTCGTCCTGGCCGTCGTCGCGCTGTTCGCCGTTCCGCTGCTGCTGGACGGCGGCTCCTCGGAGTACGCCGGCGCGGACAGCCAGGCCACCGAGGTCATCGAGGAGACCGGGTACACCCCCTGGTTCGACTCGCTGTTCTCGCCGGGGTCCTCGGAGGTCGAGTCCGGGCTCTTCGCGCTGCAGGCGGCCCTCGGCGGCGCGGTGCTCGGCTACGTCGTCGGCCGGCTGCGCGGGCGGCGCCAGGCGGCGCGGACGGCGGCTCCCCCGCCGATCCCCGACCCCGCCGAGACCCCGTGACCGGTCTCGCCGTCGACGACGCCGCCTGGTCCAGTGCCTGGCGGCGGCGCTCCCCCGGCGACAAGCTGCTGCTGAGCGCCGGGCTGGTGGTGTGCGCGCTCGTGCTGCCCGCCTGGCCGGGCAGCGTGCTCGTCGGCGCCACCGCCGTCGTCCTGGCGCTCGGCCCGGCCCGGGTCCCGGCCGCGACCTTCGCCCGCGCCGTGCGCTGGCCGCTGGCGTTCGTCGTGATCGGCGCGCTGACCTCGGTGGTCTCGCTGGACGGCGGGCTCGGCTGGGCCCCCGACGCGGCCGCGCGCGCCGGCTCGCTGGTGGGCCACGCCCTCGCCGGCGGCGCCGCGGTGCTGCTGCTGGCCACCACGACGCCGATGGCCGACCTGCTGCCCGCGCTGCGCCGGCTGCGGGTGCCGGCGGCGGTGGTCGAGGTGGCGTCGGTGACCTACCGACTGCTGTTCGTGCTGCTGGAGAGCCTCGGCACGATCCGCGAGGCGCAGACCGCGCGGATGGGCTACTCGTCGTGGCGGCGGTCCTGGCGCTCCTCCGGCGCGCTCGCGGCCGCCGTCCTCACCCGCTCCTGGGACCGGGCCCGCCGCCTGCAGGACGGCCTGGCCGGGCGCGGCCTGGAGACCGGGCTGCGGGTGCTGCCCGAGGTGCTGCCCTCCTCCCGCGCGTTCCTGGCCTGCTCGGTCACGCTGCTCGCCGGGATCGTCGCGGCGTCCCTGGTGGTCGCCCCGTGAGCCACCGGTCCCTGGCCGCCGACCGGCTCGTGGTCGGCTACGAGCGCGGCCGGCGGGTGCTGGACGGCGCCTCGCTGGCCGTGCCCGCCGGCCGCCGGCTGGCGGTGCTCGGCGCGAACGGCTCGGGCAAGACGACGCTGCTGCGCTGCCTGTCCGGGGCCCTGGAGCCCACCGCCGGTGCGGTCCTGCTCGACGGCGCGCCGCTGCGGCACACCCGCCGCGGCCTGCGCGAGCACCGGCAGGAGGTGCAGCTGGTCCTGCAGGACCCCGACGACCAGCTGTTCAGCGCCTCCGTCGCCCAGGACGTCTCCTTCGGCCCGCTCAACCTCGGCCTGCCCGAGGACGCCGTCCGCGCCCGCGTCGCCGAGGCGCTGGCGCTGCTCGCCGTCGACGGGCTGGCCGCGCGCCCCACCCACCAGCTGTCCTACGGCGAGCGCAAGCGTGTCGCGATCGCCGGCGCGGTCGCCATGCGCCCCTGCGTGCTGCTGCTGGACGAGCCGACCGCCGGGCTGGACCCGTCCGCGGTCGCCGAGGCGCTGTCCGCGCTCACCCGGCTGCAGGACTCCGGGACGACGGTCGTCATGAGCACCCACGACGTCGACCTGGCCCTCCGCTGGGCCGACGAGGTCGCCGTCGTCGTCGACCGGCGGGTGGTGCAGGGCGCGCCGGCGGCGGTGCTCGGCGACGACGCCCTGCTCGCCCGCGCCCGGCTGGACCGGCCGTGGGCGCTGACCGTCGGCGCCCGGCTGCGGGAGCTGGGGCTGCTGCCCGACGGCGCCCTCCCCCGCGACGCGTCCGAGCTGCTCGCCGCGCTGCCCGACCGGCCCGGGGTGGTCACGTGACCACGGGGACCGTCCGGGTCGGTGTCGGTGCCCGACCGGGCGTGACCGCCGAGGAGGTGCTGGCCGCCGTCGACGCGGTGCTGCCCGACGGCGCGCGCGACGTCCGTCTGGCCACCGTCGACCGCCGGGCCGCCGAGCCCGGCGTCGTCGCGGCCGCCGCCGCCCGCGGCTGGCCGCTCACCGGCCACCCGGCCGAGGTGCTCGCCCGGGTGCCGGTGCCCACCGTGTCGGCGCGGGTCGCCGCGGCGATCGGCACGCCGTCGGTCGCCGAGGCCGCGGCGCTGCTCGCCGGCGGCACCCTCGTCGTCGGCCGGACGGTGCACGGCCGCGTGACGGTGGCGGTGGCCCGCCCGTGAACGCCCACCCCGACCGGCACGACCTCGACCACCACGGGGACGCCGAGCTCGCCCCCGGCCTCGTCGACCTCGCCGTGAACGTCCGCGCCGACACCCCGCCGCCGTGGTTGCGCGAGGTGCTGCACCGGGCGCTGGACGGCGCCGCCGCCTACCCCGACGCCGGTCCCGCCCGCGCCGCGGTCGCAGCCGCGCACGGCCGGCCGCCGGCGGAGGTCCTGCTCGCCGCGGGCGCCGCCGAGGTGTTCGTGCTGGTCGCGCGGGCGCTGCGGCCGCGCCGCGCCGTCGTCGTCCACCCCTCGTTCACCGAGCCCGAGGCCGCCCTGCGGGCCGCGGGGCACCCGGTCGAGCGGCTGCTGCTGGACGCCCCCCGCCACCGGCTCGACCCGGCCGCGGTGCCCGCCGACGCCGACCTGGTCGTGCTGGGCAACCCGACCAACCCGACGTCGGTGCTGCACCCCGCCGCCGACGTCGCGGCGCTGGCCCGCCCCGGCCGGGTGCTGCTGGTCGACGAGGCGTTCGCCGACACGGTGCCCGGCGAGCCGGAGTCGCTGGCCGCGCGGCGGGACCTGCCCGGGCTGCTCGTCGTCCGCAGCCTCACCAAGACCTGGGGCCTGGCCGGCCTGCGGGTGGGCTACGCGCTGGGCCCGGCCGAGCTGGTCGCCACGCTGGCCGCCGCCCAGCCGCACTGGCCGGTGTCCACGCCGGCGCTGGCGGCGCTCGCCGCGTGCACCACCCCCGCCGCCCGCGCCGAGGCCGGCGCCGCCGCCGCCGAGCTGGCCGCCCACCGCGACGCGCTGCTGGGCGCGCTCCCGCCCGGGGTCGAGGTCGTGGGCGAGCCCCGGTCCTCGTTCGTGCTGCTGCGCGTGGCCGGCGGCGAGCGGGTGCGCGCGCAGCTGCGGGCGCGGGGCTGGGCCGTCCGCCGCGGCGACACCTTCCCCGGCCTCGGCCCCGACCACCTGCGGGTCGCCGTCCGCGACCCGCGGACCTCCCGTGCGTTCGCCGCGGACCTCGCTGCGATCATCGACGCGTCCCCGACGGCGCGGACCGCACCCCCCGTCCTGGAGGAGATCCCCTGAGCACCGACCCCACCCCGTTCCCCGGCACCCTGCTCGGCGCCACCGTCGCCGCCGTCGCGCCGCGCGACGCCGCCGCCGAGCGCGCCGCCCGCGAGCGGCTGGACCGCATGACGAAGCCGCCGGGCTCGCTCGGCGTGCTCGAGGACGTCGCCGCCCAGCTGGCCGGCATCGCCGGCCGGTGCCCCGCGCCGCTGCCGGCGCCGGCCGCCGTCGCCGTCTTCGCCGCCGACCACGGCGTGCACGCCCAGGGCGTCACCCCGTGGCCGCAGGAGGTGACGGCGCAGATGGTCGCCAACTTCCTGGCCGGCGGCGCCGTGGTGAACGCCTTCGCCGCGCAGCTGGGTGCCGACGTCGTCGTGGTGGACGTCGGCGTCGCCACGCCGTACGCGGTCGAGGCCGGCGGCCGGCTGCGCAGCGCGAAGGTCCGGGCGGGCACCGCCGACCTCGCCACCGGCCCGGCCATGACCCTCGACGAGGCCCGGCGCGCGGTCGAGGCCGGCATCGAGGTGGCCACCTCGCTGGCCGCCGACCACGGCTGCCTGGTCACCGGTGACATGGGCATCGGCAACACCACCGCCTCGGCGGCGCTGGTCAGCGCGTTCACCGGCGCGCCCGCTGCCGCGGCGACCGGCCGCGGCACCGGCGTCGACGACCCGACGCTGGCCCGCAAGGTCGCCGTCGTCGAGCGCGCCGTGGCGCGGGTGCCCGGCCGCCCCGGCACGCCCGAGGAGGCGCTGGCGGCCCTGGCCGAGGTCGGCGGCCTGGAGCACGCGGCGATCGCCGGGTTCGTGCTCGGCGCCGCCGCCGCCCGCGTGCCGGTGCTGCTGGACGGCGTGATCGCCGGGTCGGCCGCGCTGGTCGCCGCCGCGCTGTGCCCGACGGCGCTGGAGTTCGCGCTGGCCGGCCACAGCTCCGCCGAGCCCGGGCACGCCCTGGCCCTTCAGGCGCTGGGCATGCGGCCGCTGCTGGGCCTGGACCTGCGGCTGGGCGAGGGCACCGGCGCGCTGCTGTCGCTGCCGCTGGTGGCCAGCGCGGCGCGGGCGCTGAGCGACGTCGCCACCTTCGACTCCGCGGGGGTCACGGAGAAGTGAGCGCGACCCCGGTCGACCCCGGCAGCGGGGTCGTCTACCCCGTCGGGCTGCGGCTGCTCGGCCGGCGCGTGGTCGTCGTCGGCGGCGGGCGGGTCGCCCACCGGCGCGTCGCCGGGCTGCTCGAGGCCCGCGCCGACGTCGTGCTCGTCAGCCCGGAGGTCACCCCCGCGCTGGAGGCGCTCGTCGCCCCCGGCGCGGTCACCTGGCTGGCGCGCCGCTACGAGCCCGGCGACCTCGCCGGCGCCTGGTACGCGGTGGCCGCCACCGACGATCCCGAGGTGAACGCGGCCGTCGCCGCCGAGGCCGACTCGCTGCGCGTGTTCTGCGCCCGCGCCGACGACCGCGCCGTCTCCAGCGTGTGGACCCCGGCCGTCGGCCGGCACGGCGACCTCGTGGTCGGCGTGCACGGCGGCGGGGACCCGCAGCGCGCCGTCGGCGTCCGCGACCAGGTGCTCGCCGGGCTGGCCGACGGCAGCATCCGCGACACCGCCGGCCGCACCCGCGACGGCCGGCCCGCCGGCACCGTGGTGCTGGTCGGCGGCGGCCCCGGCGACCCGGAGCTGATCACGGTCCGCGGCCAGCACGCGGTCGCGCAGGCCGACGTCGTGGTCGCCGACCACCTCGCGCCGCAGTCGCTGCTGGCCTCGCTGCCCGCCGACGTCGAGGTCATCGACGCCTCCAAGCTGCCCCGCGGCCGCTCCATGGCCCAGGAGCAGATCAACCAGCTGCTGGTCGACCGGGCGCTGGCCGGCAAGCGGGTGGTCCGGCTCAAGGGCGGCGACCCGTTCGTCTTCGGCCGCGGCATGGAGGAGGTCGAGGCCTGCGCCGCCGCGGGCGTGCCCGTCGAGGTCGTCCCCGGCGTGACCTCGGCGATCGGTGTCCCCGCGCTGGCGGGCATCCCGGTCACCCACCGCGGGCTGACCCACGAGTTCGTCGTCGTCTCCGGGCACGTGCCGCCGGGCCACCCCGCCTCGCTGGTCGACTGGGCGGCGCTGGGGCGGCTGCGCGGCACGCTCGTCGTCCTCATGGGCGTCGACACCGCACCGCGGATCTCCGCCGCGCTCGTCGAGCACGGCCGGGACCCCGCCACGCCCGTCGCGGTCGTCGCCGACGGGTCGACGCCGGGCCAGCGCGTCGTCCGCACCACCCTGGCCGGGCTGGCGCGGACGCTCGCCGACGAGGCGATCCGGCCGCCGGCGGTGTGGGTCGTGGGCGAGGTCGTGGGGCTGGGCGCCGGGCGGGCCTAGATGTTGGCGCCGTCCGGCGGCGGGTCGTCGGGCAGCGGCGCGGCGAACCCGCTGCCGGCGGCGTCGGGGACGTCGGCCCCCACCGTGTAGGACGTCATCGACAGCGACCCGTAGGCGTAGCCGTCGACCAGCACGTCCGCGGCGGTCCCCGTGGCGCCGGCCAGGCCGGCGACGTAGAGCAGCGGCAGGAAGTGGTCGGGCGTCGGGACGGCGAGGTCGAAGTCCCGGTGCCCGTCCAGCCGCCCGACCGCCGACGGGTCCCCGGTCATCAGCTCGCGCGCGGCCTCGTCGAAGCGCTGCGCCCAGTCGAAGCCGGCGTCGGGCAGGGCGCGGCTGACGCCGCCGAGGTTGTGCACCACGTTGCCGCTGCCGACCACCAGCACGCCGTCCTCGCGCAGCGGGGCGAGCGCCGCCCCCAGCTGCAGGTGGTACTCGGCCGGCTTGAGCGCGTTGACCGACAGCTGGACGACGGGCACGTCGGCGTCGGGGAACACGTGGCGCAGCACCGACCAGGCCCCGTGGTCGATGCCCCAGCTGTCCAGGTCCGCGCCGACCCAGGTGGGCTCGACGAGGTCGGCGACCTGCTCGACCAGCTCCGGCGCCCCGGGCGCGGGGTACTCGACGTCGAAGAGGGCGGGCGGGAAGCCGAAGAAGTCGTGGATGGTCCGCGGCCGCGGCATCGCGGTGACGGCGGTCGCGTGCACGTACCAGTGCGCGGAGACGACGAGCACCGCCCGCGGGCGCGGGACCGAGCGGCCGAACGTCGCCCAGGCCTCGGTGTAGCGGTTGCGCTCCAGGGCGTTCATCGGGTTGCCGTGGCCGATGAACGCGGCCGGCATCAGGGTCATGTCGCCTCCCGGGGTCTCCCCGCCCCTACCCAGACTGCCCAGGCTCCCGCACCTGCGCGCCGCCGGCGGCCGCTCAGGGGATCCGCTCGGCCGTGTCCTCCAGCAGCACCTGCCGCTCGAACGGCGTCCGCCGCGGGCAGGAGGTGCACGTCGCCTCGCCCGGCAGCCGGTACAGCAGGCAGCAGGACGCGCGGCGGGTGAACCGCACCGCCCGCGGCCCGACGTCGACGTATCGCGGGGCGGGCAGCGGCGGGCCGACCGCGGCCGCCAGCGGCCCGGCGAGCGCCGTCGCCGCCGGCACGTCGCCCCGCGCCCGGCCGAGCGCGAGCAGCCGGTTGGCGATCGAGTCGGTCGCGACCGCCCACAGCGGCGCCGGGCGCAGGCCCTCCGCGGTCGCGACCGCGCCGACGACCGCGCCGAGCGTCTCCCGCAGGTCCGCCGCCACGTCCCCGCCCCGCCCGGCCGACACCGCGGCCACGGGGGTGCCGCCGGCGAGCAGCGTCACCGCCAGGTCCGGCAACCGGGCCGACAGCGGGACGCCGGTGACCAGCCCGGCCAGCGCCGGGGTCACCAGCACGGCCGACAGGGAGTACCACCACACCGTGGCCAGCACCCGCCGGTCGCCGCCGCGGTACCGCAGCCCCAGCTCGTCGACCCGCTCCGCCGTCCACGCGGCGTCGGCGAGCAGCGGCCCGGGGACGACCGTCCCGACCGGCGGGGCGACCAGCCCGAGGGCGCCGGCCCCGGGGACCCGCGCCGCCACCGCCGCCTGACCGCCGTCCGTCACCGCCCCAGTCTGGCGGGGACCGCTGCAGCACGTTGCAGCACCGTCGCCGCGGGGGCCGCAGCGCCATACGGTGTGCCCGGAGCAGTCCGTCGGCCTCGCTGCCGAGGCCCGTGCCGAGCGCGCGGGGGCAGCGGGGTCCTTCGAGGGAGGGACCGATGAGCGAGTCGACCGAGGTGGAGGGCCGCCGGTTCCCGGTGCCCGCAGCACTGGCCGCGCAGGCCAACGTGGGGCCGGACGTGTACGCCGAGGCCGAGCGCGACCGGCTGGCGTTCTGGGCCACCCAGGCGCAGCGGCTGAGCTGGGCGCAGGAGTGGGACGAGGTGCTCGACTGGAGCAACCCGCCCTTCGCGAAGTGGTTCGTCGGCGGGAAGCTCAACGTCGCCTACAACTGCCTGGACCGCCACGTCGAGGCCGGCCACGGCGACCAGGTCGCCTACCACTGGGAGGGCGAGCCGGGCGACACCCGCACGATCACCTACGCCGAGCTCACCCGCGAGGTCTGCAAGGCCGCCAACGCGCTGGTGGAGCTGGGGGTGAACGCGGGTGACCGGGTCGCCATCTACATGCCGATGATCCCCGAGACGGTCATCGCGATGCTCGCCTGCGCCCGCATCGGCGCCGTCCACATGGTGGTGTTCGGCGGCTTCTCCGCCGACGCGCTGGCCAGCCGCCTCGACGACTCCGGCGCGGTGCTGGTGATCACCGCCGACGGCGGCTACCGCCGCGGCGCCCCCAGCGCGCTCAAGCCCGCCGTGGACGACGCCGTGGGCCGCAGCCCGGCCGTGCGCAACGTGCTCGTCGTCCGCCGCACCGAGCAGGACGTCGAGTGGGCCGAGGGCCGCGACCTGTGGTGGCACGACGTCGTCGACCGGCAGTCCGACCAGCACACGCCCGAGGCCTTCGACGCCGAGCACCCGCTCTACATCATGTACACCTCGGGCACGACGGCGAAGCCCAAGGGGATCCTGCACACCTCCGGCGGCTACCTCACCCAGGTCGCCTACACGCACTGGGCGACGTTCGACCTGAAGGCCGACAGCGACGTCTACTGGACGGCGGCCGACGTCGGCTGGGTGACCGGCCACAGCTACATCGTCTACGGCCCGCTGGCCAACCGGGCCACCAGCGTCATGTACGAGGGGACGCCGGAGACGCCGCACCGCGGCCGCTGGTTCGAGCTCATCGAGAAGTACCGGGTCACGATCCTCTACACGGCGCCGACGGTGATCCGGACCTTCATGAAGTGGGGCGAGGACATCCCCGCCGGCTTCGACCTCACCTCGCTGCGGGTGCTCGGGTCGGTCGGCGAGCCGATCAACCCCGAGGCGTGGCTCTGGTACCACGAGCACATCGGCGGCGGCCGCTGCCCGATCGTGGACACCTGGTGGCAGACCGAGACCGGCGCGCACATGATCACGCCGCTGCCGGGCGTCACCGACCTCAAGCCCGGCTCGGCGCAGACGCCGTTCCCCGGGATCAGCGCGAAGGTCGTCGACGACGAGGGCAACGAGCTCGGCGACGACTCCACCGGCCTGTTGGTGCTCACCGCCCCGTGGCCGTCGATGCTGCGCACCATCTGGGGCGACGACGACCGGTACGTCGACACCTACTGGTCGCGGTTCGGCAAGGAGGTCTACTTCGCCGGGGACGGCGCGAAGAAGGACGCCGACGGCGACATCTGGCTGCTCGGCCGGGTGGACGACGTCATGAACGTGTCGGGCCACCGCATCTCCACCACCGAGGTCGAGTCCTCGCTGGTCGGGCACCCCGCGGTCGCCGAGGCGGCGGTCGTGGGCGCCAGCGACCCGACCACGGGCCAGGGCATCGTCGCGTTCGTCATCCTCCGCGAGAGCGGCACCGACTCCGGCGACGAGCTGGTGCAGACGCTGCGCAACCACGTCGGGCGCGACATCGGCCCGATCGCCAAGCCGCGGCAGATCATGGTGGTGCAGGAGCTGCCCAAGACCCGGTCGGGCAAGATCATGCGTCGCCTGCTGCGCGACGTGGCCGAGAACCGGGAGCTGGGCGACGTCACCACGCTGACCGACTCCTCGGTGATGAACCTGATCAAGGAGAACCTGCCCGCGTCCTCGGCCTCCGAGGACTGAGGCAGGACCGCCCTCCTCGAGGCATGGGAGGCGATCCCCCCGGTCCTGGAGCCCGGGACGGGGGGATCGCCTCCCCTGCCTCGCACCCCCGTGGGGGGACACCGGGACGCGCGCGCGACGGGCATCCGGCACGATCACCGGGAGAGAACGCGGCGGCCGAGGGCCGCCGCCCGACCGAGGAGGAGCCACTCGTGGCCCACAGCGCATCCACGCCCCACCCCGGGGCACGGCCCACCGGCGCCGAGGAGCCCTCGATCGGCACGCTCGTGCAGAGCGCGATGGCCGACGTCTCGACGCTGGTCCGCAGCGAGATCGAGCTGGCCAAGTCCGAGATCGGGAAGTCGGCGAAGAAGGCCGCCATCGGCGGGGCGGCGTTCGGCGCCGCCGCGGTCCTGCTGGTGTTCGCCGGCATCTACTTCTTCTTCTTCCTCGCCGAGCTGCTCGACGTCTGGCTGTGGCGGTGGGCGGCGTTCCTGGTCGTGTTCGGGATCCTCGTCGTCTTCGCCGGCGTCACCGCGGTCGTCGGCCGCCGCTTCGTCAAGCGGATCGACAAGCCCGAGCGCACGCTGGAGTCGCTGCGCGAGCTGCCCGACGTCATGCACCGCGAGGCCCCCGGCCAGCGCCGCCGCGACCTGCCGGTCGTCGCTCCGGGCGGCCAGGTGACCAAGCGCGGTCCCGACAGCTACCTGGTCTGAGCCCCGGCGCCCCGGTGACGACTCCCGCCGAGGAGCCGCCCGACGCCACCAGCGTGCTGCTGCCGGGGCCGTGGTCGCACCGGGACCTGTCGGCCAACGGCGTGCGGCTGCACGTGGCCGAGGCGGGCTCGGGCCCGCTGGTGGTGCTGCTGCACGGTTTCCCGCAGTTCTGGTGGGCCTGGCGCGCCCAGCTGCCGGCCCTGGCCGACGCCGGGCTGCACGCCGTCGCCCCGGACCTGCGCGGCTACGGCGCCAGCGACAAGCCCCCGCGCGGCTACGACCTGCCCACGGCGGCCGCGGACGTCGCCGCGCTGGTCCGCGCCCTCGGCGAGCGCGACGCCGTGCTGGTCGGCCACGACTGGGGGGCCCTCGTGGCCTGGACCGTCGCGGCGCTGCACCCGCGCAGCGTGCGGCGGCTCGTCGTCCTGTCCATGGCCCACCCGCGCCGGCTGCGGGCCGGCATGGCGGACGCGGCGCAGCGGCGGGCCTTCCGCTACTTCCTCGGCGCGCAGCTGCCGCGGCTGCCCGAGCGGCGGCTCACCCGGACCGACGACGACCCGGTCGCGCACCTGATGCGCTCCTGGTCGGGGCCGGCGTGGACGCAGACCGCCGACTTCGCCGAGGCCGTGGACCGGTACCGGTCGGCCGCGCGCATCCCGCAGGCCGCGTACGGGTCGATGGAGTACCTCCGCTGGGCCGGCCGCTCGCAGCTGCGCCCCGACGGGCTGCGCTACGCGCGGCGGATGTCGGCGCCGATCACGGCCCCGACGCTGCAGCTGCACGGCGACGCCGACACCTGCGTGCTGCCGGCCACCGCGGCCGGCTCGGGCCGCTACGTGGCCGGCGCCTACGAGCTGCGGTCGCTGCCCGGCATCGGCCACTTCCCGCAGGAGGAGCTCCCTGCCGAGGTGACCGCCGCGATCGTCGAGTGGACGAAGAGCTAGACCTGCGCGCTGGAACGGCCACCCTTCAGGGGCCCGCGCCGAGCTCGCGAGGCGTGGGGGGAAGGGTGGTCCTTCATTCGCAGGGGCCGGTGTCGACGGCGGCGGTCGCGGTGCGCCCGGCCTGGGCGGCGGCCGCGACCTGCTCGGTGGTGAGCGCGTAGCCGGTGGTCGGGTCGGTGATGGCCGAGGCGAAGACCACGCCGAGCACGTGCCCCTGGCTGTCGAACAGCGGGCCGCCGGAGTTGCCCGCCCGGACCTCGCCGTAGAGCGCGTAGACGTCGCGCTGGACGGTCTGCTGGTCGCGGAAGTCGGGGCCGCTGATCTCGCCGCGGTCGCGCACCCGCGCCGGCCCGACGAACAGCCCGCCACCGCCCGGGTAGCCCATGATGATCGCGTCGGCGCCGACGTCGACGGGCTCGGCCGCGAAGGTCAGCGGCACCTGTGGCAGCCCCGGCACGTCGAGGACGGCGACGTCGATCTCCGGGTCGACGTAGACCGGCGTCGCCTCGTACTCCTCGCCCTCGGCGGTGACCACCGGCCCGCTGACGCCCGCGAGCACGTGCGCGTTCGTCATCACCCGGCCGGGGGCGTAGACGAACCCGGAGCCGTCGATCTGGCGGGAGCAGGAGGCGGCGACCCCGCGGATCTGCACGACCGACCCCTGCACGCCGGCGACCACCGGGCTGTCGCGCAGCGCCGGGTCCGGCGCGGGCACCTCGCGCACCTCGGTCGGGGTGAGCGGGTCCAGGACGTCGGGCAGGCCGCGCCGCTCGATCGCCTCGCGCAGCTGGTCGTACACCGCGCGGACGCCGTCGGGGACGCTGGCGTCCACCGCCCGCACGAGCGCCGACTGGCGGACCTGGCTGGCCACCTCCGGGAACGGCGCGGTGGCCAGCGGGGTGGCGACCATCCAGGCCACGAGCAGCACCGCGACCGCCGACAGCGCCGCGCCGGCCACCGAGTCCACGACCTTGGCCGGCTCCCAGGTGACCCGGCTGCGGACCGCCCGGCCGATCGCGCCGGCGAGCAGCTGCCCGAGCAGGGCACCCGCGAGGACGACGACCAGCGCGGCGAACACCCGCGCCACCGGTGAGGCGTCGACGCTGTCGGCGACCGCGCCGGACAGCTGCGCGCCCACGACCGCGCCACCGAAGAACCCCAGGAACGACGCCGCCGACACCAGCAGGCCCTGCCGGAACCCGGAGAAGGCGAAGGCCAGCGCCAGGACGATGACGACGACGTCGACGAGGGACACGGCCTCAGGTCACCCCGCGACCGTCATCGTGCCGACCTGCCCCAGCTGCACGTGGAAGCTGCACTCGAAGGGGTAGTCACCGGGGGTCGAGACCTCGAACTCGACGGTCTCCTCCTCCCCCGGCTGCAGCAGGTCGATGCCGGCGTCGATCGTGGCCGGACCCGTGCCGGGCGTGAAGCGGAAGTTGTGCACCATCTGCGCGGCGGAGTTGCGCACGGTGACCCGGACCCGGCCCGGCGCGACCGTGAAGCCGTCGGGCTCGAACACGAAGTCCTCGGGGGTCTCGATGGTGACCTCCTGGACGCCGTCGGGCGCCGTCGTCACCGTCCCGAGGGCGGGACCGGCGGCCGAGGACGACCCGCTCCCGCCGTCCCCGTCGCTCCCGCCGTCGCCCCCGCCGCAGGCGGCCAGGGACAGGACCACCCCGAGGGCGATCGCGGCGGTCCGCACGCGGGGCCGGGCCGCGCGGCCGGGGAGGGGGACGGTGGTGTCGCTGCCGCTCATCGCCCGCGAACCGTACGCGCCGCAGCTGCGCCCGGCGCCTGTTCGGCGACCGTCGGCGCGGCGGCGTCCTCCGTGCCGCCGGCGTCGACCGAGCCGGGCACCCGGCCGGGCCGGGTCCGCTCCAGGTCGATGGGGCGCACGTCGCGCACGTCCCACGGCCGCGCCAGCCCGGCCGCCTCGAGGACGGCGTCCAGCACGCCCGCGGTGAAGCCCCACACCTCCATGTCGGCGACGGCGAAGGCCGGGCCGATGTAGCCGGCGGGGTGGCTGAGCCGGTAGCGGTTGGCCGGGTCGACGAGGTCGGCCAGCGGCACCCGCGCCACGCGGGCCACCTCCTGCGGGTCCCCGACGAGCACCTCCGAGGGCTCCTCCCACCACGCCACGACCGGGACGACGAGGTTGTCCGACGGGCCGAGGAACAGCTCCGGCAGGGTGCCCAGCACCCGCACCCCGGCCGGGTCCACGCCGGCCTCCTCCTGCGCCTCCCGCAGGGCGGTGCCGACGGGGTAGTCGTCGCCGGGGTCGGCACCGCCGCCGGGGAAGGCCGGCTGGCCGGCGTGCGTGCGCAGGTGCGCGGACTTCTCGATGAGGAGCACGTCGGGCCCGTGCGGGCCCTCCCCGAACAGCACGAGGACGGCGGAGCGGCGGGCGGTGGCCGTGCGCTGGTCGCGGCGGTGGCGCAGCGGGAGCTCGTCGGCGCGGGCGAGCAGGCGCTGCAGGAACTCCGGCAGGTCCGCGGTGGTCACACCCGCACCCCGAGGTGCTCGGCGACCAGGGCGGCGAACTCGTCCACGGAGTCGACGGGCCCGACCTTCACGAAGGCGATGCCGCCGTCGGCGTCGAGGAAGTAGGTGTAGGGCAGCGCGGAGGCGCCCAGCTGGGCCATGAGCTCGCCGTCACCGTCGAAGGCGGACGGGAAGGTGGCACCGGCGTCCTCGGCGAAGGACTCCGCCTGCGGGGCGCCGTCCCTGCTGATGACACCCACCACGTTCAGTGCGGTGCCGGCGCGGTCGGCCAGCCCCTGCACCAGCGGGAGCTCCTCCCGGCAGGGGGTGCACCAGCTCGCCCACAGGTTCACCACGGTCGGGGCCCCCGGCGCCCGGCCGAGATCGAGAGTGCCGCCGCCGGGGCAGTCCAGCCGCAGGTCGGGCATCGTCTCGTCGCCGGCCGCTGGCCGGTCGGGCTGGTCGGCGCAGGCGCCGAGGACCGTGTCCTCGAACGCCGACGGCTCGGGGGCGGAGTCGCCGCCGGAGGTGCACCCGGTCAGGACGGCGGCCGCCAGGGTGACCGCGGCGAGGGCCCGCCTCACTCGGTGTCCGAGGCGGCGGGTGTCTTGACGAGCGTCACGGCGACCTCCGGGTCGGTGGGACCGATGCCGTAGGACGGGCACCAGCGGGCCAGGCCGCAGGCGCCGCACGCGGCCTTCTTGGCGTGGCAGACCCGCCGCCCGTGGAAGATCACGCGGTGGCTGAACATCGTCCACTCGCGCTTGGGGACGAGCTCGGCGATCTCGGTCTCGACCTTGACCGGGTCCTCCTCCGCCGTCCAGCCGAAGCGCCGGACCAGCCGGCCGAAGTGCGTGTCGACGGTCAGCCCGGGCACGCCGAAGGCGTTGCCGAGGACGACGTTCGCCGTCTTGCGGCCCACGCCGGGCAGCGTCACCAGGTCGGCCATCCGGCCGGGGACCTCCCCGTCGAACCGCTCGACCAGGGCCTGCGCCAGGCCCAGCGCCGAGTTGGCCTTGGCCCGGAAGAAGCCGGTCGGCTTCAGGATCTCCTCCAGCTCGGCCCGGTCCGCGCCGGCCAGCGCGACCGCGTCGGGGTAGCGCGCGAACAGCCGCGGGGTGACCTTGTTGACGGTCTTGTCCGTGGTCTGCGCGGAGAGGACGGTGGCGACCAGCAGCTCGAAGGCGTCGGTGAAGTCGAGCTCGCAGTGCGCGTCGGGGTGGATCACCGCGAGCTCGCGGGCCATCCGACGCTCCCGGCGGGTGCGCGCCAGCGGTGTCTCCTCCGGGTCGAACGGCTCGCCGCCGCGGGCCGCCGCCCGACGGGCCGGCGCTGGTCGGGGCGGGACGGGACGTGCGTAGGCCGGCGAGGACACGCGATCGAGGGTAGGCGGCGGCACCGACGACCCGGACGTGAGAGCATCGCCGGCGGCACGCCCCGGGCATGGAGGCCCGAACCAGGGGTAACCGGGGACGCGCGACGCCCGCGCAGTGGTCCCCGTCGACCGGAGGAGGAGGAACCGGTGGTCGCCCTCGTCGTCATCCTGTTCCCGCCGCTGCTGATCGCCTTCCTGCTGGTCATGGAGCGTGTGGAGGAGCCGCTGCGCCGGCCCGCCGGCCGGCGGGAGGTCGCCGACTTCGTCGACACCGCCTCGGTCGGTGAGCTCGAGACGCTGACCAACTCGGGGGTCCGCCGGGCCATGGGCCGCTGGCGCCGTCGCCGGGTGAAGCGCGCCACACCGCCGCTCGTCTGAGCCCTCCCGGCTCACCCGTCGGGGGTGCTGCCCCTGGCACCGATCGGGTGACCGGTCGCACAGCACCACTAGACTCGCTGCGAGATCGGTGACCACTGCCCGCGCGGCCGGTGCCGGTGCGGAACGCGGTGTGTGCCGAGAGATCGGTCGAGAGGACTTGTAGTGGACGAGGTGCTGGCCCAGTCCGGGCTCTTCCAGGGCCTGTCGGAGGAGGCCGTGACGCCGGTCATCAGCCGCCTGGAGACGATCACCCTGCCGCGCGGCCGGGTCGTGTTCAACGAGGGCGAGCCGGGCGACAGCCTCTACATCGTCGTCTCGGGGAAGATCAAGCTGTCGAAGCGCTCCCCCGACGGCCGCGAGAACGTGCTGGCCGTGATGGGCCCGTCCGACCAGTTCGGCGAGCTGTCGGTGTTCGACCCCGGGCCCCGGACGGCGACCGCGACCGCGGTGACCGACGTCAAGCTGGCCCGCATGCCGCAGTCGGTGCTCCGGCCGTGGATCGACAGCCACCCGGAGATCGGCGAGAAGCTGCTCCAGGTCCTGGCCCGTCGCCTGCGCCGCACCAACGACTCGGTCGCCGACCTGATCTTCACCGACGTCCCCGGCCGCGTGGCCAAGGCGCTGCTGCAGATGGCCGACCGCTTCGGCAGCCGGGAGACCGACGGCCTGCGCGTCAAGCACGACCTCACGCAGGAGGAGCTGGCCCAGCTGGTCGGCGCCTCCCGCGAGACGGTCAACAAGGCGCTGGCCGACTTCGTGCACCGCGGCTGGATCCAGCTGCAGGGCAAGTCCGTCGTCGTCCTCGACGAGGACCGGCTGCGCCGCCGCGCCCGCTAGGGCCGCGAGACGAGAGGCCGGGCACCCGTGGGGTGCCCGGCCTCTCGCGCGTCCACGACGCCCCGCCGCGGCTCGGCGGACGATCGCGGGGCCCCGGAGGGTCCCCGATCGGGACGCCGCGTGCGGCTCGGCGCAGCCCGGGGACGGCACCTGGCCGCGGTGTGACGCGGAGCGTCACGAGGGGAGCGGCACCACCAGCCGGATGCGGGTGCCGTCGGGCAGGACGGCCCACATGCCCTCGGGCGTCCGCTCCATGTGCGGCATGATCGAGTGCAGCGGCTCCGGCGGGGCACCGGCCAGCACGGCGGCGACGTCGGGGTAGCGCTCCAGCTGGGTCAGCGTGTGCTGCGTGGGCGGGAGCATCGGCCGCAGCCCGGTCGCCGCCTCGTGCAGCGCCGCCGGCGGGGTCATCCACGTCGCCTCGTCGGCCTCGCCCGAGACGTGCCGGGCCTCCTGCCCCGTCGGCAGCGCGGCGACGAAGAACTTGGTGTCGTAGCGCCGCGGCTCGCCCGGTGGGGTGACCCAGTGGGCGTAGGGCCGCAGCAGGTCCGACCGCAGCACCAGCCCGCGCGAGGCGAGCAGCTCGGCCAGCGACAGGTCGTGGCGCAGCAGCGCCTGCCGCTGGTCCTCCCAGTCGTCGCCGGACACGTCCGGCACCACGGCGTCGGCGGTCCCCGCGAGCAGGACGCCGGCCTCCTCGAACGTCTCCCGCACCGCGGCGCAGACCAGCTCGCGGGCCAGGCGCTCGTCGCACCCCAGGGCGGTGCCCCACGCCGCCGGCGGCGGACCGGCCCAGCCCACGTCGACGTCGCCGTCCCGGGGGTCGACGCCGCCACCGGGGTAGGCGGTCATCCCGCCGGCGAAGGGCATCCCCCGCGTGCGCCGCAGCAGGTACACCTCCAGGCCGGCGCTCCCGTCGCGCACCAGCAGGACCGTCGCGGCCTGGCGCGGCGTCGCGGCGCCGGTCACCGGATCTCGACGGTGAGCTCGACCTCGACGGGCGCCCCCAGGGGGAGCTCGGCGACGCCGACGGCGCTGCGGGCGTGCTGCCCCGCCTCGCCGAAGACCTTCCCCAGCAGCTCGCTGGCGCCGTTGACGACCCGCGGCTGGCCGGTGAAGCCCTCGGCGCTGGCCACGTAGCCGACCACGCGGACGACGCGCACCACCGAGTCGAGCCCGACCAGGTCGTCGACGGCGGCCAGCGCGTTGAGGGCGCACACCTTGGCGTCGTGGGCGGCGTCCTCGACGTCGACGGAGCCGCCCACCTTGCCGGTACGCCGCAGGCCCCCCTCGACGAACGGCAGCTGGCCGGAGGTGAAGACGAGCTGCCCGCAGCGGACCGCCGGCACGTAGGACGCGACGGGTGCGGCCACCGGGGGCAGCCGGATGCCGAGCTCGGTCAGCCGCGCGGTCCAGCTCCGGGCCGGGGGTGCGGTCACGGCGCGCTCAGCTCGCCGGGCGCTTGAGGTAGGCGACCAGCTGCTCGGCGCCGCCCGGCCCGGGCAGCACGGTGACCAGCTCCCAGCCGTCGACCCCCCACGAGTCCAGGATCGCCTTGGTGTTGTGGATCAGCAGGGGGATGGTGGCGTACTCCCACCGCTGGCGGGCCGGTTCGCTCATGGGAGCCGACGCTAGCGCAGCGCCCGGCCGCCGAGGCGCGGGGAGCAGCGCTCCCCGTCCGCTCCTACGCTGGTCCGGTGACCACCGATCCCTTCCCCGTGCGCTGCCACGTGGTGTCCGGCAAGGGCGGGACCGGCAAGACGACCGTGGCCGCCGCCCTCGCCCTGGCCCTGGCCGCCGACGGCCGGCACGTGCTGCTCGTCGAGACCGAGGGCCGGCAGGGGATCGCGCAGCTGTTCGACACCCCGCCGCTGCCCTACGAGGAGCGCCGGGTCGCGGTGGCGCGCGGCGGCGGTGAGGTCAAGGCGCTCGCGATCGACGTCGAGGAGGCCCTCCTCGAGTACCTCGAGATGTTCTACAACCTCCGTCGCGCGGGCCGGGCACTGCGGAAGATGGGCGCGATCGACTTCGCGACGACGATCGCGCCGGGCCTGCGCGACGTGCTGCTCACCGGGAAGATCAAGGAGGCCGTGACCCGCCGCCGCGACGGGCACCGGGTGTACGACGCCGTCGTCGTCGACGCCCCGCCCACCGGCCGGATCACCCGCTTCCTCGGCGTCACCGGCGAGATGGCCGGCCTCGCGCGGTCCGGGCCGATCAAGACGCAGAGCGACGGCGTGATGGCGGTGCTGAAGTCCCCGCAGACGGCGGTGCACCTGGTGACGCTGCTGGAGGACATGCCGGTGCAGGAGACCGCCGACGCGATCGCGGACCTCACCGCCGCCGGGCTGCCGGTCGGCTCGGTGATCGTGAACATGGCGACCGAGCCGGTGCTGCCGAGGGCCGGCCTGGCCGACGCCGCCGCCGGCCGCCTGACCGGTGGCGACCTGGCGCCGGCCCTGGCCGCCGCCCACCTGCCCGACGGGCCGGCGCTGGCCGACGCCCTCGCCCGGGAGGCGGTCGAGCACGCCCGCCGGTGGGCCGCGCAGGACGCGCTGCGCGGCGAGGTGGAGACGCTGGGCCGGCCGACGGTGGAGCTGCCGCTGCTGACCGGGCCGATGGACCTGTCCTGCCTGTACGAGCTCGCCGGGCGGCTCGAGGAGCACCTGGCCGCGGCGGAGGTGGCGGCGTGAGCGCTCCACCCCGGCAGGCGGGCGCGCGCGCGGCCCTGCCGCTGGAGCTCGCCGCGCTGATCGCCGACGACGCCACCCGCATCCTGGTGTGCTGCGGGGCCGGCGGGGTCGGGAAGACGACGACGTCGGCGGCCCTGGCGCTGGCCGCGGCGGAGGCGGGGCGCACCGTCGTCGTCCTCACCATCGACCCGGCCCGGCGGCTGGCGCAGTCCCTGGGCCTGGAGGAGCTGGACAACGAGCCCCGGCGGGTCGACGTCCCCGGGGCCGCGGGCGAGCTCTCCGCGATGATGCTGGACATGAAGCGGACGTTCGACGACGTCGTCGCCGCGCACTCGACGCCCGAGCGGGCCGAGCAGATCCTGGCCAACCCCTTCTACCAGTCGCTGTCGTCGTCCTTCGCGGGCACGCAGGAGTACATGGCGATGGAGAAGCTGGGGCAGCTGCGGGCCTCGGAGAAGTGGGACCTGATCGTCGTCGACACCCCGCCGTCGCGGTCCGCGCTGGACTTCCTCGACGCGCCCAACCGGATGGGCCGCTTCCTCGACGGCACGATGATCCGGCTGCTGACCGCCCCCGCGCGGGCCGGTGGGCGGGCCGGGATGCGGCTGGTCGGGGCGGGCTTCATGGTGTTCAGCCGGATCATCAGCAAGATCCTCGGCGGTCAGCTGCTGCGCGACATCTCCGCGTTCGTGGCCGCGCTGGACACGATGTTCGGCGGCTTCCGCGAGCGCGCGACCGCCACGTACGAGCTGCTGCGCCGGCCGGGCACGTACTTCGTCGTGGTGGCCACGCCCGAGCCCGACGCCCTGCGCGAGGCCTCCTACTTCGTCGACCGGCTGTCGGCCGAGAGCATGCCCCTGGCGGGCCTCGTGCTGAACCGCACCCACCCGCCGGCGAGCACCGCCCTGAGCGCCACCCGCGCGGAGGCGGCGGCCGAGGAGGTCGCCGAGGCCGGCGGTGACGGGGCGGAGCTGGCCGCCGGGGCGCTGCGGGTGCACGCCGAGCGGATGCAGCTGGCCGCCCGCGAGCAGCGGCTGGCCGACCGCTTCACCAGCGCCCACCCGGAGGTCGCGGTCCGGGCGGTCCCGGCCGCCGCCGGGGACGTCCACGACCTCGACGGGCTGCGGGTGATGGCCGCCGAGCTGACCGGCCCGGACGGCGACACGCCGACCGGCGTGCCCCGCACACGGGTGCTGCCCGCGCGCCGCGCCTGATCCGGGCGTCGCGGGGGCGCGGCACCGTACATTCGTCGGCGATGTCGACTACAGCTGCCCCCAAGCGTGCCGTCGTGCTGGCGAAGCTCGCGGGCGCCATCGTCCTGGCCGGCGCCCTGACCGCCGGCATGATGCTGCCCTTCGTGGGCGGCACCGGCCTGGCGGCCCGCAACTCCGCGTCCCTGCTCGACGCCCTGCCGGTCGAGCTGACCGACGCCACGCCCGCCGGCAACAGCCGCGTGCTGGCCGCCGACGGTCAGCTGATCACCGAGCTCTACGAGCACAACCGCACCGTCGTCACCAGCGACCAGATCGCCGACGTGATGAAGCAGGCGCTGGTCGACATCGAGGACTCGCGCTTCTACGAGCACAACGGGCTCGACGTGCAGGGCACGCTGCGCGCGCTGGTGACCAACCTGGCCGCGGGCCGGGTCCGCGAGGGCGGCTCGACGATCACCCAGCAGCTGGTCAAGCAGACCCTGCTGGAGACCGCGAGCAGCGCCGAGGAGCGCACCGCGGCCATCGAGCAGGACGGCACCGCCGGGGTCTCGCGCAAGCTGCGCGAGGCCCGCCTGGCGCTCGCCCTGGAGGAGACCTACTCCAAGGACGAGATCCTCACCCGCTACCTGAACATCGTGTACTTCGGCAACGGCGCCTACGGCGTCCAGGCCGCCGCGCAGAAGTACTTCAGCGTGAACGCCGTCGACCTGACGCTCCCGCAGGCGGCGATGCTGGCCGGGCTGGTGCAGAGCCCGACCAACGACGACCCGATCAACAACCCGCAGAACGCGCAGGTGCGCCGCGACCAGGTGCTCGACCGCATGCTCGCGCTGGAGCACATCGACCAGGCGCAGCACGACGAGATCGCCGGCACGCCGGTCACCGTCGTCCAGGGGCAGAACCCGCCCAACGGGTGCATCTCCGCCTCGATCGGCGGCTTCTTCTGCGCCTACCTGCTCGACTACCTGACGAACACGCTGGGGATCAGCCAGGACACGCTGGAGAACGGCGGGCTGACCATCCAGACGACGCTGCGCCCGGACCTGCAGGCCTCCAGCGACCAGGCGGTCCTGCAGAACGTGCCGATGGGCGACCCCTTCGCCGGCATCCTCACCGCCGTCGAGCCCGGGACCGGGCACGTGCTGGCGATGGCCACCAACCGGCGCTACGGCTGCAGCGACCCCGACTGCGAGTCCGTCGTCCTCAACGTGACGGCCGGCGCGGGTGCGGGCTCGACCTACAAGGTGTTCACCGCCGCCGCCGCCCTGTCGGCCGGCTACGGGGCCACCTACACGATCAACGCGCCGCAGCCGTACACGTCGCGGGTCTACAAGAAGAACGGCGGCACCCGGGGCGCCCCGTACGTCGTCCGCAACGACAACGCCGGCTACGCCGCCACGTACAACATGACCACCGGGCTGACGGCGTCCTCCAACACCTACTTCGTGGCGCTGGAGGACGCGCTCGGCAGCGTGCAGGGCCCCGTCGAGACCGCCCAGGCGATGGGCATGCACTTCGACCACCCGCAGAACCTCGCCGAGTGCCAGAACGAGTGCGACGACTTCGGCCGGTACGTCGCCGAGAACGAGCTCGGGTCGTTCACGCTGGGGCCGGTCGCGACGAGCCCGCTCGACATCGCCAGCGCCTACTCGACGATCGCCGCCGGCGGCACCCAGTGCGACCCGACGCCGGTCGCCCAGGTCCTCGACCGCGCCGGCCAGCCCCTGACCGGCGACGACGGCCAGCCGCTGGTCACCGGTAACTCCTGCAACCCCGGCGCGATCTCCCCCGGCGTGGCGAACACGCTGGCGAACATGATGCTGAACGTCGTCGACGACGGCACCGGCCGCCGCGCCCGGGTCCCCGGCCACGACATCGCGGGCAAGACCGGGACCATCCAGAACAACAACTCCGCGACGTTCGTCGGCATCACCCCGCAGTACGCGGTCAGCGTCATGTACTACAACCCGAAGGAGCAGACCGACGTCGGCGGGCACGGCGGTGGCCTGCCGGCGCAGATCTTCTCCGCGGCGATGACCCCCGTGCTGGCCGGCCAGCCGAACGCGGCGTTCCCGCCGCCGGACCCGGCCGTCGCGGCGGGCACCCGCGGGCAGGGCTACGTCGCCCCCGCTCCCCCGCGGCCGACCAACACCCCGGCGCCGCGGCAGGACGCGCCCAGCACCACCCCGCCGCCGGCCGGGCCTCCCGCGGGCACGCCCCCCGCGCCCGGAGGCGACCCCGCGCCGGGAGGCGACCCCGCGCCCGGAGGCAACCCGGGGCCCGGGAACGGCAACCCCGACAACGGCGGCGGCCAGCCCCCGGCCTGACCGGGTGGGCGCCGCTCACCGGCCGGGTGACCCGGCCGGTGACGGGCGCACCGGCTGTCAGCCGTGGGCGATCGCGCGGTCGGCCAGCACCTCGGTCACCACGGCCGCCAGGGACGAGACGTGCGGGTCGCGCAGCACGGAGTGGTGGTCACCGGGCACGGTGCGCACCTCCCACTCCCCGCTGAGGAACCGCCCCCAGTCCGCCCGGCTCACCTGCTCCGGGCCGTCGGCCACGAGCACGAGCGCCCGTCCCGGCCAGGGGTCGGGGCGGTAGCGCGCGGTCAGCACCTGCGCCTGGCGGTGGAACCGGCCGTACTGGCGCGCTCGCCGGGACACCACACCGGTCGCCGCCAGGCCCGCCAGTCCGCGCAGCCGCGCGACCACCGAGCGCGGGGGGAGCTCCTCCCGGCTGCCCGGCGGCAGGGCGTCGACGAGGACCAGCGCGGAGACCGTCTCCCCGGCCGCCGTGAGCTGGCGGGCGGCCTCCAGGGCCAGGACGGCGCCGAAGGAGTGCCCCACGAGCGTGTAGGGACCTACCGGCTGGACGGTGCGCAGCGCCCGCACCGAGCGGCGGGCGGAGGCCCGCACCGACCAGTCCGGCACCGCCCGGTGCTCCAGCCCGCGCGCCTGGAGGCCCCACACGGGCACCGCCGGGTCCAGGTGCCGCGCCAGGGGCAGGAAGGCCAGCCCGAGCCCCCCGCCTCCGGCGAAGCAGAACACCGGCGGCGCCCCGCCGCCGGCCCGGACCCGCACGAGGGTCGGGTGCCGCCGCGCAGGCGGACGGCGCAGCCGCTCGGCGAACTCGGCCACGGTCGCCGCGGCGAGCAGCGCCTGCGAGTCGACGGCACGCTCCTCGACGCCCAGCTCGTCGACGACCATGGCCATCAGCTCCTCGGCGGTCAACGAGTCCCCGCCGAGCTCGAAGAAGTCGTCGTGGACGCCCACCTCCGGCAGCTGCAGGGCGCGCGCCCAGAGGTCGGCGACCACCACCTCCCAGTCCGTCCGCGGCGGGGTCCCGCCGGGAACCAGGACCGGGGCCGGCGGGAGGGCGGCGCGGTCGACCTTGCCCCGTTCGGTGCGCGGCAGCGCGTCGAGGAAGACCACCGTCTCGGGGACCATCCAGGCCGGCAGCACCTCGCGCAGCTGCGCCCGCACCGTGGCGGCCGCCGGGCGCTCGGCGGTCGAGACCACGTAGGCGACCAGCCGGGTCCGCGCGCCCGACTCGTCCCCGACGACGACGGACTCCCGGATGTCGGGCAGCGCGTACAGCGCCGCCTCGATCTCCCCCGGCTCGACGAGGTACCCGCGGATCTTCACGCTGTGGTCACGGCGGCCCAGCAGCAGGAAGCAGCCGGTCTCGTCCAGGCGGCCGACGTCGGCGCTCAGGAACCGCCGACGCCCGTCCGGGAGCTCGGTGAACGCCGCCGCCGTCTTCTCCGGGTCGCGCCAGTACCGCCGAGCGATGTAGGCCGAGGTCACGGCGACCGTGCCCGTCCCCTCCGCCGCGGCCGGCGCGTCCTCGGCGGGCACGACGGTCAGCTCGACCCCGGTGACCGGCCACCCGACGGGGAGCTGGCCGGTGGCGGCGCCGGTCCCGGCGGGCGGGTGGAGGGGGTTGACCGTGGCCAGGCCGGTCTCGCTGGCGCCCCACCGGTTGCTCAGCGCGCAGTCCACCGGGAGCACCGCGCGCAGCGCCGCGGCGTCGCTGTGGTGCATGGCCTCCCCGGTCAGGGTCAGCGCCCGCAGCGAGGACAGCCGCTCCCCCGGCGGCACGGCCGCCACCAGCGCCCGGCCCATCGAGGGGGTCGTGTTGAGCACGGTGACACCGGTGGACTCCAGCCACGCGACGACGTCCGCCGTCCCGGCCCGGCGCAGGTCGCGCATGTGCTGGCGGGCCCCGACCTGCAGACCGGCGAGGGTGTGGTCCAGCCCGGCGGAGAAGCCCAGCGGGAGCACGCAGGCCAGGACGTCGTCGGCGCCGTACGTGCCGTCGCGGACGGACACGTTGTACGCGCTCCGCGGGAACAGGCGGTGGTCGTAGACGACGCCCTTGGGCCGACCGGTCGTGCCGGAGGTGAAGACGAGCGCGGCCGGGGCGTGGACGTCCGGCGCCGCCGAGCCGGCCGGCACCAGCTGCCCGTGCCGCGCCCGCTCGTCCGCCGCGACGTCCCCGTCGTCGCCGACCGGCAGCGGGACGGCCGTGGCGCCGCCGGTCCCCGCGGTGAGCGCGCGGGCACGGTCGGCGTGCTCCTCGTCGTGGACGACGGCACGGGCGCCCGACCGGTCGAGGTAACGCGCCAGCCGCGCGTCGGGCAGCGCCGGGTCCAGGACGACGACCGGTGCACCGGCGGCGATGACGCCGACCACCGCGGCGACCGTCTCCACCCGGTGCGCGGCCAGCACCGCGACGGGGTCGACCCGGTCGTCGGGCACCCCCGGCGACCACCGCCGCAGGTCCAGCCGCGCCACCGCACGGGCGGTGCGGGCGGCCAGGACGGCGACCTCGCCGAAGGTGACCGACCGCCGGCCGTCGGAGAGCGCGACCTCCTCCGGCTGCGCCGCGATCACGGTGGCCAGCCGGGCGAGCAGGCCGGCGTCGGCGTCCGCCGGGGTGGGCGGCGCGACCGGCCGGCCGGCGCGCGGGGTCACCGCTCCACGGGGCCGGTGAGGACGAACAGCATGTGGGCCGGCTCGTCGCCGGGGTTGCGCCACGCGTGCCGGGTTCCGTTCTGCACCACGACGTCGCCCGGGGCCAGCTCGGTCAGGGCGCCGTCGTCGAGCTCCAGCGCGACCCGCCCGGAGAGCACGACCCCGTAGTCGACGGTCGGCGTGGTGTGGAAGCCGGGCGCGTCGGGCTCGAACAGCTCCGCCAGCCCCGGCGAGGCAGCCAGCTGCTGCTGGGCGGCCGCAGCCGGGTCGAAGGCCGGAGAGCCGTAGACGGAGTCCGGCGGCAGCGTCAGGTGGATGACCCGCGTGCCGCCGGGCGGCGGCACGAAGGTGGTGACCGCGGCGGTCGGGTCCTCGGAGGTGGCGGGCCGGTCGGGGTCGGTGGCCCACACGAGCGAGGACACGAAGCCGGGGACGGCGGTGATCTCGTCGGTGCGGGGCGGCCGGCCGTCGGCCACGACGGTGGCGCGGCCCTCGACGTTTCCGGTGACGACACGACGGACGTTCATGGGGACTCCTGGATCGGGGGTTCGGGGAGGGGGTCCGGGGGAGGCCCCCGGCGCGCGGGGACTCAGCCCACGAGGCGCGCGGCCTCGGCGAAGGTGCGCAGCTCGCGGGGGATGTCGGGGCCGGCCGGCTGGTACAGCACCGCGGTGGCACCCGCGTCGCGCAGGCCCTCGAGGCGGCGGGCCACCTCGTCGCGCCGGCCGGTGACCGTCGTCCGCACGACGAGGTCGCCGTCGAGGTACCGGCGGTCGATCTCGTTGGCCTCGATCAGGTGACCGCGGTGGGTCTCCAGGTGCCGGCGCTCGGCAGGGACGGCCGCCAGCTCGGCGCTGTGCCCGGTCAGGCGCGGGTCCCCGGCCAGCGGCCCGTGCTCGCCCATGTGCAGGCTGAGGGCCGCGCCGGGACCGGCGGCGGCCAGTACCCGCGGCGAGTCCGGCGACTCGCCGTCGTCCAGGACCGTGCCCTGGAAGGTGATCGAGCAGGGGCCGTCGAAGGGCACCCGCTGGTCACCGTGCAGCGGGTTGGTGACCATCCCGTCGGCGACCCGGCCGGCCACGGCGTAGCCCTTCGGCCCGTGCGCGGCGACCCAGACCGGGACCTCGACCGGCACCGTGACCCCCGAGGACGCCGAGTGCAGCAGCTGCACCAGCGAGCCGTCCCACTCGACGGCCTCCCCGCGCAGCAGCGCCCGGAGTGCCAGCACGTAGGTCTCCACGTCGGCCCACCGGGAGGACCGGCGACCGATCAGTGCCGAGCTGGTGAACCCGGACCCGACGACGAGGTCGGTCCGGCCGGGCGCCAGCGTGGCCAGGTGCGCCGTAGCGGTGGCGTTGGCGACGACGTGACGGACGTGCGGCGTCACGACGCCCACCCCGATCCGGATCCGGGAGGTCCGCACCGCGGCGAGCGCGAGAGCCATCCAGACGTCGGCGTAGATGCTGGGCGAGTCGTAGCACCAGGCCCGCTCGTAGCCCAGCTCCTCGGCGCAGGCGATGTGATCGGGCGTCGCCACACTCGTGGCGAACGCGCAGTTCAGCTCCAACAGGTCCCTCCGGGGTCGTGCGACGGGCGGCGGACACCCTGACACCCCGGCCCGGCCGCCGGAAGGACTTCCGCCCCCATGACGTGAGGGTTCACCCCGCCGGACGACGACGAGACGGTCAGCCGAGCTGGCGGCGGACCTCCGCGGCCACCCGCGAACCCTCGGCACGGCCGGCCACCGCGGCGGCCGCCGCGCCCATGACCCGGCCCATGTCCTTCATCCCGGTCGCGCCGGTGCTGGTGACGACGTCGGCGACCAGGGCCGCGAGGTCGGCGTCCTCGAGCTGCGCGGGCAGGTAGCCGGCGAGCACGCCCTCCTCGGCCCGCTCCCGCTCGGCCTGCTGCGGCCGGCCGGCACCGGCGAAGGCCTCGGCCGCCTCCCGGCGCTTCTTGGCCTCGCGGCGCAGCACGGCCTGCACCTCGTCGTCGGAGAGCTCGCGGGCCTCCTTGCCCGCGACCTCCTCCGCGCTCACCGCGGCGAGCACCATCCGCAGCGTGGCGGTCCGCAGCTCGTCGCGGCCCTTCATCGCCGACGTGAGGTCGGCGCGCAGGCGGTCCTTGAGGTGGTCAGCGGCGGGTCCGGGCTCGGCAGGCACGCGTCCAGCGTGACACGGCCACCCCGCGGAGCGGCCCGTACCCTGGCTGGTCATGCGCTGGTACACCGCCGTCCCCGCCGCGGCAGTCGCCTCCGGAGCGGCCACCCTGTGCTACGCCGGCCTGTACGAGCGGACGCGCTGGACGCTGCGCCGCTTCGACGTCCCGGTGCTCGCGCCGGGCTCGGCGCCGCTGCGGGTGCTGCACGTCTCCGACATCCACATGACCGCCGGGCAGCGCTCCAAGCAGGAGTGGCTGGCCGGGCTGGCCGGGCTGCGCCCGCACCTGGTCGTGGACACCGGGGACAACCTCGCCGGGCCCGACGCCGTCTCCCCGACGCTGCGGGCGCTGGACGGGCTGCTCGACGTGCCCGGCGTGTTCGTGACGTCGTCCAACGACTACTACGCGCCCAAGCCGAAGAACCCGCTCAAGTACTTCAAGAAGAAGCACAAGCGCGTGCACGGGGACCCGCTGCCGTGGCAGGACATGCGCGACGCCTTCACCGGCCGCGGCTGGCTGGACCTCACGAACCGGGAGGGCGAGCTGACCGTCGACGGGCGGCGCATCTCCTTCGCCGGCCTCGACGACCCGCACCTGCGGCGCGACCGCTACGACGACGTCGCCGGGCCGGCCGATCGCTCGGCCGACCTGCGCATCGGCGTCGTGCACGCCCCCGAGCCGCGGGTGCTGGACCGCTTCGCCGCCGACGGCTACGACCTGCTGCTGTGCGGGCACACCCACGGCGGGCAGCTGAGGGTCCCCGGGTTCGGCGCGCTGGTCACCAACTGCGGCCTGGACCGGGCGCGGGTGCGCTGGCTGCACCGCTGGGCGCAGCCCTCCCCCGGCTCCCCGAACGGCACGTGGCTGCACGTGTCCGCGGGCCTGGGCACCAGCCCGTACGCGCCGGTGCGCTTCGCCTGCCCGCCGGAGGCCACGCTGCTGACCCTCACCGCGCGCCCCTCCTGAGCCGGCCGCGGGGCCGCCGCCGGGGCCGCCCGGGCGGGGCGGTAGAGTGGTCGACGCACGCCTCGGGGTGTGGCGCAGCTTGGTAGCGCGCGTCGTTCGGGACGACGAGGCCGCAGGTTCAAATCCTGTCACCCCGACCAGATCAGGGGCCGCCGATCGGCGGCCCCTGACCCGTTTCCGGGCCCCGGCCGGTTGGCCGGCCCTCCCCGCGGGCACCGGGGAGCCCGATGACCGAGTGGCTGCTCCTCCTCGCCGCCGTCGCGCTCACCGCGCTGACCGGTTTCTTCGTCGCCGCCGAGTTCTCCCTGACCACGGTCGACCGGGGGCGGGCCGAGGAGGCCGCGGCGTCCGGCGACCGCGGGGCGCGGAACGTCGTCGCGGCCCTGCGCGGCCTGTCCACCCAGCTGTCGGCCGCGCAGCTGGGCATCACGATCACCACCCTGGTCGTCGGGTTCCTCGCCGAGCCCGCCCTCGGTGAGCTGCTGCGCGGGCCGCTGGCGGCCGCGGGGCTGCCCGAGGGGGCGCTGCCGGGGGTCTCCTACGGGGTGGCGATCGCGCTGGCGACGGCGCTGCAGATGTGGCTCGGGGAGCTCGGCCCGAAGAACCTGGCCATCGCCAACCCGCTGCGGGTCGCCACCGTCGTCGCGCCGGGCATGCGCGCGTTCACCACCGCCACCGGCTGGATCGTGCGGGCGCTGCAGCGGCTGGCCAACGCGATCGTGCGGCGGCTGGGCATCGAGCCGCGGGAGGAGCTGGACAGCGCCCGCGGCGCCGAGGAGCTGGCCGCGGTGGCCCGCCGCTCGGCGCAGGAGGGCGACCTCTCCCCCGTCGCGGCCCGCCTGCTGACCCGGTCGCTGGACCTGCGCCAGAAGTACGCCACCGACGTGATGACCCCGCGCACCCGGCTGTGGACGGTCAGCTCGCGGGCCAGCGCGAGCGACGTCATCCGCGCCGCCACCGAGTCCGGCAACTCCCGCTTCCCCGTGCACGGCGCCGACCTCGACGAGGTGGACGGGATCGTGCACGTCAAGCACGCCGTCGCCGTCCCCGAGGCCGACCGCGACACCCGGACCGCCGGCGAGCTCGCCGTCCCGCTGCTGGCGGTGCCGTCCTCCCTGCAGCTGGAGCGGCTGCTGGACCTGCTGCGCGAGCAGGGCCTTCAGGTCGCGCTCGTCGTCGACGAGTGGGGCGCCACGCACGGCCTGGTGACCCTGGAGGACATCGTCGAGGAGCTGGTCGGGGAGATCACCGACGAGACCGACCGCCCCCTGCGCACCATGCGGCGGGTCGACGAGGACTCCTGGTTGCTGTCGGGGCTGCTGCGCCCCGACGAGGTCCTCGACCGCACCGGCATCCCGATCCCCGAGGGCCGCTACGAGACCCTCGCCGGCTTCCTCACCGAGCGCCTGCAGCGGCTGCCCGCCGCCGGCGACCGGGTGGACGTGCCGGGTGCCTGCCTGACCGTGGAGACCCTGGACGGACGGCGGGTGGCCCGGGTGCGCGCCGAGCGGGTCCCCGAGCCGGCCACCGCCGAGGCGGAGGTGGCGGTGTGAACGACGCCCTCGCCCTGCTGGTCCTCGTCGCCCTGCTGCTGGGCAACGCCTTCTTCGTCGCCGCCGAGTTCGCACTGGTGTCCGTCCGCGCCGACCAGCTCGAGCCCCGCGCCGAGGCCGGCTCGGTGCGGGCGACGAGGACGCTGGCCGCCCTGCGCGACGTCTCGAAGATGATGGCCGGCGCGCAGCTGGGCATCACGCTGTGCTCCCTGGGCCTCGGCGCGGTCGGGGAGCCCGCCGTCGCGCACCTGATCGAGCGGCCCGCGCACGCCCTCGGCGTCCCCGAGGAGCTGCTGCACCCGATCGCGCTCGTCGTCTCCCTGGCCCTGGTGACCGTGCTGCACATGGTCCTCGGCGAGATGGTGCCCAAGAACATCACCATCGCCGGCCCCGACCGCGCCGCGCTGGTCCTCGGCCCCCCGCTGGCGACCTTCTGCCGGCTGCTCACCCCGGTCATCTGGTTCTTCAACGCCACCGCCAACGGCTTCGTGCGGCTGTTCGGCGGCACCCCGACCGACGAGGTCGCGGCGAGCTTCGACGAGGCGGAGATCCGGTCCATGATCGCCCAGTCACGGCGCGAGGGGCGGCTGGGCCGGGAGGTCGGCGAGCTGGCCGCGGGCGCGCTGACCTTCGAGCAGCACGCCGTCGAGGACGTCCTCCTGCCCCTGACCGCGGTGGTCACCGTGCCCCGGTCCACGACGCCGCGGCAGCTGGAGGCCGTCGTGGCCGCGCACGGGTTCAGCCGGTACCCCGTCCGCGACGACGACGGGGCGCTGGCCGGCTTCGTGCACGTCAAGGACGCGCTCGGGGTCGAGGGCGAGGCGCGGGACCGGCCGGTGCCCGACGACGACGTGGTGCCGCTGGTCCGGCTGGCCCCGGGCACGGCGCTGCCCGACGTGCTGGCCGAGATGCGGACCCAGGGCGCGCACCTGGGCGTCGTCGGGCCCCCGGACGCCCCGGCCGGCGTCGTGGCGCTGGAGGACGTGCTGGAGCTGCTCATCGGCGACGTCCGGGACGCCGCCGTGGAGCTGGCCGCCGGGAGCGGCACCGGCTCGGGGGCGGGGGCGGGCGCCGGGGGAAGATGACCCGGTGAGTGCCCCCGAGCCCGCCGCGCCGCCGTCCCCCGCCCTCCCGCCGGAGGTCACCGACCGCTGGCAGGCCCGGTTCCGCGCGCCGCGGGTCAGCCTGCCCGACTGGGCGTTCGAGGCGCCGCACCGCAGCCTGTACGCCTCCGACGTCAGCGGCGTCGTCGAGCAGTACGCCTGGGACCGCACCACCGACGTCCACCGGCAGACCACCGACCGGCCCAACGGGACGGCGATCGCCACCCTCTCCCCCGACGGCGAGACCATCTGGTGGTTCGCCGACACCGACGGCGACGAGTTCGGCGTCTGGATGGTGCAGCCGTTCGGCGGCGGCGAGGACCGGGTGGCGCTGCCCGAGGTCGGCCCCGCCTACCCCGCGGGGCTGGAGCTGGGCCGCACGGTGGTGGCCGTCGGCCGCTCCACCGACGACGGCAGCGAGCTGTGGCTCGCCCCGGCCGGCGGCACCCCGCGCGTGGTCTACCGGCACCCCGACCCGGCGTCGGTCGACGCGCTGGCCTACGACGAGGACCTGCTCGTCATCTCGCACTCCGAGCACGGCGACCCGCGCTACCCGGCGCTGCGCGTGCTGCGGACCGGTGACACCACGCTGGACGGCCCGGCGGTGGTCGCCGAGAAGTGGGACGGCGAGGGCCTGGGCCTGCACGCGCTGGAGTTCGCCCCGCTGCCCGGGGACCACCGGCTGCTGGTCGGCCACGAGCGGCGGGGCCGCGAGGAGCTGCTGGTCTGGGACGTCGCCACCGACACCGAGACCGAGGTGGTGCTGGACCTGCCCGGCGACGTGACCGCCGGCTGGTACCCGGACGGGTCGGCGCTGCTGGTGGGCCACGACCACGCCGCCCGCAGCGAGGTGTACCGCTACGACCTGGCCACCGGCGCCCTGGAGCGGCTGGACACCCCGCGCGGCGTCGTCCGCGGGGCGACCGCCCGGCCCGACGGCACGGTGGAGCTGGCCTGGTCGTCGGCGGAGCTGCCGCCGGTGATCCGCCGCGCCGACGGCCCGGTCGTGCTGGCCGCCCCCGGCGAGGCCCCGCCGGCCGCCTACCCGCTGGAGGACCGGTGGGTGCCCGGCCCGGGTGGGGACGTGCACGCCCTCGTCGTCCGCCCGGCCGGGCAGGCGCCGTACGCGACCGCGTTCCTGGTGCACGGCGGGCCGGAGGCCGCCGACGACGACTCCTACCGCGCGCGGCGGGCGGCCTACGTCGACGCCGGCTACGCGGTCGTGCACGTCAACTACCGGGGCTCCACGGGCTACGGCAGCGCCTGGCGCGACGCGCTGACCGGCCGGCCCGGGCCCACGGAGCTGGAGGACGTCGCCGCGGTCCACGACGCGCTGGTCGCCGAGGGGCTGGTCGACCCGGCGCGCTCGCTGATCACCGGCGGCTCGTGGGGCGGCTTCCTCACCCTGCTGGCCCTCGGCACCCAGCCCGAGCGGTGGTCGGCGGGCATCGCCGAGGTGCCGGTGGCCGACTACCTCGCCGCCTACGAGGACGAGATGGAGGGGCTGCGCGCCTACGACCGGGCCCTGTTCGGCGGCTCGCCGGACGAGGTGCGCGAGCGCTACGTGACGTCGTCGCCGATCACCCACGTGGCGGCGGTGCGGGCCCCGGTGCTGGTCGTCGCGGGCGCGAACGACCCCCGCTGCCCGATCCGGCAGATCGAGAACTACCTCGGCGAGCTGGAGCGGCTGGGCCGGCCGCACGAGGTGTACCGGTTCGACGCCGGCCACGGCTCCCTGGTCATCGAGGAGACGATCCACCAGGTCGCACTGGCCCTGGACTTCGCCCTGCGGCACGTGCGGCCGTGACCCGCGCCGGCAGGACGGCGACGAGCACCAGCGCGAGCAGCAGGTAGGCGTTCGACGCGACCAGGTGCACGGCGCCGTCCGCCGGGGTCGTGTACCAGACGGCCGACGAGCCCAGGACCAGCACGAGGACGACCGCCAGCCCGGCGGCCCGGCCCCGCACCCGCGCCTGCCACCGGCCGGCGGGCACCGTGGGCCGGCCGGCCGCGACGTCGACGAGGACGACGAGCGCCGGCACCATCCACACCAGGTGGTGGGTCCAGGTGATCGGGCTGACCAGACAGGCGGCCAGGCCGGTGATCGTCACCCCGACCAGCTCGTCACCGGCGCGGGCGGCGCGGACGGCGCGGGTGAGCGCGACCGCCAGCACCGCCACCACGAGGACGGCCCAGACCAGCCGCGACGGGTCCTCCTGCTCGGTGAGGCGGGCCAGCGCGCCCAGCAGCGACTGGTTGGCCGGCTTGGTGATCCGCCCGACCCGCTCGGTGTGCCACAGCGTGTCGGTGAAGAACTGCCAGGAGGTCCCCGGGGCGACGACGGCCGCCAGGAGGGTGGCCGCCGCGGCCGTGCCGGTCGCCACCGCGGCCGCCCGCCAGCGGCGGGTCACCAGCAGGTAGACGACGAACAGCGCCGGCGTCAGCTTGATCGCGGCGGCCAGGCCGGTGCCCACGCCGGCCCACCGCGAGCCGCGGCGCAGCGCCGCCACGTCGGCCAGCACGAGCGCGGCCAGCAGCAGGTTGACCTGGCCGTAGCCCAGGGTGTCGCGGACCGGCTCGAGCAGGAAGAACACGGGCAGCGCGGCGGCCACCGTCCAGCCGACCGGCCGGCCGTGGCGGCGGGCCACCGGGCCGACCAGCCACCAGGCCAGCCCGCCGAGGACGGCGAGGTTCAGGCCGGCGTGCAGGGCGGCGACCACGGCCACCGGCAGCGCGGCCATCGGCGCGACCAGGATCGCGGCGAACGGCGGGTAGGTGAAGCCGTAGGGGCTGCGGCCGTAGAGGAAGTCGTAGAGCGGGCGGCCGTCGACCCACCACTGCGCCGCGCCGTGGTAGACGCGCAGGCCGAAGAAGTCGTGCCAGGGGTCGTCGGGCACCAAGGCGGACACGACGGCGACCACCGCGACCAGCCCGGCGACGGCGCCCGCGGCCGCCCAGCGGCGGGGGCCCCGGTACCGGACGGGCGGGGGTGCGGGCACGTTGCGGCTGCCGCCGAGCAGGGTCACCCTCGGAGCCTGCTCGAACGCCGTGTACGGCGCCCCCCGGCCCGGTGAACGGGACACGAGGAGCCGGTGCGGGCTGCCGAGGGCGGGCGCGGCACCCGCCCGGGGGGCGACATCCGCGGCGCCGCGTCAGCCCTGGGCGGCGATCAGCTCGGCGATCTGCACCGTGTTGAGCGCGGCACCCTTGCGCAGGTTGTCGTTGCTCACGAACAGCGCCAGGCCCCGGCCGCCGTCGACGCCCGGGTCCTGCCGGATCCGGCCGACGTAGCTGGGGTCGCGGCCGGCCGCCTGCAGCGGGTTGGGGACGTCGGAGAGCTCGACGCCGGGCGCGGCCGACAGCAGCTCGGTGGCGCGCTCCACGCTCAGCGGCCGCTCGAACTCCACGTTCAGCGACAGCGAGTGCCCGGTGAAGACCGGCACCCGCACGCAGGTGCCCGAGACCCGCAGGTCGGGGATGCCGAGGATCTTGCGGCTCTCGTTGCGGAGCTTCTGCTCCTCGTCGGTCTCGAACGAGCCGTCGTCGACGACCGTGCCGGCCATGGGCAGCACGTTGAACGCGATCGGCCGGACGTACTTCTGCGGTTCGGGGAAGGTGACCGCGCCGCCGTCGTAGGCCAGCTCGTCGGCCTTGTCGACGACGGCCCTCACCTGCGAGTGCAGCTCCCGCACGCCGGCGATCCCCGACCCGGAGACGGCCTGGTAGGTGCTGGCGACGACGCGGACCAGCCCGGCCTCGTCGTGCAGCGGCTTGAGCACCGGCATCGCGGCCATCGTGGTGCAGTTCGGGTTGGCGATGATCCGGCCGGTGGCCTTCGCGATGTCGCCGGGGTTGACCTCGCTGCAGACCAGCGGGATGTCGGGGTCCTTGCGGAACGCCGAGCTGTTGTCGATGACGACCACGCCGGCCGCGGCGAAGCGGGGGGCCTGCGCGCGGGAGGTGGTCGCGCCGGCGGAGAACAGCGCGACGTCCAGGCCGGTGGGGTCGGCCGTCGCGGCGTCCTCGACGGTGATCTCGCCGTCGCCCCACGGCAGCGTGCTGCCGGCGGAGCGGGCGGAGGCGAAGAAGCGGATCGAGGCGATCGGGAGGTCGCGCTCGGCGAGGATCGCGCGCATCGCCGCACCGACCTGGCCGGTCGCGCCGACGACGCCGACGTTCAGGGGGCGCATGCTCATCGTCCGGTCCCTCCGTAGACGACGGCCTCGGTGTCGCTGCCGAGGTCGAAGGCGTCGTGCACCGCGCGGACGGCGAGGTCGACGTCGGTGTCGCGGCAGACCACGGAGATGCGGATCTCCGAGGTGCTGATCAGCTCCAGGTTCACGCCGGCGTCGGCCAGCGCGCCGAAGAAGCGGGCCGAGACACCGGGGTGCGAGCGCATCCCGGCGCCGACCAGGCTCACCTTGCCGATGTGCTGGTCGAAGCTGACGTCGGTGTAGCCGACGGTGTGCTTGACCTTCTCCAGCGCGGCCAGCGCGGCCGGACCGTCGCTCTTGGGCAGCGTGAACGAGATGTCGGCGAGCTTGCTGGCCTCGGCCGAGACGTTCTGCACGATCATGTCGATGTTGATCTCGGCGTCGGCGAGCACGCGGAACAGCTGCGCCGCCTCGCCCGGCCGGTCCGGCACCCCGTAGACGGTGATCTTGCCCTCGCTGCGGTCGTGCGCGACGCCCGTGATGATCGCCTGTTCCACCGGGAGGTCCTCCATCGAGCCGGTCACGGTCGTGCCGGGGAGCTGTGAGTAGGAGCTGCGCACGTGCACGGGGATGCCGTAGCGGCGGGCGTACTCGACGCAGCGGAGCATGAGGACCTTGGCGCCCGAGGCGGCCAGCTCCAGCATCTCCTCGTAGGTGACGGTGTCCAGCCGCCGGGCGTTCGGCACGATCCGCGGGTCGGCGGTGAAGACGCCGTCGACGTCGGTGTAGATCTCGCAGACGTCGGCCTGCAGGGCCGCGGCGACGGCGACGGCGGTGGTGTCGGAGCCGCCGCGCCCCAGCGTCGTCACGTCCTTGGTGTCCTGGCTGACGCCCTGGAAGCCGGCGACGATGACGATCGAGCCCTCGTCCAGCGCCGAGCGCAGCCGGCCGGGCGTGACGTCGATGATCCGGGCCTTGCCGTGGCTGGAGGTCGTGATGACGCCGGCCTGGGAGCCGGTGAACGACCGCGCCTCGTAGCCGTGCGTGCTGATCGCGATGGCCAGCAGCGCCATCGAGATGCGCTCGCCCGCGGTGAGCAGCATGTCGAGCTCGCGGCCGGGCGGCGCGTCGGTGATCTGCGCCGCCTGGTCCAGCAGCTCGTCGGTCGTGTCGCCCATCGCGGAGACGACGACGACGACGTCGTCGCCGGCCTGCTTGGCGGCCACGATCCGCTCGGCGACGCGCTTCATGTGCGCGGCGGAGGCGACGGAGGAGCCGCCGTACTTCTGGACGACGAGGGCCACGGGGTAGCAGGTTACCGACGTCCCCGGCGGGCGCCGTGGTTGCGTCCCCGCCCGGGGCGCGTTGTGATCACCCGATGGGCGCCCCCGAGGACCACTTGAGCGGCGAGGACCCGGAGCGGTGGCTGCTCAGCGGCGCGCAGCGGGGCAACCCGGCGACGACGGTGCCCGCGTGGACCACCGGCAACCTGTGCGTCCCGCTGGTCCACGGGTCGGAGTACTTCGACCGGCTCGTCGAGGCCGTCGAGGCGCTCGACGAGGGCGACCACCTGTTCTTCACCGACTGGCGCGGCGACCCCGACGAGCAGCTGCGGCCGGGCGGCCCCACGGTGGCGCAGCTGTTCACCGAGGCCGTGCGCCGCGGGGTGACGGTGCGCGGGCTGGTGTGGCGCTCGCACGTGGACGGCGCGTCGTTCAGCAAGGAGGAGAACCGCGCGCTGGACAAGGAGGTCGAGCACGGCGGCGGCGAGGTGATCCTCGACCAGCGGGTGCGCCGGTTCGGCTCGCACCACCAGAAGTTCGTCGTCCTGCGCCACGACCAGGACGCCACGCGCGACGTCGCGTTCGTCGGCGGCATCGACCTGTGCCACGGCCGGCGTGACGACGCCGGGCACCGCGGGGACCCGCAGGCGCTGGCGATGGCCGCGGTGTACGGGCCGACCCCGCCGTGGCACGACGTGCAGCTGGAGCTGCGCGGGCCCGCGGTGCACGTGCTCGACACCGTCTTCCGCGAGCGCTGGGACGACCCGCACGACGCCGACACCGACCACCCGATCGCCTGGGTGCGCGACCGCCTGCACCGCAGCCGCACCACCGGCGACCCGCTGCCGCCGCAGCTGCCGCCCCCGCCGCCGTGCGGGCCGATGCTCGTGCAGACCCTGCGGACCTATCCGGCGATCCGCCCGCCGTACCCCTTCGCGCCGAGGGGCGAGCGGTCGGTGGCGCGCGGCTACAGCAAGGCGATCGAACGGGCGCGGCGGCTGATCTACCTCGAGGACCAGTACCTGTGGTCGGCCGAGGTGGCCCGACTGTTCGCCGACGCGCTGCGCGCCCACCCCGACCTGCACCTGGTCGTCGTGGTGCCGCGCGTGCCCGACCAGGACGGCGCCTTCGCCTCGCGGCCGCAGAACGTCGGCCGGTGGCAGGCGCTGGAGCTGTGCCGGCGGGCGGGCCCGGAGCGGGTGCACGTGTTCGACGTGGAGAACCACGAGGGGACGCCGGTCTACGTGCACGCCAAGGTCTGCGTCGTCGACGACGTCTGGGCCAGCGTCGGCAGCGACAACTTCAACCGCCGCTCCTGGACGCACGACAGCGAGCTGTCCAGCGCCGTCCTGGACACCACGCGCGACGAGCGGGAGCCGCGCGACCCCTCGGGCACCGGGGACGGCGCGCGGGTCTTCGCCCGCGACCTGCGGCTGCGGCTGGCCCGGGAGCACACCGACCGCGACCCGGACGGCGCCGAGGACGACGCGCTGATCGACCCCGCCGCGTTCGTGGCGACGCTGGAGGCCGCCGCCGAGGCCCTGGACGCCTGGCACGCCGGTGGCCGGGTGGGTCCGCGACCCCGCGGGCGGCTGCGCCGGCACGATCCCGAGCGGTTGTCGCTGTTCACCCGGCTGTGGGCCACGCCGGTGTACCGCCTCCTCGACGACCCCGACGGCCGGCCGCTCGAGCTCCGCCTACGACGCGGGTTCTGACCGCCGCACGCACACGGACCACGCCGGCCTCAGCGCCTTGGGCCCCCGCTCTGCCAATGCCCACTGCCCGTGGGCACTGGCAGAGCGAGCCGGAGGTCGTCGGCGCTCCTGCTGTGGACGGGCAGGGGCCGTCCACAGCAGGACCGCACTGGGGCTCACCCGCGCCCGAGCGCCGTCAGTGTGCCGGCATGACCGGTTGGGCCCAGGCAGGCGCACTGCGCCGCATCCGCCGCCTCGCGGACCTCTCGCAGCGGCAACTGGCCGAACGCCTGGGGATCTCCAAGTCCGGGGTCGCGGCCTTCGAGGCCGGCACGAGAGGCATCGACGTGGACACACTCGTCGCCGCGGCAGCGCTCGCCGGCCTGCGCCTGGCTCTCCTCGACCCCGAGGGCCGGGAGGTCTCGGCCATGTCGGCGGGCACCGTCCGCGACGGCGCCGGGCGGCGCTTCCCCGCGCACCTGGACACCGAGGTGGGCGACGACGCAGTCGACGTCCGGGAGTACCGCAGGGACCGGCCGTTCCCCGTCTACACCGCCCACCGGGACCGAGCCAGGCGGGACGCCCTCCGTGCGCGGCGGGGCACGCCAGACGACCACCTCGCATCCCGACCCGGCGACTCCCCCGAGGAGCGCCACGCCGCGCGGCAGGACGCGGCCCGTCGGCAGAGGCGCGCCGAACGGGAGCGGCTCGGGACCGCAAGGGACCTGCCGCCGCTGGTCGACCCTGTGTGCGGCTGCCCGTCCAGCTGCGACACCGGACTGGCCAGCGGGCGCCCCCGGCACATCGACGGCTGCGCGTGTGCGTGCGACATCGGCTGACGCGCTGCTACGGTGGTCCGGTGCGCGGCAGCCTCCTGCTTACCCGCCGCGGCGAGGCCCTCTCCTAGGTCGGCCCCCTCGCCGCGGTGTCCTGCCGTGACGTCACCCTCCCCGACGGAGCGCGTCCCCGGCGCCAGCTGACCGCCCACCGGAGCTGAGTCCAGCCCGCGCTCGAGGAGCCCTCCCGCCATGCACGAGAACCACCCGCACGCCCGCACCCCCCAGCAGCCGTCGCCGATGCGGTTCGACCGGTACGCGCCGTTCACCCCGATCGCGCTGCCCGACCGCACCTGGCCGGAGAAGACCACCACGGTCGCCCCCCGCTGGTGCGCCGTCGACCTGCGCGACGGCAACCAGGCCCTGATCGACCCGATGACCCCCGACCGCAAGCGGCGCATGTTCGAGCTGCTGGTCCGGATGGGCTATAAGGAGATCGAGGTCGGGTTCCCCGCGGCCAGCCAGACCGACTTCGACTTCGTCCGGCAGCTGATCGAGGACGACCTGGTCCCCGACGACGTCACCATCCAGGTGCTGACCCAGGCCCGCGACGAGCTGATCGAGCGCACCTACGAGTCCCTGCGCGGCGCCAAGCAGGCGATCGTGCACCTGTACAACTCCACCAGCACCCTGCAGCGCCGGGTCGTGTTCGGCTCCGACCGCGCCGGCATCGTCGACATCGCCGTCCACGGGGCGCAGCTGGTCCGCAAGCTGGCCGAGCAGATGCGCGACACCGAGATCCGCTTCGAGTACTCACCGGAGTCCTTCACCGGGACCGAGCTCGAGTTCGCCGTCGAGATCTGCAACGCCGTCACCGACGTGTGGGAGCCCACCGTCGACCGGCCGACGATCCTGAACCTGCCGGCCACCGTCGAGATGGCCGAGCCCACGGTGTACGCCGACCAGATCGAGTGGATGCACCGCAACCTGGGCCGGCGCGAGGCCGTCGTCCTGAGCCTGCACCCGCACAACGACCGCGGCACCGCCGTGGCCGCCGCGGAGCTGGGCTACCGGGCCGGCGCCGACCGCATCGAGGGCTGCCTGTTCGGCAACGGCGAGCGCACCGGCAACGTCTGCCTGGTCACCCTGGGCCTGAACCTGTTCAGCCAGGGCATCGACCCGCAGATCGACTTCTCCGACATCGACGAGATCCGCCGGACCGTCGAGTACTGCAACCAGCTGGGCGTGCACGAGCGGCACCCCTACGGCGGCGACCTGGTCTACACCGCGTTCTCCGGCTCCCACCAGGACGCCATCAACAAGGGCTTCAAGGCCCTGACCGCCGACGCCGAGGCCGCCGGCCGGCCGGTCGAGGACATGCCCTGGGCGGTCCCGTACCTGCCGATCGACCCCAAGGACGTCGGCCGCAGCTACGAGGCCGTCATCCGGGTGAACAGCCAGTCCGGCAAGGGCGGCGTCGCCTACGTGATGAAGACCGAGCACCAGCTGGACCTGCCCCGGCGCCTGCAGATCGAGTTCAGCGGCGTCATCCAGCGGCACACCGACGACGAGGGCGGCGAGGTGACCGCCCAGCAGATGTGGGCGGCCTTCAGCAGCGAGTACCTGCCCGACCCGGACGCGCCGTGGGGCCGGTTCGCCCTGGCCGGACACCGGCACACCGCGCACGGCGACCAGCTGGACGAGATGGTCGTGGAGATCGTCGACGGTGGGGTCCCGGTGACCATCACCGGCCGCGGCAACGGCCCGATCGCCGCGTTCGTCGACGCGCTGCGCAGCGTGGACGTCGACGTCCGGGTGCTGGACTACACCGAGCACGCGCTGTCGGCCGGCGGCGACGCCCGGGCGGCCGCGTACGTGGAGTGCGCCGTGGGCGACCGGGTGCTGTGGGGCGTCGGCATCGACCCCAACATCGTCAGCGCCTCGCTGCGGGCAGTCGTATCCGCGGTCAACCGCGCCCAGCGCTGAGTCAGCGGGCGGGGGGCGGCGGCCGGTCCGCCGTCTCCCGCCCGGCGGCCTCCTGGCCCTCCCGGTCGGCCGCCGCGCGGGCGGCCGCCGGGTCCTCCGGCGGGGCGTCGCCCGGCTCGTCGCCCACGTACATCCGCTCGCGCCGGTCCTCGACGGCGGCGAACTCGTCGACCAGCAGCAGGTCGCGGCGCACGTGCCGCCGCCGGTAGGCCACCCGGCTGATCAGGTGCGCGCTCACCGGCGCGGTGATCAGCTGGAAGGCGGCGACCAGCAGCAGCATCCACCCCGCCGACCAGCCGTGCAGCCGCAGCGCCGCGCCCACCATCACCAGCAGCACCCCGAGGACCTGCGGCTTGGTGCCGGCGTGCATCCGGGACAGCACGTCGGGGAAGCGGACCAGGCCCAGCCCCGCGGTCAGGCACAGGAAGGCCCCGGCCAGCAGGCAGGCGACGGCGATCCCGTCGACGACGGCGCTCACCGGCTCCCCTCCCGTTCCTCGGCAGCCCGCGGCAGCCCCAGGTCCTGCCCGTCCCCGGTGGCCGACCGGACGAGCATCCCGCCGACGTAGCGGGCGATGGAGACCGAGCCGACGAAGGCCAGCAGGGAGACGACGACGAGGACCGGCACCACCGTGGGGTCGCGCTCCAGCGCCGCGTACACCGCCAGCCCCGCCGAGATGATCACCAGCAGGGTGTCCGTGGCGACCACGCGGTCCAGCAGCGACGGGCCGAGCGCCAGCCGCACGAGCGCCAGCAGCGCGCCACCGCCGATCAGCGCGTAGAGGACGTAGCCGGCCACGGTCACGACGCCGCCCCCTCCACCACGCGGCCCGGCGAGCGGTCCAGCGCGGCGACCTCCTCGGCCGACCCGAAGGCCCGCACCAGCCGCTCCTCCACCACCAGGACGGCGGCCCGCTCCCGCTCCACCTGCGCGCGGTCGCGGACGTGCAGCAGGTGCACGGTGATCCGCCGCCGCTCCCGGTCCAGGTCCAGCACCAACGAGCCGGGCACGAGCGACAGCGACTCGGCGACCATCGTGAGCAGCAGGTCGGAGTCGGTGCGCAACTGCACCTGCACGATCGCCGACCGCTGGCGCCCGCGGGGGCCCAGGGCCAGCCCGGCCACCTGGGCGCCGGAGACGACGAGGTCGACGACGAAGTGGCCGAGGAAGGACAGCAGCGGCCCGGGGCGCACCCGGGTGCCGCCGACGACGCTGGGCAGCGGCAGCAGTGTGGTCACCAGCAGCGCCACGACCGTGCCGGACACCAGGTTGGCCCACGACCACGTGCCCCACAGCAGGATCCAGACCAGCACCAGCCAGACCAGCACCGGCAGCTGGGAGCGCACCCGCGCGGTCACTGCGCGCCCTCCGCGGCCGGGGCGTCGAACACGGCCTCGACGTAGGAGGTGCGCTCGACCAGGTCAGCGGCGGCCCGGTCGGCCAGCCCGTACAGGAAGCCGGCGATCCCGGTGAGCGACACCGTGAGCGCGACCAGGGCACCGGCCGCGGCCACCATGGTCCGCGGCAGGGGGCGCAGCGCCCGGACCGCGCCCGCGGCCGGCGCGATGTCCGGGTCGGCGGCGGTCGCGACCGCGGTGTGCCGGCGCCAGGCGACCTCGCGGGCGGTGGGTGTGCCGCCGGCGCCCTCCGCTCCCCCGCTCCCCGGCTCGCCGGCGTCCGCGGCGGCCGCGGCGGCGGTGTCCCCGGCCGGCTCCTGCGTCGGCGGCCGCCAGAAGGCGCGGGTCCACACCCGGGCGATGGCCACGAGGGTGAGCAGGCTGGTCACGACGCTGCCGCCGACGAGCACGTAGGCCAGGGTGCCGCCGTCGGCCACCCCGGCCTGCAGCAGCCCGAGCTTGCCGATGAACCCCGACAGCGGCGGGATGCCCGCCAGGTTCATGGCCGGCACGAAGAACAGCACCGCAAGCAGCGGGGAGCGCCGGGCCAGGCCGCCGAGCCGGTCGATCGACGTCGTCCCGCCCTGGCGCTCGACCAGGCCGGCGACGAGGAACAGCGTCGTCTGGATGGCGATGTGGTGGGCCACGTAGAAGATCGCGCCGCCCAGGCCGGCCACCGTCCCCAGCGCGATGCCGAACACCATGTAGCCGATGTGGCTGACCAGCGTGAACGACAGCAGGCGGCGCAGGTCGGTCTGGGCGACCGCGCCGAGGATGCCGACCAGCATGGTGGCCAGCGCGGCCCACATGAGCAGCTCGTCGAGCGCGCCGCCGGGGAACAGCAGCGTCTGGGTGCGGATGATCGCGTACACGCCGACCTTGGTGAGCAGCCCGGCGAAGACCGCGGTCACCGGCGCCGGGGCGGTCGGGTAGCTGTCGGGCAGCCACGCCGACAGGGGGAACACCGCGGCCTTGATGCCGAAGGCGATGAGCAGCATCGACTGCAGCAGCACCTGCGTGCCCTCGGGCAGGTCCCCGAGGCGCAGCGCCAGGTCGGCCATGTTGACGGTGCCGGTCGCGGCGTAGACCAGCCCGATGGCGGCGAGGAACAGCAGCGAGCTGGTCAGGCTGACGATCACGTAGGTGATGCCGCCGCGGATGCGCGGGGCCGTGCCGCCGAGGGTGAGCAGCACGTAGCTGGCCATCAGCAGGATCTCGAAGCCGACGTAGAGGTTGAACAGGTCCCCGGCCAGGAACGCGTTGCTCACGCCCGCGACCAGCACGAGGAACGTCGGGTGGAAGATCGACAGCGGGGTCTCCTCGTCGCTGTCGGCCGAGCCCTGGCCGACGGCGAACACGAGCACCCCCAGCGCGACCGTCGACGCGACGACGAGCATCAGCGCCGACAGCCGGTCGACCACCAGCACGATGCCCAGCGGGACCGGCCAGCCGCCGACGGCAACGGCGCTCGCCCCGTGCGCGTCCGCCGTCATCAGCAGCGCCACCGACACCGCGACGACGGCGCCGAGGACCAGCAGGCTCAGCGTGCGCTGCGCCCGCGGGCGGGAGGCCAGCAGCAGCGCGCCGGCCGCGCCGAGCAGCGGCAGCAGGACCGGCAGAGGGGTCAGGACGCTGGTCACCGGGCACCCGCCGGCAGGTCGACGTCGTCGGCCGGGAGGTCCCCGTCCCCGGCGCCGTCCCCGTCCCCGGCGCCGTCCCCGTCCCGGCGCGCGGGCAGCGTGTCGGCGTGCCCGGCCGGCCGGTCGTCCGGCGCGAGGTCGTCGGGGTCGAGCTCGTCGGCGTCGGTGGCCGTCCGCGCGGCGACCCGCCGGTCCTCCTCGTCGGTGCCCACCACCTCCTGGCGGACCAGGCGCCACGAGCGGTGGATCATCGCCAGCACGAACGCCGAGACGCCGAAGGTGATGACGATGGCGGTGAGCACCAGCGCCTGCGGGAGGGGGTCGTTCATGTCCTCGGGGTCGGAGACGCCCAGGATCGGGGCCTGCCCGGCGGGACCGCCGGCCGACAGCAGCAGCAGGTTGGTGGCGTTGCCCAGCAGCAGGAACCCGAGCAGCACGCGGGTGAGGCTGCGGTCGAGCAGGAGGTACACGCCCACGGCGTAGAGGCCGCCGATGATCACCGGCAGGACGACGGTGGGGGTCATCGCGCGACCACCTCCCCCTCGGACAGCTCGATCGGGTCGTCCTCGTCCTCCTGGCGGTCCAGCTCCGCACCGAGGCTGCGCAGCACGTCGAGCACCAGCCCGACGACGATCAGGTAGACGCCCATGTCGAAGAACAGCGACGTCACGAGCTTGACGTCGCCGAGGACGGGCAGCGTGGTCTCGAGGATCGCCGTCTGCAGCGCCTCGGCGCCCAGCAGCAGGCCGCCCACGGCGGTGCCCCCGGCGAACAGCAGGCCGGTGCCCAGGAGCACCCCGGGGGCGACCGGCGCCGCCTCGCCCAGCTCGTAGCGGCCGCCGGCGAGGTAGCGCAGCACGAGCGCCAGCCCGGCGACCAGCCCACCGGCGAACCCGCCGCCGGGGTCGTTGTGGCCGGAGAACAGCAGGTAGACCGAGAACACCATGATCGTGTGGAACAGCACCCGGGTGACGACCTCGAGCACCACCGACCGCCGGGCCGGGTCGAGGGTGGCGCTGGCGGCCAGCAGACGGGGGCGGCGACCGCCGTCGGCGAGGTCGCGGCGGTCGGCGCGCTCGACGCCCCCGGTCCGGCGGCGCAGGAACACCAGGCTGGCGACGCCGGTGGCGGCGACGACCAGCAGGGAGATCTCGCCGAGGGTGTCCCAGGCGCGGATGTCGACCAGCGTGACGTTGACGATGTTCTTGCCGCCGCCGAAGTCGTAGGCCGCCTCGGGGTAGTCCGCCGACACCGGCGTCGCCGTCCGGGTGCTCATGACGACCGCGCCGACCAGGGCCATGAAGGCGCCCACGGCGACGGCGAGCACCCCGCGGCCGGCCCGCTCCCGCGGCCGGTGCCGCTCGCCGATGTCCTTGGGCAGCTTGCGCAGCACCAGCACGAAGACGACGAGGGTGAGCGTCTCGACCAGGAACTGGGTGAGCGCGAGGTCCGGGGCGCCCTGCAGCGCGAAGAGGAGGGCGGTGCCGTAGCCGGTGACCCCGACGACGAGCACCGCCGACAGTCGCTGCCGGATGCGCAGGCTCAGCGCCGCGGCGGTGACGACGACGACGCCGACGGCGGCCTGCACCGGGGTGTCCCAGGCCCGCCACTCCCCCGGCCACGGCGCCCGGGTGAGCAGCAGCGTCCCCGGGAGCGCGAGCAGGACGACGAGGATCGTGCCGAGGTAGGCCGGCAGCGAGCCCCGCTGGGTCGTGCCGGTGACCAGCACCGACAGCCGGTCCAGGCCCTGGATCACGTTCCAGTAGCCCTCGTCGGCCGACGCGCCGACGGCCAGCCGGCGCTGGAGCCGCTCGACCCCGTCCCGCGCGACGAACAGCGCGGTGCCGCCGGCGATGGTGAGCCCCGAGAGCGCCAGCGCCGGCTGCAGCCCGTGCCACAGCGCCAGCTCCTCGTGCTCCGGCGCGAGCAGCGGCAGGGTCTCGGCGTACACCTCCACCAGCGGTCCGAGGAGCACGCTGAGCGGCCCGGCGGCCAGCCCGGCGAGGGAGAGGACGACGGGCGCGGCGAGGAACAGCGGGCCCGGCGCGTGCGCGACCTCGGTGTCGGCGACGCCGGGCTTGCGGGCGAGGGCGCCCCACAGGAACCGGAGGGAGTACGCGGCGGTCAGGACCGACCCGGCCACCAGCCCGGTGAGCTCGAGGGCGGCGACGGCGCGCGAGGGCAGGCCGCCGTCCAGCAGCGCGGTGAACGCCGCCTCCTTCCCGACGAACCCGAGCAGCGGGGGGAGCCCGGCCATCGACGCCCCGGCGAGGACGGCGACCCCGGCGAGCACCGGCAGCCGCCGGCCCAGGCCCGACAGCTCGCGCAGGTCGCGGGTCCCCGTGGCGTGGTCGACGACCCCGACGGTGAGGAACAGCGTGGACTTGAAGAGGGCGTGGGCCAGCGTCATCGCCAGGCCGGCGGCCGCGAGCTCCCGGCTGCCGCCGCCCACCAGCGCCAGGAGGAAGCCCAGCTGGCTGACCGTGCCGAAGGCCAGCAGCAGCTTGAGGTCGGTCTGGCGCAGGGCCCGGTAGCCGCCGACCAGCATCGTGGCGACGCCCAGGCCGAGCACCAGCGGCCGCCAGCCGGGGACGTCGGCCAGGCCCGGGGCCAGCCGCGCCACGAGGTAGACGCCGGCCTTGACCATGGCCGCGGCGTGCAGGTAGGCGCTGACCGGCGTGGGGGCCTCCATCGCCGCCGGCAGCCAGAAGTGGAACGGCACCATCGCCGACTTGGTGACCGCGCCCAGCAGCACGAGCACGGTCCCCACCGTCATCGCCGTGCCGCTGCCCGGGGCGGCGACGACCTGCGACAGCAGGAACGAGCCGCTGGCCTGCCCGACGAGCACCAGCCCGACCAGCATCGCCAGGCCGCCGGCGGTGGTGAGCACCAGCGCCTGGGTGGCCGCGCGGCGGGCGGCCAGCCGCTGCCCGGACCCGCCGATCAGCAGGAACGAGAAGACGGTCGTGAGCTCCCAGAACACGTACAGCAGCAGGAGGTCGTCGGCGACGACGAGGCCGAGCATGGCGCCGGCGAAGGCGGTCAGCGTGCCGGCGAAGCGGCCGGTCCCCTCGTCCCCGGGCCCGAAGTAGCGGGCGCAGTAGAGGAGGACCAGCGCCCCCACGCCGGTGACCAGCCCGGCGAACAGCAGCGCCAGCGCGTCCAGCCGCAGCGCCACCTGCAGGTCCAGCGCGGGGATCCACTCCACGGTCTCCCGGACCTCGCGCCCGTCGAGCACCGCGGGCACCCGGGCCAGCACCCAGCCGAACGCGACGGCCGGCACGAGGGCGAGGGCGAGGAAGGCCTGCCGGCCCCACCACCGGACGAGCGCCGGCGCGAGCACGGCCGCCAGCAGGTGGAGGAGGAGCAGGACGAGCACGGGTCTCCCGGGAGTCGATGGCGGCTCGGGGACCACAGAACGTCGGTCGGTCGACGGCCGGCGGTGTCCGCCAGTCTAGCCGGAGCCGCCGCCGGTTCCCCGGCCGAGCGAGACCTCGGCCACAGCCGGGGCCGGGGAGGCCGCCGTCACCGGCCGGGGCGCACCAGGCCGCTCTCGTAGGCGAAGGCCACCGCCTGCACCCGGTCGCGCAGGCCGAGCTTGAGCAGCAGCCGGCTCACATGGGTCTTCACGGTGGCCTCGCCGAGATAGAGCCGCGCGGCGATCTCGGCGTTGGTCAGCCCGGCGGCCACGAGCGCCAGCACCTCGCCCTCGCGCTCGGTCAGCGCGGCCAGGGCCGCGGCCCGCGCGGGGTCGGGCGCCGGGGCGGCGGCGAAGGACTCGATGACGCGCAGCGTGACCGCCGGGTCGAGCAGCCCCTGCCCGGCGGCGACGGTCCGCACGGCGGCCACGAGGTCCTCCGGCGGCGCCACCTTCAGCAGGAACCCGCTCACCCCGGCCCGCAGCGCCGCGGCGACGTACTCGTCCTCGTCGAAGGTGGTGAGCACGACGACCCGGGTGGGCAGCCCGGCACCGATGATGCGGCGGGCGGCCTCCAGCCCGTCCACGCCGGGCATGCGGACGTCGAGGAGGACGACGTCGGGGCGCAGCCGCGTCACCACCGCGACGCCCTCCGCCCCGTCGGCGGCCTCCCCGACGACCTCGATGTCGGGTTCGGCGGCCAGCACCATGCGCAGGCCGGTGCGGATCATCGACTGGTCGTCGACCAGGACCACGCTGATCGTCACGCCGGCACCCCCGCCGGGGCGGCCGCGGGCGCCGGCACCGGGAACACCGCGCGGACCCGGTAGCCCCCGCCCCGGACGGGCCCGACCTCGAGCCGGCCGCCGGCGACGGCGACCCGCTCGCGCATGTGCAGCTGGCCGTGCCCGCCCGGTCCGTCGCCGGGGACGGCCACCGGCAGGCGGGCGCGCCCGTCGTCGGTGACGGTGACGGCGACCCGGTCGGCCGCCCAGGCCACCTCGACGCGGGTGGCGGCCGCGCCGGCGTGCCGGACGACGTTGGACAGCGCCTCCTGCACCACCCGCACGGCGGAGACGTCGACCAGCTGCGGCAGCTCCGCCGGCTCCCCGCTGACGGCCAGCTCGACCGGCATGCCGGTGCGGCGCAGCTCGTCCAGGACGTCGTCCAGCCGGGACAGCGACGGCTGCGGCGCGGGGTCGCCGTCCGCGCGCTCCCGGAGGATGCCGACGACCCGGCGCATCTCGTCGACCGACTCGCGGCCCAGCCGCTCCAGGCCGCGGAGCACCTCCTGGGCGTCGGGCCGGTCGGGCAGGAGCCGCCGCAGCCCGCCCATCTGCAGCACCATCACGCTCACCGAGTGCGCCACCGAGTCGTGCACCTCCCGGGCGATGCGGGCCCGCTCGGCCACGGCGGCCGCCGACGCGACCGCCTCCTGCTGCCCGGCCAGCCGGGCGGCCAGCACCTGCAGCTCCCGCGAGCGCTCCCGCGACTGGCGGACCAGCACCCCGACACCCCAGGCCACACCGGTGACCAGCAGGTAGAACACGGCCTCCCAGGTGGAGGGGCCGACCGTGACCCCCGCGACGACCACCACCAGCGTCGCCGCGACCGCGGCGGCCAGCCCCCGGCGCACCGGCAGGACGGCGGCGGCGTGCCCCACCAGCAGCGCCATGCCCACCAGCTGGGCGCCGCCCGGGCCCGGGGTGCCCAGGGCGTAGTTGCCGAGCACGGTCAGCGCGCCAGCCACCGCCGCGGCCTCCGGCCACCGCGCGCAGGCGGCGACGACGACCCCGACGGCGACACCGGGCAGGCAGGTGACCAGGGGGTAGGCGAAGGTCCGCTCGATCGCCGTCTCGACCACCGACAGGGTGGCCAGCAGCAGGCCGACCGCGGGCCACAGCAGGCGGGCGAGGCCGGGCGGCACGGCGGACCAGCGGGGCATGGCCAGCACGCTAGGGGCCGGGCGGTGGCGCCGGCATCCCCCTCGCGACGGACGCGCCGGCCCCTCGCCATCCGCCGTGCGGCGGAACCGGATCGGGTCGTCGCGGCGGACGCGCAGGTCAGGGCCGCGTTCCTAGCTTTCCCTGCATGACCTCGAACCTGCTGACCCCCGCCCCCGCCACCGTCCCCGCCGAGCGGGCCGGCCGCAGCGCCGGCTCGCTCATGCTGACGATCGCCGGCGGCGCGCTGATCGCCGGCACGCTGCTGTACGTGGCGGGGATGGCGACCTCCCCGCCGTGGGACTCGCCCTCCGACGCCGACTACATCGCCTCGCTGGCCCGCGACGAGGGGCAGACCACCCTCTCGGCGGTCCTGCTGCACTACGGCAACCTGCTCACCGGCCTGGCCTGGCTCGCCGCCCCGGCGCTGGTCCGCGGCCGCCGCGGCCGGGTGCCGACGATCGCCGGCGCCCTGCTCGCGGCCCTCGGCCTGGTCACCGTCGCCGGGTTCGTCCTCTACGACCACTGGACCGCCGCGGTCGGCCGGGAGCTGCCCGCCGGCCAGGCCGAGGACCTGTTCGGCATCGTGCAGGCCAACCCGGGCGTCGCCGTCGTCGGGATCGTGACCCTGTTCGGCATCCTGGGGCCGATCGTGACCGTCGCCGGGCTGGCCCGGGCGGGGGTCGTGAGCTGGTGGCTGCTGGCCGCGCCCGTGGCCGGCACCGCGGCCTCGGCCGCGCTGGTGTTCGCCCCGCTGCCGCACGCCGCGTTCGCCGCCGTCTCCGGCGCCGCCACGGTCGCGGTCGGGCTGCGGATGCTCCAGCGCCGCCGCGCCGAGGCCGCGACCGCGGCCTGATCCCGGCCGCCCCGATCCGCCGCCGCCTCGTGTCCCCCGGCCTCCGCCCCTGCCCACCACGGTGGGCAGGGGCGGAGCCGCGCGCGGGTCGCTCAGCCCTCGGCGAGCTCCGCGGCCGCCAGCCAGTCGGTCTCGATCTGCTCCTTCTCGGCGAGCACGGCGCGCAGCTGCGCGTCGAGCTCGGCGGCCCGGCCGTAGTCGGTGGCCGCGGCGGCCAGCTGCTCGTGCAGCTTCCTCTCGTCGGCGTCGAGCTTGGCCAGCCGCCGCTCCAGGCGCGCGGCCTCCTTCTTCGCCGCCCGCGCGTCGGCCGCCGACACCGCCGGGGCGGCGGCCGGGGCCGGCGTCCCGGTCCCCGCGTGGCCGCCCGACAGCACCGCCTCGCCGGCCGCCCGCCGCGCGAGGTACTCCTCCACCCCGCCGGGCAGCGCGGCGATCGTGCCGTCGCCCATCAGCGCCACCACGGAGTCGCACACCCGGTCGACGAAGTACCGGTCGTGGCTGACCACCAGCACCGTCCCGGCGAAGGAGTCGAGCAGGTCCTCCAGCGCGGTGAGGGTGTCGATGTCCAGGTCGTTGGTCGGCTCGTCGAGGACCAGCACGTTCGGCTCGCCCATGAGCAGCCGCAGCAGCTGCAGCCGGCGGCGCTCGCCGCCGGAGAGGTCGCCCACCGGCGTCCACTGGCGCGACGCGGCGAAGCCGAAGCGCTCGGCCAGCGAGGACGCCGAGATCTCGGTGTTGCCGATCCGGGCCAGGCGCGCGACCTCCTGCACCGCCTCGAGCACCCGCAGCTTCGGCGGCAGCTCGGCGACGTGCTGGGACAGGTAGGCCGGCGCGACGGTCTGCCCCTGCACGACCCGGCCGGAGTCGGGCGCGACCTCGCCGAGCAGCATCCGCAGCAGCGTCGTCTTCCCTGCGCCGTTGACGCCGACGACGCCGATCCGGTCGCCGGGACCGACGTGCCAGGTGAGGTCGCGGAACAACGTCCGCGGGCCGGCCGGGGTCCGGACCGCGTAGCCGACGTCCTCGACGTCGAACACCGTCTTGCCGAGCCGGCGGGCGGCGAAGCCCTTCAGGGCCATGGTCTCGCGCGGCGGCGGCTCGTCGGCGATCAGCGCCTCGGCGGCCTCGATGCGGAACCGCGGCTTGCTGGTGCGCGCCGGCGGGCCGCGGCGCAGCCAGGCCAGCTCCTTGCGGACCAGGTTGAGTCGGCGCTCCTCGGTGACCGCCGCGATCCGCGCCCGCTCGGCCCGCGCCAGCGTGTACGCCGAGTAGCCGCCGTCGTAGGCGTGCACGTTCCCGTCGGCGACCTCCCACGTGGTCGTGCAGACCTCGTCGAGGAACCACCGGTCGTGGGTGACGACGAGCAGGCCGCCGCTGCGCCGCTTCACGTAGTCGGCGAGCCACGCGACCCCCTCGACGTCGAGGTGGTTGGTCGGCTCGTCGAGCACCAGCAGGTCCAGCGGGCGGATCAGCTGCGCGGCCAGCGCCACCCGGCGCCGCTCGCCGCCGGACATCGGGGCGACCGGGCTGTCCAGGCCGAGCCGGTCGAGTTCCAGCCCGGCCAGCACGCTGCGCACCGCGGGGTCGGCGGCCCACTCGTGCTCGGAGGCGAACCGCGACGCTGGCAGGACGACGTCGCGCACCGTCGTCCCCTCCGGGAGGGTGCCGGACTGGTCGAGCACCCCCATCGCCAGGTCGCCGCGGCGGGTGACCCGGCCGGAGTCGGGCTCCTCGACGCCGGTGAGGACCTCCAGCAGCGTCGTCTTCCCGCCGCCGTTGCGGCCGACGACCCCGATCCGCTCGCCGGCGGCGATGCCGAGGGAGACGTCGTCCAGCAGCACGGTCGTGCCGTGGGCCTTGGACACCCGCTCGAGGTTGACCAGGTTGAGGGGTGCGCTCATCGCCGCCAGTATCCCCGGCCCCCGCGTCCCGGCCGCCGGGGGACGGCTGCCCCTGTCCCCCGGGACACCCCGCCACGGAGGGTGACCGCGGGGTCCCGGGCGGTCCACCAGTCGGTCGCAAGGAGCGCGCAAGCGCCGCCCGGAGGCTCGAGGAGCACCGGCTCCCAGGACCGGCCCCCGACAGCGCACCACCCCGCACCACCCGGCACCGCATCCGGCACCACCCAGCACCAGGAGGACGACATGGCCCCCGCCACCGCCACCGCGCTCGACGAGCGCACGCTCCCCGTCGCCCTGCCGCGGCGGCGGGCGTCCGCCCGTCCGCACCTGGTCGCGGTCGCTCCCCCGCAGGCGCCGCCGGCGTCGGTGTGGTGGGCGCGGGTCGCCGACCGCGGGCCGGCCTCCCGCGAGCACTCGCTGGTCGCCGTCAACTCCGAGCGCTTCGCCGACGGCACGCCGGTGGACATGAGCGCCCTCGAGTCGCGCGGGCGCCGCCCGGCCGGCTGGCTGGTCGACCTCCGCTACCGCGCCACCGACGGCACCGTGCTGGCCATCGAGACCAGCGAGGCGCTGGCCGGCCTGTGCCCGCCGATGTGGTTCGCGGAGCTGCACCACGCGACCAGCGACATCCCGGCCTCGTCGCTGCTGGCCTTCACCGGCGACGCGTTCCGCCCCGGCACCGTGGTGACCCCGCGGGAGGTCGCGGCGGCCGGCGTGCGGATGACCGACCGGGTCGCCGAGATCCGCTGGTACACCCGCTCGGGCGTCGTCGACAGCGTGTCCGTGACCCCCGCCGTCCGCCGCCGCGGGGTGGCGTCGGTGCTGGTCACCGCGGCGGAGGCGCTCCGGGTGCTGCGCGGCTGGGCGCCGCTGCGCAGCGACGGCCGGCTCACCGACGCCGGTGCCGCCTGGCTGGACGCCGCCCCGCCGGCCTGGCGGTCGCGGCTGGCCGAGCGCGTCGAGGTGCTGCCCGACGAGGACCTGCCGGCCGGCCCGACCGGGGTCGCCCGCCTCCTGAAGGACTACGCCTAGCGGGTCCCGCCCGCGGGCGTCAGCCGGCGACGGCGATGCCGAGCCAGGGGACCAGCGCGCCGTCGGAGAGCAGCCGGCCCACCCGGCCCGACTGCTCCTGCGCCTCGGCCCACGCCGGGTCGTCCCCGTGCCGGCGTTCGACCTCCGCGTCGACGGCGTCGGCCCGCTGCGACCACTCCGGCGGGCTGTCGGAGAGGTCGGCCCGGCCGGTGCGCTCCAGCCGCAGGCCGGCGCCGGCCAGCAGGCCGGTGAGCTCCTCCTCGGACGGGAACACGTTCCCCTCCGGCAGCGGCGGCGGCAGCGGGCGGGCGGCCACGAAGACCAGCAGGCCCACCCGGCCGCCGTCGGTCACCACCCGGCGCAGCTCGGCGAGGGCGGCGGCCTTGTCCGGCGTCGTGCACAGCACCCCCAGGCACCAGGCGGCGTCGAACGCGGCGTCGGCGAAGGGCAGCGCCTGCGCGGGCGCCACGAGCGACGGGAGCCCGAACAGCCGCCGCGACGCCCGGGCCGCCTCGGCCATCGGCTCGGCGCAGACCGGCCGCACGCCGCGCTCGGCGGCCAGCCAGCCGGCCGGGCCGCCGACACCGGCCCCGTCGTCCAGCACGCGGCTGCCCGGGTGCAGCGCCAGCCCGTCGGCCAGCCACCGCAGCGCACCCTCGCTGCCGCTGCCCCGACACCCGGCCGGGACGGCGTGCTCCGGCCCCAGCGCCCGCACCGCCTCCTCGGTCCAGCCGGCGACCGTGCCGAACTCCGCCTCCATCGCCTCGTCGGCCAGCTCAGCCACCGCACTCCTCCCTGATCCGGGCCGCGACCTCGGCCTTGACCGCCGCCCCGTCGTCCTCCCCGGCCGCCGACGCCAGCCCGGACAGGTTCACCCCGACCACCCCGTCGATCGCCAGCAGCGCCCGCGCCTCGGCGACCGCGGCGGCGATGCCCGCCTCCCGCGGGTCGGGCGCGGCCAGCACCTCCTCGACCACGGCGTCGTCCAGGTGCAGCCCGGGGAAGCGCTGCAGCACCCGGGCCGAGCGCTCGTCGGTGTAGACGGCGACCGCGGCGACGAACGGCAGCGTGGCGCCGGCGGCGCGGGCGGCGGCGACGAACCGGGCGACGCCGGCGGGCGCGCGCACGTGGTTGAGCACGCACAGCCGCGCGCCGGCCCGCTGCTTCTGCGCCACCCGCGGGGGGCGCAGGTCCACCGGCGGCGCGGCCGGCGACTCCGGGACGGCGACGGTCAGCCCGGCCTCGGCGGCGAGCGCGGCCAGCCGGGGCCCGTCGACGTCGAAGACCTGGGTGGCGCCGGGGCGGACGCCGGGCCCGCGGGCGTCGCCGGTGACGCACAGGACGCCGTCCACCCCGAGCGCGGCCAGGCCGGCGACCTCCTGCTCGAGCACCACCCGGTTGCGGTCACGGCAGGCCAGCGTCGTCCAGACCCGGCCGCCGGCGGCGTGCACCTCGGCGGCGAACAGCGTGGGCGGGAGGTCGGGCCGGTTGGCGTGCTCGCCGACCAGGAGCCCGTCGGAGACGGGGCCGACGACGCCGACCACCCGGCGCAGCGACCCCGCGTCGTAGGGGACGACGGTGAGGTCGGTGAGCACGACCGGGCGGGTGCGGGCGGCGTCGAGGAGGCTGCCCGGGCGCGGCGGGTGCACGGGCGGCGGCGGGGCCGGCCAGGTCACCAGCGGCTGCCCGGCGAAGACGCAGCGGTGCTCGGCGACCTCGCAGCGCTCGTCCTGCCGCACCCCGCCGCAGGGGCCGAACACCATGCGCTTCGGGCAGCCCGGGCGGGGCGGCAGGTCGGCGAGCGGCACGCCCCCCAGCCTGCTGATCCCGCGGCACTTCCGCGCGCGGAGGGGCTCCGGGAACATCCGGGGCATCGGAGGCGCTAGGGTGCCCACAGGTAGTTGAGTTCTCAACTCAAGGAGACCGAGATGCCCGCCATCACCGTCGAGGACACCACTGTCCTGCCCCGCGTCCCCGCGCCCGCCCCCGGGACGGTGCGCCGCCGCGTCCGCTCGGTGACCACCGCGCCGTCCGGCTTCGAGGGCGAGGGCTTCCCGGTCCGCCGGGCGTTCGCCGGGGTGGACCTGAAGGACCTGGACCCGTTCATCCACATGGACCAGATGGGCGAGGTCGAGTACGCGCCGGGCGAGCCGAAGGGCACCGCCTGGCACCCGCACCGCGGCTTCGAGACCGTCACCTACATCATCGACGGCACCTTCGAGCACGCCGACTCCCACGGCGGGGGCGGCACGATCAGCAACGGCGACACCCAGTGGATGACCGCCGGCGGCGGCGTCCTGCACATCGAGAAGCCCCCGGAGCACCTGGTCGTCAGCGGCGGCCTGTTCCACGGCCTGCAGCTGTGGGTGAACCTGCCGCGGGCGCAGAAGTGGGTCGAGCCGCGCTACCAGGACCTGCGGGCCGACGAGTCGGTGCTGCTGGCCAGCCCGGACGCCGGCGCCTTCCTCCGGGTCATCGCGGGAGAGATCTCGGACGCCAGCCGCTCCGTGGTCTACGAGGGCCCCGGGTCGACGTACAGCCCGATGGCGATGGTGCACGCGACGATCGCGCCCGGGGCGACGCTCGAGCTGCCGTGGCGGCCGGACTTCAACGCGCTGGTCTACGTGCTCTCGGGTGCCGGGTCGGTCGGGCCCGACGGGCAGCCGGTCCGCACCGGCCAGCTCGCCGTCTTCGGGCCCGGCGACACGATCACCGTCAGCGGCGCCCAGCAGCAGGAGTCGCGCACGCCGGCGCTCGACGTCGTCGTCCTGGGCGGGCTGCCGATCCGGGAGCCGATCGCGATGTACGGGCCGTTCGTGATGAACACCCGGCAGGAGGTCATGGACGCCTTCACCGACTTCCAGGCCGGCCGGCTGGGCTCGATCCCCGCGCAGCGCGTCCCGCACGCCGACGTGGTGGGCGAGACCGGCCAGCAGGAGTAGGACTGGCGCCATGAGCAACACCGACCGCCGTCCGCCCGCCCGGGAACTGGGCGGGCGGGCGGCGACCCCCGCCGGACCGGTGCTCGAGCTCCTGCCGGCCAAGGAGGTGCTGCTGGGCGAGAGCACCCGGGTGCGCCGGCTGCTGCCCACCCTCGGCCGGCGGATGGTCGGCGCGTGGGCGTTCGTGGACCACTACGGCCCGGACGACGTCGCCGGTGGACCGGGCATGCAGGTCGCCCCGCACCCGCACACCGGGCTGCAGACGGTGTCGTGGCTGCTGCAGGGGCGGGTGCACCACCGCGACTCGCTCGGCAGCGACGTCGAGTTCGGGCCGGGCGAGCTCGCGCTGATGACCGCCGGCCACGGGATCTCCCACTCCGAGCAGTCACCCGTGCAGCACCCGCGGTACCTGCACGGCGCCCAGCTGTGGGTCGCCCTGCCCGACGCCGCCCGGGACACCGCGCCCGCCTTCGAGCACCACGCGACCCTGCCCGGGTTCACCTCCGACGGGCTGACGGCGACCGTGCTGATGGGCTCGGTCGGCGGGGCGACCTCGCCGGGCACCGCGCACAGCCCGCTGCTCGGCGTCGACCTGGACCTGGCCGCCGGTGCCGACGTCGAGCTCCCGCTGGAACCGGACTTCGAGCACGCCGTGCTCGGCGCCTCCGGCGGGGCGGACGTCGAGGGCGCGCCGCTGGGCCACGGGCAGATGCTCTACCTGGGCACCGGCCGGCAGAGCGTCCGGATCCGCGCCGAGCGGCCGGTGCGGCTGCTGCTGCTCGGCGGGGAGCCGTTCGAGGAGCAGCTGGTCATGTGGTGGAACTTCGTCGGCCGCACGGGCGAGGAGATCACCACCTTCGCCGAGCAGTGGAACGCCGACGACGGCCGGTTCGGCACCGTGGTGGGCTACGACGGCGACCGGCTGCTCGCCCCGTCGCTGCCGCCGGTGCCCCTGCGCCCGCGCGGCCGGGAACGCTGAGGCCTCCCCTCCCCCGCCCGACCCGAAGGAGCACGGCATGACCGTCGACCCCCGGTTCCTCGAGTTCGTCGCCGGCCGGCGGTGGGGCGTGCTGGCCACCGTCAAGCGCGACGGCCGCCCGCAGCTGTCCAACGTCGGCTACGCCTACGACCCGGCGCAGCAGCTGGTCCGGGTGTCGGTGACCGCGGACCGTGCCAAGACCCGCAACCTCGAGCGCGATCCGCGGGTCACGCTGCACGTCTCCTCCGACGACTTCTGGACCTGGGCGGCGCTCGAGGGCACCGCCGAGCTGACCCCGGTCGCCACCGACCCGCACGACGCCACCGTCGAGGAGCTCGTCGCCTACTACCGCGGGATCAGCGGTGAGCACGAGGACTGGGACGACTACCGCGCCGCGATGGTGCGCGACCGCCGGCTCGTCGTCCGCTTCCGCCCCGAGCACGCCTACGGCCAGGTCGGCTAGGACTCACTCCTCGGGCGCCACCTCCATCACCGAGAACGCCGCCCCCCACGGGTCGGCGACGACGGCGAACCGGCCGAACTCGGTGTCCTCCGCGGGGCGCAGCACGGAGCCGCCTCCGGCCTGCACCGTGGCGACCGCCGCGTCGGTGGAGTCGACGGCGAAGCAGACCGTCCAGCCGGTGGGCAGGCCGGGCTGGACGGGCCCCAGCCCGCCGAGCGGCCGCTCACCGGTCGCGAACGTGGCGTAGCCGCCCATCTCCGGGATCTCGTCGAAGCGGAAGCCGAAGACCCGGGAGTAGAAGCCCTGCGCCGCGGCGAGGTCCTCGACGGCCGCCTCCTCCCAGGTGAGCGACCCGTGCTCGTTGAACACCCGCACGCCGGTGTGCTCGCCGGACCGCCACAGCCCGAAGCCGTGCCCCTGCGGGTCGAGCGCGATGGCCATGGTGCCCAGCGGCCCGACCTCCATGGGCTCGACGACGACCGTGCCGCCCGCCTCCCGGATCGCCGCGGCCGTGGCCGCCGCGTCGTCGGTGGCGAAGTAGACCGTCCAGCTCGGCGGGTCGACGTCGTTGCCCAGCGGTGCCATCCCGGCCGCCGGGGCCCCGTTGCGGTGGGCGTTCAGGTACCCGCCGTACTCCGGGTCCCCACCGGACCAGGTCCAGCCGAACAGGGACCCGTAGAACTCCCGGGCCTCGTCGACGTCCCGGGCGCCGTAGTCGAGCCAGCACGGGGTCCCGGCCGGCCAGGCGGTGTTCCGAGTGGGCATCGCTCCTCCTCTGGTGTGGGGGAGGTCACGATGGCAGGGGGCTGCGACGGTTTCCAGGGGGCAGGCCGTCCGCGCATGGTCGGCGACGCGTGGCCGGCGACCGCCGGTCTGTCGGGGCGACCGCCGCGCTACAGCGCGGCAGTCACCCCCGTACTCCGGCACTGCCCCCGAGCCGCGGGGACGCCACCGCGCCGTCCTCCCGCCCGATGCCCCGAAGCACCTGCGACTGCCGCGTCGTCGGGGCGACCGCCGCGCTGCGGCGCGGCAGTCGCCCCCGTACCGCGGCACCGCCCGCGCGCGGGGTGACGGCGGGCGGCGGACGGTGGCGCGGCGGACGACGCAGGCGGCGTGTGGGACCGCGGACTAGAAGCTGCCGCCGCCGGTCCGCCGACCGCCCCCGCCACCGGACCCGCCGCCGGAGCGGCGCCCCGAGCCGCCGAAGGAGCCGCCGCGGCGGTACCCACCGCCACCGCCCCCTCCGAAGAGGATGCCGCCGAGCACCAGGCTGCCGATGTCCGGTCCGCGTCCGTAGCCGGGCCCGGCGAAGCCGCCGCCTCCGAAGCCCCCGCCGTAGCCCGGTCCTCCGTAGCCGCCACCGCCGAAGCCACCGCCGTAGCCGGAGTTCCAGGAGGACACGTCCGCCTGCGCCCGCTGCAGCGCCTGGTCGGCCATCGCGTCGGCCTGCTGCGCCTCCTGCAGGGCGCCGACAGGGTCGGTGCGCCCCAGCCGGGCCGCGGCGTCCAGGTGCCGCTCGGCCTCCGCCAACCGGGTACGGGCCTCGGGCCCGACGGCGCCGCGGCGGGTGGCGATGAAGTCCCCGGCCGCGGCGATCGTGGACCTGGCGTTGAGCAGCGCCTGGTCCAGCGACGCGGCGGCCCGGCGCGCGCGGGTCTGGGCGTCCCGGGCGACCCCGAGGGCCTGCTCCAGGGCGACGTCGGCCTCCTCCAGCCGGCGCAGCGCGGTGAACGGGTCGGGCAGCGCACCCCCGGCCTCGTCCGCCGCCGCGAGCGCCGCCTCGGCCCGGGCGATCTGCGGCTGCAGCCCGCTGCGGTCGCCGGACGCGACGAGCGCACGGGCCTCGGCGAGGTCCTGCTCGGTGTCGGCGCGGACGGCAGGGATGCGCTGCACCGCCGCCTCGAGGTCGGCGGCGAGCCGCCCGATGGCGTCGAGCAGCTGACCGGTCTGCACCGCGGCGTCCTCGGCGGCCCGCAGGTCACCGACCGCCGCGCCGGTGGCGCCGGAGTCCAGCGCCGTGCGCGCCTCGGCGACCTCCTTCTCCGCCGCGGCGAGCCGGGCGCGGGCCTGCTCCAGGTTGTCGGCCACGGGCGCGAGAGCGGCGGGGCTGTACCGCCGCTGCAGCTCGGCCATCCGCTGCGCGTCGGCGGGCAGCCGACCGTGCAGCGCGGTGATCCGCGGGGCGAGCGCCTCCAGCGCCTGCGGGGCGTTCTTCTCCAGGTCCCGCAGTTGGTCGAAGGCCTCGGCCTGCGCGTCGAGGCGGGCGTCGGCGGCCGCGGTCAGCTGCAGCATCTCGGCGAGCATGGCCCGGGTGGTGGGCTCGTCCTCCGGGATCTCGTCGTCGAGCTGCTGCCGCAGCGTGAACGCCCGGGTGAGCTCCTGCCGGGACTGCGCGAGGGCCTCGGCGAAACCGGTGACGGCGTCCTCGCCGTACTGCAGGCGGGCGAAGTCGAGGTCCAGCTGCGAGGTCTTGACCGCCTCGTCGAGCTCCAGCAGCGCGGTGCTGGCCTGCGCCTGCAGCTGCTCGGTCGGCACGCCGGCGTGCGGGTCGTGGCGCTCCAGCCGCTTCACCGGCGGGGCCGCCGCCCCGCGCCGGCGCGAGCGCAGGACGAGGTAGGCGCCGCCACCGAGGACCGCCAGGCTCCCGACGACCGCCAGCGCGCCCAGGCCGCCGCCCCCTCCGCCGCCGACGGCGTCGCGGAGCCCGTCGGCGAAGGCGACCGCCCCGGCCGCCCAGTCACCGTCGCGGAACTCCGGCTTCACGTCCGATGCGGCGAAGTCCTCCACCTCGTCGACGGTGACGTCCACGCTGTCGCCGAGCGCGTAGCCGAACTCGCGCTCGTCGACGGCGACGGCGAACAGCACGTCGGTGTCGTCGAGGCCCGATCGCGCCGCGGTCTGGTCGGCCCACTGCTGCCGGGTGAGGCCGTCCCAGGTGTCGACGAACACCACCCGGAGCTCGACGCCCTCGTCGGTCTCCAGCCGGTCGACCGCCTCCTGGACGTCGGCCTCGCCGGAGTCGGAGAGGACCCCGGCGCGGTCGTCGACCTGCCCGACGACGTCGACCGGCGGCTCGGCGAGCGCGGCCGGCCCGGTCAGGACCACCGCCCCGGTGACGGCGAGGACGGCGGAGAACCGGCGGAGCAGCACGCCGTCGACCCTACCGACGGCGGGCGGTCTGGGACGGCCACGAGCGGGTAGGGGCGCACCCACCGTCCGGTACACGACCGAGTTGGAGACGACATGTCTGACGCGCCCGACCGCATCCCCGCCGCCGACCTGCCCTCCGGTGCGGTGCGGCGCGCGGGCGACTGGGCGGTGGGCAACCGCGGCGTCGCCTACTTCGCCGTCTCCCGCCGCTGCCGCCACCAGCTGGCCGACCTGTCGCAGGGGTCGGTCGACGCCGAGGGCTGCCTGGTCTGCCCCTGGCACCAGTCCCGCTACGACGTCCGCACCGGGGAGATGGTGAGCGGGCCGCGGGGCTTCCTCGGCTACCACGGCCCCACCCCGGGCTACACCCAGTTCGTCCGGGGCTACGCGAAGCACCTCAAGCTGCGCGTCCGCCGGGCCCTGCGCCGCGGCGACGACGTCGTCCTGGAGTAGCCAGGTATGGGAAGCCATCCCCACGTCGGCGCGCGCGACACGTGGGGATGGCTTCCCATACCTCAGGGGCGGCTGCCTCAGGGGCGGATGCCTCAGGGAGCCGGCCGGGCTCAGGCCAGCGACCGCCACGTCTCCCGGCGGGTCGCCTGCTCGTCGGGATCGGGCACCGGCAGCGAGGCCAGCAGCCGCTGCGTGTACGGGTGCTGCGGGGCCCCGAGCACCTGCTCGCCGGTGCCCTCCTCGACCAGCTTCCCCCGGTAGAGCACCGCGATCCGGTCGGCCAGCAGGTCGACGACGGCGAGGTCGTGGCTGATGAACAGGCAGGCGAAGCCGAGCTCCCGCTGCAGCTCGTCGAACAGGTCGAGCACGCGGGCCTGCACCGACACGTCGAGGGCGGACGTCGGCTCGTCGGCGATGAGCAGCTCCGGGCCGAGCGCCAGCGCCCGGGCGAGGCTGGCGCGCTGGCGCTGACCTCCGGAGAGCTCGTGCGGGAACCGGTCCCCGAACGACCGCGGCAGCTGGACGGCCTCCAGCAGCTCGTCCACCCGGCCGCGGGCGGCGTCGGCGTCGCCGGACCGGCCGTGCACGACCAGCGGCTCGGCCACCGCCTGGGCGATGGTGAGCAGCGGGTTGAAGCTCGACGCCGGGTCCTGGAAGACGAAGCCGATCCGCTCGCGCACCGGGCGGAACCGCTTCTCCCTCACCCCGTTCATCTCGGTGCCCAGCACCGACAGCGAGCCGCCGGTGACCTTGGTCAGGCCGGCGATGGCCCGCCCGATCGTCGTCTTGCCGCTGCCGCTCTCGCCGACCAGGCCGAGCACCTCGCCGGGCCGGATGGCGAAGCTGACGCCGTCCACCGCGGTGAAGTCCGGCTTGCGCAGGCGCCCGGGGTAGACGATCCGCAGGTCCCGCGCCTCGACCACCGGGGCGCCCGACGCCCAGCCCTCCGGCCGGGCGGCGGCGCGCTCGGCGGTGCGGGCCCGGCCCTGCCCCAGCCGCGGCACCGACCCCAGCAGCTGCTTCGTGTACTCCTCGCGCGGCGCGGAGAACAACGTCCGGACGTCTGCCTGCTCGACCAGCTGCCCCTGGTACATGACCGCCACCCGGTCGGCGAGGTCGGCGACGACGCCCATGTTGTGGGTGATGAGCACGATCGCGGCGCCGAACTCGTCGCGGCAGCGGCGCAGCAGGTCGAGGATCTCGGCCTGCACGGTGACGTCGAGGGCCGTCGTCGGCTCGTCGGCGATGATCACGCCGGGGTCGAGGACGAGCGCCTGGGCGATGACGATGCGCTGCTTCTGCCCGCCGGAGAACTGGTGCGGGTAGTGGTCGATCCGCGTCTCCGGCTCGGGGATGCCGACCCGCCGCAGGACGTCGATCGCCTTCTCCCGGGCCTCCGCGCGGGAGTAGCCGCCGTGCGCCCGCAGGCCCTCGATGATCTGCCAGCCGACCTTGTAGACCGGGTTGAGCGAGGTCGACGGCTCCTGGAACACCATCGCCGCGTCGCGACCCCGCACGTCGCCGAGGTCGGACCGCTTCAGGGTGACGACGTCGTGGCTGCTGCTGCCGTCCTTGCGGGTGAGCAGCACCGCCCCGCGCGTGGTGGCCGTCTCCGGCAGCAGGCCGAGGATGCTGCGGGCGGTCACGGTCTTTCCGCTGCCGCTCTCCCCGACGATGGCCAGCACCTCGCCGGCGCCGACCTCCAGGGACACGTCCTGGACGGCGACCACGCGGCCGGCGTCGGTGGCGAAGGTGACCGACAGGTCCCGGATGTCCACGACCGGACCGGTCGCCTGGGTGCTCTCGCTCATCGCGTCTCCTCGATCCCCGCCAGTCCGCCCGGACCCGCGCCGAGCGTGCCGCCCGGCACCACCGTCACCTCGCCGGTCTCCCCGGCCTCGGCGGCGCGACGGCTGCGCAGCCGCGGGTCGGCCAGGTCGTTGAGGCTCTCGCCGACCAGCGTCAGGCCGAGCACGACGAGCACGATCGCCAGGCCCGGGAAGATCGACGTCCACCAGATGCCGCTGGTGACGTCCGACAGCGCCCGGTTGAGGTCGAAGCCCCACTCGGCGCCCGAGGTCGGCTCGATGCCGAAGCCGAGGAAGCCCAGGCCGGCCAGCGTGAGGATCGCCTCGGAGGCGTTCAGCGTGAGGATCAGCGGCAGCGTGCGGGTGGCGTTGCGCAGCACGTGGCGGGTCATGATCCGCCAGTGCCCGGCGCCGATGACCTTGGCCGACTCGACGTAGGCCTCGGCCTTGATCCGCACCGCCTCGGCGCGCACGACCCGGAAGTACTGCGGGATGTAGATGACGGTGATGGCGATCGCCGCCGCCATGATCCCGCCCCACAGGCTGGACTGGCCGCCGCTGATCACGATCGCGGTGACGATGGCCAGCAGCAGCGGGGGGAAGGCGTACACCGCGTCGGAGACGACGACGAGCACCCGGTCCAGCCAGCCGCCGAAGTAGCCCGAGACCAGGCCCAGCAGCACGCCGACGAATATCGACAGCACGATGCCGACGACGATCACGCCCAGCGCCGTCCGGGTGCCGTAGATGACGCGCGACAGCACGTCGTAGCCGCCCACCGTGGTGCCCAGCCAGTGCTCCCCCGACAGGGACTGCTGCGCGCCGAACGGGCCGTCGGCGTCGCGCAGCTGGTCGTAGCCGTAGGGCGCGAGCAGGTCCGCCAGCGCCGCCGTCAGCAGGAACAGGCCGGTCAGCACGAGCCCGGCGACGAGCATGCCGCGCTGCAGCCCGACGGACTGCGTGAGCTGGCGGACCACGGGCAGGCCGCGGCGGCGGCGGACCGGGGTCGCCGCGGTGGCTCCGGAGCCGGTCATCAGTACCTCACCCGGGGGTCGATCAGGGCGGCGATGACGTCCACGACGAAGTTGGTCACCGCGACGACGACCGCGAGCAGCACCACCATGCCCTGGACGGCGACGAAGTCGCGGGCCTGCAGGAACTCCGACAGCTGGAAGCCCAGCCCGCGCCACTCGAAGGTGGTCTCGGTGAGCACCGCGCCGCCGAGCAGCACGGCGATCTGCAGCCCGATGACGGTGACGATCGGGATGAGCGCCGGCCGGTAGGCGTGCTTGCGCAGCAGCCGCCGCTCGCTGACGCCGCGCGAGCGCGCCGCCTCGACGTAGCCCATGCCCAGCGTGCCGATGACGTTGGTGCGCACCAGGCGCAGGAACACCCCGGCGGTCAGCAGCCCCAGGGCGATGCCGGGGAGGACGGCGTGCTCGAGCACGTCGCGGACGACCTCGCCGTTGCCCGTCCGGATCGCGTCGATCAGGTAGATCCCCGTCGGGGAGTCCAGCGAGGTCTGCATGAGGATCTCGCTGCGGGTGGAGGCGCGGCCGTTCGCCGGCAGCCAGCCCAGCCCGCTGGAGAAGACCAGCTTGAGGATCATCCCGGCGAAGAACACCGGGGTCGCGTAGCAGAGGATCGCGAAGACGCGCAGGACGGCGTCGGGCCAGCGGTCGCGCGCGTAGGCGGCGAGGCGGCCCAGCGGGATGCCGACGACGAACGCGACGAGCAGCGCGTAGAACGCGAGCTCGAGGGTGGCGGCGCCGTAGTCGGCGAGCACCGTGGTGACCGGCTGGTTGGTCGACGACGTCGTCCCGAAGTCCAGGCGCACCAGGTCGCCCAGGTACTCCAGGTACTGGGTGAACAGCGGCCGGTCGTAGCCGGCCTCGCGCACGCGCCGGGCCAGCTCCTCGGGACCGAGGCGGCCGCCCAGTGCGGCGGTGATGGGGTCACCGGTCGTCCGCATGAGGAAGAAGACCGTCGTCACCAGGATGAAGACGGTCGGGAAGATCAGCAGGAAGCGGACCGCGATGTAGCTGCCCAGCCCGCCACCGGCGCGCCGCCGGCGCGTCGGTGGAGCGGCCTCGGGGGCGGCGGCCGGCTCGCCGGCCAGCTCGGGAGTCGTGGTGGTCATGTCTCCTGCTCGTCCACGGGTGCGGCGGGGCCGCACATGGGGAGGCCCCGGGTGACCTCCACGAGGAGGACCACCCGGGGCCGGGTACCACTGCCTGCCGTCAGGACCGCTCGAGTGCCCCGTAGCGGAACTTGAACGAGGGGTCGAGGGTGTCTCCGGCACCCGTCACGCCGGTGCGGACGACGGCGATCTGCGCACCCTGCAGGTAGGGCAGGGTGGAGAGGTCGGCGGCGACCAGGTCCTGGACCTGCTCGATCATGGCCGTCCGCTGCGCCTCGTCCGGCGTGGCCAGCTGCTGCAGGATCATGTCGTTGACCTGCTGGTTGTCGTAGTGGTTGCTGAGGAAGTTCTCCGTGAGGAAGAACGGCGTCAGGTAGTTGTCGGCGTCGGAGTAGTCCGGGAACCAGCCCAGCTGGTAGGCGGGGTAGGTGTCGGCGACCCGCTGCTCGGAGTACTGCGTCCACTCCGTGGTCTGCAGGTCGACGGTGAACAGCCCGGTCGACTCCAGCTGGTCCTTGATCAGCGCGTACTCGTCACCCGAGGACGGGCCGTAGTGGTCGTTGGAGTACTGCAGCGACAGCTGCACCGGGGTCTGCACGCCGGCCTCCTGCAGGACCTGCGCGGCGCGGTCCGCGTCCGGCCCGCCCTGGCCGTCGCCGTAGAGGCCCTTCAGGGACTCGGTGGCGCCGGTGAGCCCGTCGGCGACGTAGGAGTACAGCGGGGTGTAGGTGCCCTTGTAGACCTGGTCGGCGATCTCCTGGCGGTCGATCAGGTGGGCCATGGCCTGCCGGACGGCGAGGGCCTTGGCCGGGTCGGCGTCGGACGTGGTCGCGCCGAAGGGCTGGGTGTTGAAGTTGAAGACGATGTAGCGGATCTCGCCGCCGGGCCCGTCGACGACCTCGACGTCGTCGTTGCCGCGCAGGTCCTCGACGTCGGTCGCGGTCAGGCTGCGGTAGGCGACGTCCACGTCACCGGACTCGATGTCCAGCTTGAGGTTCGGGGACTCCGCGTAGTAGCGGACGTTGATCGAACCGGTCTTCGGCGCGCCGAGCAGCCCCTGGTAGTCGGGGTTGGCCTCGTACGAGATCAGGTCGTTGATCTCGTAGCTGGTGATGACGTACGGGCCGGCGAAGGCGTTGCCGGACACGATCTCGTCGTCGGGGGTCAGCGAGTCGGCCGAGAAGACCTCCTCGTCGACGATCGGGCCCACGGGGCTCGACAGCACCTGCGGGAACGTCTGGTCGTCGGGCTGCTTCAGCGTGAACACGACGGTGGTGTCGTCCGGCGTGGCGATGCTGTCGAGGTTGGCCAGCAGCGAGGCGGGGCCGTTCGGGTCGGCGATGGCGACCTGGCGGTCGAACGTGAACTTGACGTCCGAGGAGGTCAGCTCGTGGCCGTTGGCGAACGTCAGGCCCGACTTCAGCGTCACGGTGTACTCGGTCGGCGAGGTGAACTCGGCCGACTCGGCGATGTCCGGCTCGACGTCGGGGCTGCCCAGCGGGGTGTTGAGCAGGAACGGGTAGACCTGGTTCATCACGGCGAAGGAGCCGTTGTCGTACGAACCGGCCGGGTCGATCGTGGTGATCTTGTCGGTCGTGCCGATGATCAGCGCGTCGCCGCCACCGCCACCGCCACCGGAGCCGCTGTCATCGCTGCCGCCGCCGCAGGCGGCGAGGGCGAGCGCGGTCACCGCGATGCCTGCCGTGGCCACGTGCGCGCGCCGGCCACTGCGTCCCAGGGGGGTCATCCACTACCTCGATCTCAGAAGCGGTCGCTCGCTGCGGGGAACGCCAGGCGAACGCCACGGAAACAGTACCTACTGATGAGTAGCACACCCGTCCCACTCCCTGGGAAGAGTGCGCCCCACATGGTTACCCGACCGTGTCTCGCGCGCGAGCTGACGCCGGCGGGGCGGCGGGCCGCGTCCTAGGCGTCGATGCGGCGGCGGCCCTCGAAGGCGCGGCCGAGGGTGACCTCGTCGGCGTACTCCAGGTCGCCGCCGACCGGCAGGCCGCTGGCCAGCCGGGAGACCGCGAGCCCCATGGGCGCCACCAGCCGGGCCAGGTAGGCGGCGGTCGCCTCGCCCTCGAGGTTGGGGTCGGTGGCGATGATCAGCTCGGTGACCTGGCCGTTCATCAGCCGGGTCATCAGCTCCTTGACCCGCAGGTCGTCGGGCCCGACGCCCTCGATGGGGCTGATCGCGCCGCCCAGCACGTGGTAGCGGCCGCGGAACTCCCGGGTGCGCTCGATGGCGACGACGTCCTTGGGCTCCTCGACGACGCAGATGACGTCCTCGGTCCGCCGCGGGTCGCGGCAGATCCGGCACTGCTCACCCTCGGCGACGTTGAAGCAGGTCACGCAGAACCGGACCTCCGCCTGGACCCGCTGGAGCGCGGCGACCAGCCGGCCGACGTCGGCGGACTCGGCCGCCAGCAGGTGGAAGGCGATGCGCTGCGCGCTCTTGGGCCCGACGCCGGGCAGGCGGCCGAGCTCGTCGATGAGGTCCTGGACGGCCCCCTCGTACACGGGTGACTCCCCTGTCGTCCTGTACGGGCTGCCGGCTCAGGCGCCGGGCAGCCCCAGCCCGCCACCGAGACCCCCGCCGCCGAGGCCCCCGGCGAGGGGGCCCATCCGGCTGGCGGCCAGCTCGTTGGCGGCGCGGCCGGCGTCGCGGACGGCGGCGACGACCAGGTCCTGCAGGGTCTCCAGGTCGTCGGGGTCGACGGCGGCGGGCGCGATCGTGACGCCGGTCAGCTCACCGCTGCCGGTCATCGTGGCGGTGACCAGGCCGCCCCCGGCCGAGCCGGTGACCTCCTCGCGGGCGAGCTGCTCCTGCGCAGCGACCAGCTGCTGCTGCATCTGCTGGGCCTGCTGCATGAGCTGCTGCAGGTCGGGGGCGCCTCCGGGGAACATGCCCCGAGCCTAGGCCCGCCCGGGGACGGACGCGGGGCGCTGCGCCGGACGCGCGCCGCCCGTCCGCCCGGCGGCGACGGCGGTCACTCGTCGATGGGCCGGGCGCCGAGCTGGGAGCGCAGCAGCTGCAGCGCCGCCTGCTCCGGGTCCACGACGGGCTCCGGTGGGCGGTCGCTGGAGGCCTCGGCGGCGCGCTCGGCCATGAGCTCGCGCGCCTCGGCGGCCTCGGCGGCGCGCTGCGCCTCCTGTGCGGCCTCCCGGTCGGGCCCGGCGGACCGGCCGCCGCCGGCAGGGCGCGCCGCCCCCTCCACGACCGCCTGGACCTTCCACCGCACGCCGAGCAGCTCGTGGAGCGCCGTGCGGACGACCTCCTGGTTGAGGTCGTCGCCCAGCATCTTGGCCAGCGCCGGCGAGGTCATCGCCAGGTGCAGGGTGCCGCCGGACAGCTCGTGCACCTGGGCCGACTTGAGCAGCGCCTCCGTCGTGCGCTTGTGCTTGCGGACGACGGCCAGCAGCTCCGGCCAGACCCGCCGGACGTCGGCGGTGGTGAGGTCGCCGTCGGCGGCGTCGGCCCCGCCGCCCGTGCCGGACGGGCTCCCCTCCGGGTTGGCCGACACCAGCGGGGTGGGCTCCCCGCCGCGCGGCGCGGGCGTGGACTCCGCGGCGGCGCGGGCCGGCGCCTCCTCGCGGGGTGCGCCCACCCGCGCGGCCGCGGCCCGGGCGGCGGCCGGCTCCGCGGGGTGCGGCCAGTCCTCGTCGTCGGTCGGCTCGGGCGGCAGCGGGATGTCCGGCTCACCGGTGGCCACCCGCGGCCGCCGCGCCTCCGGCTCGGGGGCCGCCGGGCTCGGGGTGGTCGCGGGGGCCGCCGCGGGTGGGGTCGGCGCGGCGGGGGCGGGCGCGGCCGCGGGCGTGCGGGCCCCCGAGCCGGGCTGCACCGTCTCCGGCCAGTCGTCGTCGGCCGCGGAGGCGGGGGTGCTCGCCGGGGCAGCGGGCTCGGTCACCTCGGCCGCGGGGCGGCTCGGCGGAGTCGCGGGGGCCGCGGCGGGAGCCGGGGCGGGCACGGCGGGAGCCGGGGCGGGCGCAGCGGGAGCCGGGGCGGGCGCAGCGGGAGCCGGGGCGGGCGCGGCGGGAGCCGGGGCGGGCGCAGCGGGAGCCGGGGAGGCCGCCCCTGCCTGCGAGGGGCGGACGAACTCCCGCCGGGGCCCGGACGGCGTCGCGGCGGCGGCCGGGGCCTGCTCCCGCGGCGCCTCGGCGGCCGGCCGGGCAGGGGTCTCGCGCACCGGGGTCTCGCGCACCGGGGCCTCGCGGACGGGGGTCTCGCGGGGAGGGGCCTCCCGCACTGCCTCGCCCGCGGGGCGGCCGGCGTGCTCGCCCGCGATCGACATCCGCCGCTCGAGGCGCTCCAGGCGCTGGAGGGTCGCGGCGGCCGCGTCGTCGGTGCCGGGCAGCAGCATGCGGGCGCAGACGAGCTCGAGCAGCAGGCGGGGCGCCGTCGTCCCGCGCATCTCGGTGAGGCCGGCGTGCACCGTGTCGGCCATCCGCGACAGCGTCGCCGAGCCCAGCGCCCGGGCCTGGGAGGTCATCAGGTCCAGCCGGTCGGGCGGGCAGTCGAGCAGGCCGTTGCCGCCGGCGTCGGGCACCGCGTCGAGCACGATGAGGTCGCGCAGCCGGTCGAGCAGGTCGGTGGCGAACCGCCGCGGGTCGTGCCCCGCCTCCACCACCCGGTCGACGGCGCGGAAGACACCGGGGGCGTCGGAGGCGGCGAGGGCGTCGATCGTCTCGTCGAGCAGCGCGTCGTCGGTGACGCCGAGCAGGCCCACCGCCGAGGCGTAGGTGACGCCCTCGGGGCCGGCGCCGGCCAGCAACTGGTCGAGGATCGACAGCGAGTCGCGGACCGACCCGCCGCCGGCCCGCACCACCAGCGGGAACACGGTCGGCTCGACCGTGACCCCCTCGGCCGCGCACGTCTTCTCGAGCAGCCCGCGCAGCGTCGACGGCGGCACGAGCCGGAACGGGTAGTGGTGGGTGCGCGAGCGGATGGTGGGCAGCACCTTGTCCGGCTCGGTCGTGGCGAAGACGAAGACGAGGAACTCCGGCGGCTCCTCGACCACCTTGAGCAGGGCGTTGAAGCCCTGCGAGGTGACCATGTGCGCCTCGTCGATGATGTAGACCTTGAAGCGGCTGCTCACCGGCGCGAAGAACGCGCGTTCCCGCAGGTCGCGGGCGTCGTCGACACCGCCGTGGCTGGCCGCGTCGATCTCGATGACGTCGAGCGAGCCGGGGCCGTCGGGCGCCAGGGCGACGCAGGAGCCGCACACGCCGCACGGCGTCGCGGTGGGGCCCTGCTCACAGTTCAGCGACCGGGCCAGGATCCGCGCCGACGAGGTCTTCCCGCAGCCGCGCGGCCCGCTGAAGAGGTAGGCGTGGTTGATCCGGCCCGCCTCCACCGCGTTCACCAGCGGGGCGGTGACGTGCTCCTGCCCGACCACCTCGGCGAAGGTCGCCGGGCGGTACTTCCGGTAGAGCGCCAGAGCCACGCGGCGAGGTTACGTGGCGGCACCGACGACCCGTGCGGCTCGCCGGGCGGCCGCCGTGCCGGGCCGGGGACGGGCGGCCAGCGGGCCCGCTCCGCGGGGGGGGTCCACCGCGGTGCGGCCGCGATCCCGCCCGGACCGTGGGGAGGGCGCCCGCAGACCGGGCCGCCGGGGACCGCGGGACCCGGGAAAGCAGGGACCCCCCGCGCACCCGCCAGAGCCCGCTTATCCTTGCTGCCTTCCGGCCCTGGGGAGGTTCACAGGATGACGCCACACGAGGGGTCGGGACCCACTGTAGTGGACGCCGGCGCGGCCGCCGCGCCCCCCACGCCCGCCGGCACGACGCTCCCGGCCCGGCGCGCCGCGCGGCCCTGAGCCCTGAGCCGCTGCCCGGTCGGGCCGGCGCGCGCGCCGGGCCCCGAGACGGCGACAGGGCCCCCGGCTTCGTGCCGGGGACCCTGTCGTGAGCGCGGAGGATGGGAGATTCGAACTCCCGAGGGGTTGCCCCCAACCCGCTTTCCAAGCGAGCGCCATAGGCCACTAGGCGAATCCTCCAGGCGCCTCCAGACTACCGGGCCCGCCCGCGGTGGTCAGCCGCGGCTCTCCGCAGCCGTCGCGGAACGGTCGCATGGCAGGCTCTCCGCTGCGCTCCGGGCGACGGTTGAGCACCGGGCGCGTGGGCATGGGAGGCCGGAGGGGCCGGACGGCGGCCCTCCCGGAGCGGACAGCCGGAGAAGGGGAGGCGCGCGGGATGAGCGCAGCGGAGCCACGGCCGGAGGTCGTCGACGCGATCGTCGCGGTGCTCAAGGGCGCCGACCCGGCGAGCCTGCCGGCGGGCGCGACGGCGGAGGAGAAGGCGGCGGCCAAGGACCGCTACCTCACCGAGTTCGCCGCCGAGCGCAGCAAGCGGGACCGGCAGACCCAGGCGTGGGAGCTGCTGCTGACCCGCAGCTACGACGAGCCGCCCACCTGGGCGACGCTCTTCGACGACCTGGCGCCCGACGCGGTGGAGGAGCTGGGCACGCTCTACGACGCCCTGCCCGCCGGGGCCCAGGAGGAGTACGCCCGCCGGTTCGGCGTGCCCAGCACCGTCTGACCCCGGCGACCGGAGTGGGGCCGGGCAGGGGCCAGCGGTGGAGGTGATCGGGGCCGGACACCTCGTCGCGGGGCGCTACCGGCTGCTCGGGCAGATCGCCGGCGGGGGCATGGGCACGGTCTGGCGCGCCCACGACGAGCTGCTGGGCCGGACGGTCGCGGTGAAGCAGGTCGTGCCGCCGCCGGGCGCCGACCAGGAACTGGTCGACCAGCAGCGCCAGCGGGCGCTGCGCGAGGGCCGGATCGCCGCCCGGCTGAGCCACCCGCACGCCATCTCGGTGTACGACGTCGCGACCGACGGCGGGCAGCCGTGGCTGGTGATGGAGTACCTGCCCTCCCGCAGCCTCGCCCAGGTGCTGCACGAGGACGGCCCGCTCGGCCCCGAGCCGGTCGCGCAGATCGGCGCCCAGGTGGCCGACGCGCTGGCCGCCACGCACGCGGCGGGGATCGTGCACCGCGACGTCAAGCCGGCCAACGTGCTGGTCGGCCGGGGCGGCGACGTCGAGGGCCTGGTCAAGATCACCGACTTCGGCATCTCGCACGCCAGCGGCGACGTCACGCTCACCCAGACCGGCCAGATCACCGGCACGCCGGCGTTCCTCGCGCCGGAGGTCGCGCAGGGCGCGGAGATGAGCGAGGCCAGCGACGTCTTCTCCCTCGGCGCCACGCTCTACACGTGCCTGGAGGGCGAGCCGCCGTTCGGCATGGACGACAACGCCCTGCGCCTGCTGCACCGTGTCGCCGGCGGGGGCGCGCGGCCGCCCTCGCGGGCGGGCTCCCTGTCGGCGCCGCTGGTCGCGATGCTGGCCGACGACCCGGCCGCGCGACCGACGATGCCGCAGGTGCGGGACCGCCTGGCCCGCCTCGCCGCCGGCCGCGACGGCGACCCGACGACGGTGCTGCTGGCCCGCACCGACCTGCGGCCGGCACCCGGTCGTGCGCGCACGGAGTCCCTGCCCGCCGGCGGCGCGCCGGTCACCCCGCCGGTCCCGGCGCCGGCCTCCCCGACGCCACCGCCCCCGGCCGCGGCCCCGGACCCGAGCCCGGCCCCGGCTCCGGCTCCGGCTCCGGGACCGGAGTCGAGGCGGGACACCGAGCCGGCGGGCCCGCCACGGCCCCCGGACACCCCGCGGCCGGGCCTGCCCCGCGTCGTCCCCACCCGGCGTCGGCGCCTGCCGCTGCTGCTCGCCGGCCTGGTCCTGCTGCTGCTCGTCGGCGGAGGGGTCGCCTGGCTGGCCGCCACCTCCGGCGGGGACGGCGACGACGCCGCCGGGCCCAGCACCTCCGCCCCCGCGCCGTCCTCGTCGGCGGACCCGACCGCGGAGACCCCGGCGACCGGCAGCACCGGGGCCGGCAGCACGGGGGCGGAACCGAGCCCGCCGGAGGAGGGGTCCCCGTCGACGGACGAGCCGCCGCCGACGGCGCAGCCGCCGGCAGCGGACGCCGACGTCGAGGTCCGGGAGACGCTCGGCCGCTACTACGACCTGCTGCCCCGCGACACCGAGGCCGCCTACGCGATGACCGGCCCGTCGCTGCGCGCGCAGGTCTCCTACGACTCGTACGCCGGGTTCTTCGGCACCTGGTCGGAGGTGGGCCTGCTCGACGTCCGGGACGTCACCGTGGACGGCGACCGGGTCACCGCGACCACCGAGGTGCGGTTCACCCGGCCCGGGGAGCAGCAGGTCGAGACGCACGCGGTGACGTTCGTGCGCGGCGGGGACGGCGGGCTGCTGGTCGACCTGGACGTGGCGGCCTGAGCCCAGCAACGGCGACGGCGGCGCCCGCCCGGGACCTGACCCGGGTGGGCGCCGCCGTCGGCACCGCTGGCGGTGGCGGTGGGATTTGAACCCACGGAGGCTTGCACCTCACCCGCTTTCGAGGCGGGACCCTTCGGCCGCTCGGACACGCCACCGCCGAAGAGACTACAGGGCCCTCCGGGCGCGGAAGAACGCGCGTAGCAGCGTGGCGGACTCCTGGGCCCGGATCCCTCCGGTGACCAGCGGCCGGTGGTTGAGCCGCCGGTCGCGCAGCACGTCCCAGAGCGACCCGGCGGCGCCGGCCTTGGGGTCCTCGGCCCCGTAGGCGACGGCGGCGACCCGTGCCAGGACGGCCGCGCCGGCGCACATCGTGCACGGCTCGAGGGTCACCACCAGGGTCGCGCCGGTCAGCCGCCAGCCGTCGCCGACGACCGGCGCCGCGGCCCGCAGCGCGAGCACCTCGGCGTGCGCGGTCGGGTCGCCGCGCTTCTCCCGCTCGTTGGCCGCCTCGGCGAGGACCGCGCCGTCCGGCCCGAGGACGACGGCGCCGATGGGCGTGTCCCCCCACCCGACCGCCGCGGCGGCCAGCTCGAGGGCGCGGCCCATGGCGGCGTCGAGCACGTCCGCGCCGAGGACCCCGCCGCCGGCCCCGGTCACCGCGCCGGGCCGGTCAGGTCCAGCCCGACCAGGTCGGACAGCTCGCGCAGCGCCACGGCCGGGTCGACGACCTTGATCGTGTGCATGCCCAGGGCCCGGGCGGGCTTGAGGTTGATGCCCAGGTCGTCGAGGTAGGCGCAGTCGTCCGCGGCGACCGGGCGGCCGATCGCCTCCGACAGCCGGTCCAGCGTGCGCCGGTAGATCTCGGGCTCGGGCTTGCGCACCCCCTCGACCGAGGACTCCACGATCGCGTCGAAGTAGCCGAGCACGTCCCCGAGCCGGCCGGTGCGCTCCATCGGCGCGACGTTGTTGGACACCATCGCCAGCGGCAGCCCCGCCTCCCGCAGCGTGGCCAGGGCCGCCAGCATCGCCGGCCGGAGCTCCCCGGCGAGCGCCGCCAGCACCCGGCGGGCGTCCAGGCGGTGCCCGGCGGCCAGCGCCTCGGCCTCGAACACCGCGCAGAACCCGTCGGTGTCCAGCTCGCCGCGCTCGTAGCGGGCCCAGGCGTTGCGGTCGGGATCGGTGCTGTTCAGCTGCCGGATCAGCCCGTCGGGCACCCCGATCTCCGCCTCGTACGCGGCGAAGGCGGTCATCGGGCTCTCGGTGAGGACGCCGCCGAGGTCGAACACGACGGCGGTCGCGCGGGGGCTCACGACCGCACCGCCGCGGCCAGCTCGTCGGCGAAGCCCAGCCGGCCGGCGATGCGGTCGACCATCTCGTCGGCCCACAGGTCGTCGGCGGTGACGATCGGCCGCAGCTCGTCGGCCGGCAGCCCGAAGTCGGCCAGGACGTCGAGGTCGCCGGCCGGCCAGCCGGTCTCGTCGTCGTCGAAGGCGCCGTCGGTGTCGACCGCGATTCCGTAGCGCTCGACGACCTCGCTGGCCAGCAGCCACTCCTGCATCGTCGCGTCGGAGATGAACGCCCGGACCATGCCGCCCGGGCCGTGCCGCAGGACGACGAAGTACAGGCGCGAGTCCACGACCACCACGAACGGCCCCGGCCACTCCCCCGGGTCGCCGAGGGCGCGCTCGAGCACGGGCAGCTCGTCGCCGGCGTCCGCGGCCAGCAGCTGCACCTGCCACCGGCCGTCCGCCCGGCCCACCCGGACGGCGAAGCTCATCGGGCCGGTGTACTCCGGGGTGGCGCTCACCGGCGGCGCAGCATCGTCAGGCCGTCGGCCAGCGGCAGCAGCACGGTCTCCCAGCGGGCGTCGGCGGCCAGCGCCGCGTTCAGCTCCGCGATGGCGCGGTCGTCGTCGGTGGCGGGCTCCAGCACCCGGCCGCCGCGCAGCGTGTTGTCCAGCAGGACCACCCCGTTCTCCCGCATCCGCGGGTGCAGTTCCTCGACGTAGGCCGCGTACCCGGTCTTGTCGGCGTCGACGAAGGCGAGGTCGAACGCCGGCTCGGCCGGGAGCGCGCGCAGGCTGTCCAGCGCCGGGCCCAGGCGGAGCTCGACGCGGTCGCCGACGCCCGCACGGTCCCAGTAGCGCCGGGCGACGGCCGTCCAGTCCGCGCTCACGTCCAGGCACAGCAGCCGCCCCTCCTCGGGCAGTCCGCGGGCGATGGCGAGCGCGGAGAGCCCGGTGAAGGTGCCGATCTCCACCGCGTCCCGCGCCCCGAGGGCCCGGGTGAGCAGCTGCATGAACGCGGCCTGGTCGACGCCGATCTGCAGGGTGGGCGACGCCTCGCCGCGCTCGGCCATCGCCGCGGTCTCGGCGACGAGGTCGCTGACGACGTCGTCCGGGGCCTCGCTGCCGGCGCGGACGTAGTCGGCCAGCTGCGGGCTCAGGAGGAAGGAACGCGGGGTCACGGCACGCGGGGGTGGAGGAGCGGGTGGGTCAGCGGGTGGGTCATAGCCTCTGATCATGGCCGACGCCGCGTTCCCGGTGCCCACGATGCCCGCACCCCCGGTGGGGGTGGTCGGGCTCGGCCAGCTGGGAGGGTCCCTGGCCGCGGCGCTCGTCGCCGCCGGGCGGGAGGTCACCGGCTGGGACGTCGACCCGGCCGCCCGCGCCGCTGCCGAGGGGCGCGGCGTCCGCATCGGGACCGAGCTGACCGGCGTCGTCGTCCTCGCCGTGCCCCTGCCGGCGATGACCGCCGCGCTGGACGGGCTGGCGATCGACCCCGCGGCCACGGTCACCGACGTCGGGTCGGTGAAGCTGCCGGTCCTGGAGACCGTCGGCGCCGCGTTCGGGTCCCGCTTCGTCGGCGGTCACCCGATGTGCGGCACCGAGCGGTCGGGGCACGAGGCCACCGACCCGGAGCTGTTCCGCGGGGCGCGCTGGGCGGTGGGCCTGGAGCGCGGCACCGAGCTGCCCCGGTGGCTGCGGGTGGCGGAGGTGGCGCTGGACGCCGGCGCCGAGGTGGTGCCCGTGACGGCCGCCGAGCACGACGACGCCGTCGCCGCGATCAGCCACGTGCCGCACCTGCTGGCCGCGGCGCTGTCGGCCGCGGCGGCCCAGGCCGGCCCGCTCGCGCTCTCCCTGGCCGCCGGCAGCTTCCGCGACGGCACCCGGGTCGCCGGCAGCGACCCGGCGCTGGTGACGGCGATGGTCGAGGGCAACGCCGGCCCGACCGCCGCCGCGCTGGCCCGCGTGCTGGAGCAGCTGGCGCGGCCGTGGCCGGAGCTGGTGGCCGCCGGGCACGCCGTGCGGGGCGCGGTCCCCGCGGGGCGGCGGGGGGTCCGGGTGCCGCTGGACCGCTCGGCGCTGCTGGCCCTGGGCCGCGCCGGCGGGGCGGTCACCCGGCGGCTGGCCGCCTTCGTCGAGGGCTGGGTGCCCGACCCGGCGTGACCGTTTCCCCGGCGGGGCCGGCGGGCAGGACGGCGGCCATGGACGAGAAGGACCTGCTGAGCCGCATCCACGCGCTGGTCGACGAGGAGCACGCGCTCCGCGAGGGCGGCGAGCACACCGACGAGCAGCGGTCGCGCATGCAGGAGCTGGAGACCCAGCTGGACCAGTGCTGGGACCTCCTCCGGCAGCGGCGCGCCAAGCGGCAGTACGACGAGGACCCCGACCAGGCCGAGGTCCGCCCGGCCACCGAGGTCGAGGGCTACCTGCAGTGAGGGAGCGCAGCTCCCCGTCCTCCGGCCCCCGTGCGGGGGCACGGGGGCCGTCCCTCAGGCGGCGGGGTGGGCCGGGCGCAGCTGCGGCGCCCCCAGCAGGGCCAGCTGCCACAGCAGCCGGGCCCGCGGGTCGGTGACCTTGCGCCCGGTCACCGACTCGATCCGCCGCAGCCGGTGCATGACCGTGTTCCGGTGGCAGTAGAGCTCGTCGGCGGCGCGGGTCGGCGACCCGTCGGCGGCGAGAAACGCGGCGAGGGTGTCCAGCAGCACCGACTGCTCGTCCTCGGGCAGCTCCAGCAGCCCGCCCAGGGACTGGCCGACCAGCCGTGAGCGGATCTCCGGGGAGTTGCTCAGCAGGGCCTCGGGCAGCCGGTCGTCGATGGTGACGACCTGGCTCGTGCCGACGGGCAGGGTGCGGGCCGCCGTCTCGGCCAGCCGGTAAGCCGTCGCGACCCCGGCGCCGCCCTCCACCTCGGCCGAGACCCCCACCGGGCCGGCCGCCATCGCGCGCAGCCAGCCCAGGACGTCGGTGGACCGGCGCGGACCGAGGGCGACCACGCCCACCTGCGCCCCGGACCGCTCGCCCCACACCGAGCGGACGCCGCGCCGCAGCAGCCCGGCGGCCGGGTCGGTCAGGCCGGGTCGCCCCTCCTCGTCGGGGACGGCGACGACGGCGAGCAGCCGGCCCTCCAGCGGCATGCCGAGCAGCTCCGACGCCGAGCGCAGGAACGTCGGGTCCCCGCCGCGGCCGTCGAGCAGGCCGTCCAGCACCTGCCGCCGCGCGGCGTCGTCCACCGACTCCAGCCGCCGCTGCTCCTCGCGGTAGCCCTCGGCGACCGCGCCGCACTCGACGTCGTTGGTCCGCCAGACCGAACCGGCGATGTCGACCAGGAGGGTGTCGTTGGACCCGCCGGCCCCCCGCGCGACGACCAGCAGCGTCTCCCAGGTGATCTGCCCGCCCAGGCGGTAGGCCCGCAGCACCGCCTCCAGCGGGATGCCCTGGGCGGCGCGCCGCCGCCCCACCTCGCGGGCCTCGACGGTCTGCACCTGCCGGGTGCCGCCGGCGACCGCCACCAGGCTGCGGATGCCGCCGGCCAGCCCCGCCCGGGTCGAGCGGCGCAGCTCCACGAGGTCCAGCTCGCGGTAGGTCGGCTCGGTGCGCATCAGCACGTCGACCATGCGGTCGACCATCGCGTCGATCTCGTCGAACAGCCGCGGCGCGACCTCGCCCAGCCGGGCGGCCACGTCCGACGGGTACACGGTCACCGCCCACCTCCACCCGCGCTGCGCTGCGCCCAATCCGGACCGTCGATCACTGTGCGTCGCGCCCATTGTGACCGGGCTCACCGTGGAGCAACCTCATCGGGACGTAGCCGTGACCCAATCGTCGTCCGCCGCAACCCGGTCGGGGGACCTCCTACCGCACGAGGAGACGTGGGCCCGTGGCGCACCCGCCGCACCACCGAGAGACCCCGGGACCGGACCGGTCCCCCACCGCACGGCTGGAGATGACCGGCATCAGCGTCGCCTTCGGCGGCGTGACGGCCCTCGAGGACGTCTCGCTGACCGTCGAGCCCGGCCACGTGCACGGCCTGATCGGGCCCAACGGCGCCGGCAAGACGACGATGTTCAACGTCGCCTGCGGCCTCGTCCGGCCCACGGCGGGCCGGATCACCTGGCGCGGCGGCGAGCTGCGCCGGTTGCGGCCGGCGCAGCTGACCGGGCTGGGCATCGCCCGCACCCTGCAGGGCGTCGGCCTGTTCCCGGGCATGACGGTCCTGGAGAACGTGATGGTCGGCGCGCACCGGCACGCCCGGGCCGGCTTCCTCTCGGCGCTGTTCGCCGTCCCCACCGCCGACCGCGACGAGGAGCGGTTGCGCCGCCGCGCGCTGGACGCCCTCGCCGAGCTCGACGCCACCGGCTACGCGGAGCGCTACCCCGGCAGCCTCCCGTACCCGGTGCAGAAGCGGGTCGCGCTGGCCCGCGCGCTGGTGTCCGAGCCGGAGCTGCTGCTGCTCGACGAGCCCGCCAGCGGCCTGTCCGAGGACGAGATGTACGAGCTCGGCGAGCTGATCGGCTCCGTCTCGTCGCGGATGAGCGTGCTGCTGGTCGAGCACCACATGGACCTGGTCATGCGGGTCTGCGACCGCATCACCGTCCTGGACTCGGGCCGGCAGATCGCCGTCGGCACCCCCGAGGAGATCCGCGCCGACCCCGCCGTCACCGAGGCCTACCTCGGCGACGACGTCGACGTCGCCGCCGACGCGGCCGAGCTCGGCACCGGCCGGCACGGCGCCCCCAGCACCGAGGAGGCCCCCCGTGGCTGAGCCGCACGGCAGCACCGCGTCCGGGCAGGGCGGCCCGGCCACCCCCGGGGGGACCGCCACCGCCACCGGGCTCCTGGAGGTCGAGGGCCTGACGACGTCCTACGGCCCGGTCCGCGCGCTCGACGGGGTGAGCCTGCGCGCCGAGACCGGCCGGATCACCGCCGTCCTCGGGGCCAACGGCGCCGGGAAGACGACGCTGCTGCGCTCCATCAGCGGGCTGGTCCGCCCGACCGCCGGCCGGGTCCTGCTCGACGGGCAGGACATCACCCGGGCGCCGGTCGAGGCGATGGTGCACAAGGGCATGGCGCACGTGCCCGAGGGCCGCGGCGTCATCGCCGAGCTCACCGTCGACGAGAACCTCCGCGTCGGCTCGCTGTTCCGCGGCAAGGTGGGGCGCGAGGAGTTCGACCGGGTGTACGAGCTGTTCCCGCGGATCGCCGAGCGGCGGGACAACCCCGCGCACACGCTCTCCGGCGGCGAGCGGCAGATGCTCGTCATCGGCCGGGCGCTGCTCGCCCGCCCGCGGCTCCTGCTGCTCGACGAGCCCTCGCTGGGCCTGGCCCCGCGGATCGTCGCGCAGATCTTCGGGCTGGTGCGGCAGCTGGTCGACGCCGAGGGGCTCTCGGTGCTGCTCGTCGAGCAGAACGCCCGCAGCGCCCTGTCGGTGGCCGACACCGGCGTCGTGCTCAACCTCGGCCGCGTCGTCGTCACCGACGACGCCCGCACCCTCGCCGCCGACGAGGACCTGCGGCACGCCTACCTCGGCTTCTGACCCCTCGGCCTCAGGAGGCAGTCCCTCGTGGAGCAGTTCCTCAGCCTCACCCTCGGCGGGGTGGTCAACGGCTCGGTCTACGCCGCGTTCGCCCTGGCGCTCGTGCTGATCTGGCGGTCCACCCGGATCGTCAACTTCGCGCAGGGCTCGATGGCTGCGGCCACCACCTTCATCGCCGTCGCGGTCATCGACGCCGGCGGGTCCTACTGGCTCGGGCTGGTCGTCGCCCTGCTGGCCGGCCTGGTCATGGGCGCGCTCGTCGAGCGCGTCGTCGTCCGGCCCGTCGAGGGCGGTCCCGAGCTCAACGCCGTCATCGTCACGCTCGGCCTGTTCGTCGCCATCCAGGCCCTCGTCGCCCTCGTCGCCGGCGTCGACGAGCGGGCGTTCGTCCCGCCGTTCAGCAAGGTCGGGTACGAGGTGCGCGAGGGCTTCACCCTGCTCTCGCTGTCGCCCAACTCGATCTGGACCGTCGGCGCCGTCCTGGTCACCATGCTGGCGCTGATCGCCCTGTTCCGCTTCACCCGGCTGGGGCTGGCGATGCGGGCGTCGGCCTTCGGCCAGGAGGTCGCCCGGCTCCTGGGCGTCCGGGTCGGCCGGATGCTGACGCTGGGCTGGGCGCTGGCCGCGGTGGTCGGCGCCCTGGCGGGCATGCTGATCGCCGGTGACGTCTCCTTCGTCGGGCCCACCTTCATGGACACCCTGATCGTCTTCGGCTTCGTCGCCGCGGTGCTGGGCGGCCTGGACTCACCGATCGGCGCCGTGGTCGGCGGCCTGCTGCTGGGCCTGGCACTCAACTACGTGCGGGGCTACCTCGACGACTCCCTGCTCGGCATGGCCGCGCTGGTGATCCTCGTCGTGGTCCTGCTGGTCCGCCCCGGCGGGCTCTTCTCCACCACCGCAGCGCGGAGGGCGTGACCGTGAGCGAGACACAGACCCCCACCGGGGAGCCGGGCGCGGCGTCCGACCGCGCGCCCACCACCGCCACCGCGGGGGCGAACGCCTCGTCGGCCCGCGGCAGCGGGCGCCGGTCCCTGCTCCCCCGCAGCACCCTCCTGCGACACCTGGTGGTGCTGGTGGCCGGCGCCGCCCTGGCGGTGCTGCTGCTCGAGAGCACCGAGCTCAACACCAACATTAAGCTGGGCAACGTCGCCTACCTCGCCGTCGCCGCCGGGGGGCTGACCCTGCTGACCGGCCTGTCCGGGCAGATCTCGCTGGGGCACGGGGCGCTGATGGCCGTCGGCGCGTACACGACGGCCCTGATGCTCGACGTCGAGCGGGGCGACGAGCCGCCCGCCCTGGCCCTGGTCCTCCTGGTCGCCGTCGCCGCGACGACGCTCGTCGGGGCCCTGGTCGGAGTCGCCGCCGCCCGGCTGCACGGTCCGTACCTGGCCGGCGCGACCCTGGCGCTCGCCGTCGGACTCCCCGGGCTGGCGCTGTACTTCGGCGACACCCTGGGCGGCGAGCAGGGCCTGACCGTCCGGCCGCCGGAGCGGCCGGAGTGGTTCGACCAGACGATCGAGCAGCTGTCCGGTGCGGCGGGGCGCGGCCTCAACGACAAGTGGGTCGCCTACATCGCCGTCGTCTGCCTGCTGATCTCCTACTTCTTCCTCGCCAACCTGATGCGCAGCCGGATGGGCCGGACCTGGCGCGCGGTGCGCGACCAGGAGGTCGCCGCGGAGCTCGCCGGCATCTCGCTCGGCGGCTGGCGAGTGCTCGCCTTCGTGGTGAGCGCCGCCGCCGCGGGCCTGGCGGGGGCCGTGCTGGCCATCGTGGTCCAGCTGGCCGCCCCGGGGTCGTTCCTCCCGGTCCTGTCGCTGTCCCTGCTCACGGCCATCGTGATCGGCGGCCTCGGCAGCCTCTTCGGCGCACTGCTCGGCTCGGCGCTGCTGGTCTTCCTCCCCCCGTGGCTCATCGACATCGGCCGGGACGTGTTCGACATGGAGGAGGCCCAGGCCTCGCAGTCCTCCTTCGTCGTCTACGGCCTGCTGCTGGTGGTGACGATGCTGTTCGCCCCCGCCGGCCTGGTGGGGACCATCCGCCTGGCGCTGCTGCGGCGGCGGGCCGCGCGCGCGCTCGGCCGCCCCGGCGGGGGGTGAGCGACGCGACGAGACCACCGGCCTCGGTGACGGGCGATCCGCCACCCGTCGCCTGCCAAGTACGGCGCACCCTCCCGACCCCCGGGCAGAGCGGCCCGGGCAACCCCAAGGAGCACCCTTGACGCGAACCTCCCGACGCCTCGTGGGCGTCCTGGCCGCGGCGACGATCGCCACCACCATGGCCGCCTGTGGCGGCGACGACGACGACGGTGGCGGCGGTGGCGGCGGTGGCGGTGGCGGCACCGCCGCGGACAACGAGGCCACCGGCCCGGGCATGACCGAGGACACGATCACCCTCGGCGGGCACTTCCCGCTGACCGGCCGCGCCGCGCCGGGCTACAGCGAGATCCCGACCGGCATGCAGGCGTACTTCGACTACGTCAACGCCAACGGCGGCGTGTACGACCGGCAGATCGAGTGGGTCTACCGCGACGACGCCTACAACCCCACCAACACCAGCACCGTGGTGCGCGAGCTGGTGCTGGAGGAGGAGGTCTTCGCCATCGTGGGCGGCCTCGGCACGCCCACGCACAACGCGGTCCTCGACTTCCTCAACACCGAGGAGATCCCCGACCTCTTCGTCGCCTCGGGCTCCTCGCTGTGGGACGACCCGGAGAACCTCCCGTACACGTTCGGCTGGCAGACCGACTACGAGAGCGAGGGGAAGATCATCGGCCAGTACATCGCCGAGAACTTCCCGGATGCGAGGGTCGGACTGTTCCTCCAGGACGACGACCTGGGCGAGGACGGCGAGCGGGGCGTCCGGCAGTACCTCGACGACGACCAGATCGTCGAGGTGCAGACCTACACGCCGGGCAACGTCGACGTGGGGCCGCAGATGGCGGCGCTGCAGGGCTCCGGGGCCGACTTCGTGCTCGGGTTCAACGTCCCGGCGTACACCGCACTGACGCAGTTGGCCGCCCGGAACCTGAACTACACGCCGCAGTGGTGGTACTCGAACATCGGATCCGCCCCGGATCTCGTCGGCTCGCTGCTCGGGGCCTTCTCCCAGGGTGCGGTGAGCGGCGCCTCGGCCCTGGCGAACATCTACACGACCGCCTACATCCCGACGGTGGACCAGGTCGACGACCCCTGGATCCAGCTGTTCCAGCGCATCTGGGACGAGTCCGGCCAGGAGGGCGTGCTCACCAACACCCGCGTCTACGGCATGGCGCTGGCCTACACGACCGTGCAGGCGCTGCAGGCGGCCGGCCGCAACCCCACCGGTGACGACCTGGTCGCCGCGGTGGAGGAGGCCGGTGGTGACTGGCGGGGGCCGTTGTTCACGGAGTTCCGCTACTCCGCGGACCGGCACGCCGGCGTCAACGGGATGTCCGTGGTGCAGTTCGACGACCAGGGTGTCGGCCAGCCGCTGACGCCGCTGCTGGTGACCGACGTCGGCGACGCGGAGATCGAGGAGTACGACGGCGAGCCCATCGCACCGCCGGAGAGCGGCATCCCGGACGAGGAGGCCGTGAACTAGCCGCAGGGCTGCTCGGCGGCCGCCGGTCCCCCTCGGGGCCGGCGGCCGTCGCGCGCAGGACGCGCCCGCGACACTCAGGTCTCTAAGTGTGTGGCCGGCCGGGCCCGGGGTAGGAGCGCCCCGGACGTGCGCCCCGCGCGTCCGTGCCCCGGTGCGAGGAGGACGGCGATGGTGCACGCGACGCGGGAGATCCGGCGCGCGGTGGTGACCGGGGGCGCGGGCTTCCTCGGCTCGCACCTGTGCGAGCACCTGCTCGACCGCGGCGTCGAGGTGGTCTGCCTGGACAACTTCCTCACCGGCTCGCCGCAGAACGTCGTCCACCTGCTGGAGCACCCCGGGTTCCGGCTGGTGCGCTGCGACGTGACCGACTTCGTGCACGTGCCGGGGCGAGTGGACCTGGTCCTGCACTTCGCCTCCCCGGCCAGCCCCATCGACTACCTGAAGATGCCGATCGAGACCCTCAAGGTGGGCAGCCTCGGCACGCTGCACACCCTCGGGCTGGCCCACGAGAAGGGCGCCCGCTACGTGCTGGCCTCCACCTCCGAGGTGTACGGCGACCCGCTGCAGCACCCGCAGACCGAGGAGTACTGGGGCAACGTCAACCCGGTCGGCCCGCGCGGGGTGTACGACGAGGCGAAGCGGTTCAGCGAGGCGATGACGACGGCCTACCGGACGTCGAAGGGCACCGACACCGGCATCGTGCGCATCTTCAACACCTACGGCCCGCGCATGCGCCCCGACGACGGTCGTGCCATCCCCGCCTTCGTCGGCCAGGCCCTGAGCGGCCGGCCACTGACCGTCGCCGGGGACGGCTCGCAGACCCGCTCGATCTGCTTCGTGGACGACACGGTGCGCGGGATCCTCGCCATGGCGTTCTCCGGGCACGCGGGGCCGGTCAACATCGGCAACCCCGACGAGCTGTCGATGCTGGAGTTGGCACAGCGGATCGTGCGGATGACCGGCTCGAGCTCCCCGGTGGAGTTCATCGACCTCCCGGTCGACGACCCGAAGGTCCGCCGTCCCGACACCACGCGGGCCGAGCAGCTGCTCGGCTGGCGGCCGCGGGTGCCGTCGGAGGAGGGCCTGCGCCGGACCGTCGACTGGTTCGCCGGGCAGGTCCGGCTGGCCGGCCGCGCCGCCGGCTGACCGGCTCCGCTCGCGGCCGCGCGGACCGGGCCCGGCCCCTTACGCTGGGTCCGGCGAGGGGGGTCGCCACGAGTGTCCGGACGACGACGGAGCGCATCGATGGGTCGGCATGCCAGTCCTGCCTCGGGCGGCCGCCGCGGCTGGCCGCCACCGCCGGCCGTCCTGGTGGCGGCGCTGGCCGTCGTCGTCCTCGTCGCCGGGGGGCTGGTGTGGTGGCTGGCCGGCTCCGGGGACGACGACGCCGCCGCCTCCTGCGGGGAGCCGCAGACGGTCCGCGTGACCGTCGCGCCGGAGCTGGTCCCGGTCGTGCAGGACCTGCTGGCCGGCGACGCGCTGGGCGACTGCGGCGGCGCGGAGGTCACCGGCGAGGACCCGCTGCAGACCACGGCCGCACTGACCGCCGGCGCCGACACGGGGCTGCCCGACGTGTGGGTGCCCGACTCCTCCATCTGGCCCGCGCAGGTCGAGGGCGCGCAGCTGGACCCGGCCGGGTCGATGGCGACCTCGCCGGTGGTGCTGGCGACCAGCCGGGCGTCGGCCGAGGCCCTCGTCCCCGGCGGGGACACCCCGCCGTGGCTGGACCTGGTCGTCGCGGCGCTGGGCGCCGGGCGGTCGGTGCCGTCGGCCGACCTCACCGGGCAGGCGCGGCAGATCGGCGTCTCGCTGGCCGTCGACGAGACCGGCGGCGGCGACGGCGAGACGTCCGACGCGGAGCTGCAGGCCTCGCTCGCGCTGTCGGAGGCCGGCGCGACCCTCGAGGAGGTCCGCGACGCCGCCGTGCGCGGCGACGCCGACGCGGGGCTGTTCGCCGCGACCGAGCAGGACGTGCTCGCCAGCCACCTGGCCGGGGACTCCGAGCTCGTCGCCCTCTACCCCGCGGGTGGCTCACCCTCCCTGGACTACCCGGTGGTGCGGGCCGGTGACCCGGGCGGGGACCGCCGGGAGGCCGTCGACGCGGTCGTGGCCCGGCTGACCTCCGGCGCGGCGGCCGAGGCGGTGCGCGCCGCGGGCTTCCGCGACGCCGACGGCGCCGCCCCGGACGCGGCTGGTCCCGACACCGGCACGCAGGAGGCGGCACCCGAGCGGCTGCCGATGGAGCCCGACGCGGCGCAGGCGGCGATCGAGCAGGCCAACCGGGTGCTGGCGCCCTCGCGGCTGCTGGCGGTGATCGACACGTCCACCTCGATGGAGGCCGCTGCGGGCTCCGGCAGCCGCATCGAGCTGGCCGTCGACGCGGCGCGGACCGCGCTGACCCTGCTGCCGGACGAGTTCTCGGTCGGCCTGTGGACCTTCGCCTACCAGGTGGACGGCAGTGACGACCACGTCGAGCAGGTGCCGCTGCGCGCCCTCGACGCCGACGTCGACGGGGCCTCGCAGCGGGCGGCGCTGGCCGCGGCGCTGGAGACGCTCCCGGGGTCCCTGTCCTCGGGCGGGACCGGGCTGTACGACACGGCGCTGGCCGCCGTCCGCGCCGCCCGCGAGGAGTACCAGGAGGGCGCGGTGTCCAGCGTCGTCCTGCTGACCGACGGCACCAACGACGACGACGCCAGCGGCATCTCGCTGCAGGGCCTGGTGGACACGCTGCGCGCGGAGGCCGACCCCGACCGGCCGGTGCAGCTCATCGGCGTCGCGCTGGGCCCGGAGGCGGACCTGGCGGCGCTGCAGCAGATGGCCGAGGCCACCGACGGCCGCGCCTACGACGCCCAGGACCCCGCGGACCTGCAGGCGGTGCTGTTCGACGCGATCCGCCGCCGCTGAGCGCGGGGCCGCGACGCCGTCACACGGGCGCCGCGGCGAGCACCCCGTCCAGCGCGCCGACCACCTCGTCCACCGTGATCCGGGCCAGCGCCGGGTCGAGCGCGGTCCCCCAGGGGTCGCCCGTGCCGTCGCCGTGCCAGAGGACGGCGTGCAGCGGGCCGCCGCCCGGCGCCGTACGCGGCGGCGGACCCCACAGCGCCGGGGACACCGGCCCGAACAGCACCACCGAGGGCCGCCGGTAGGCCGTGGCCAGGTGTGCCGTCCCGGTGTCGCCGCTGACCACCACCCGGGCGTCGGCCACGAGCGCGGCCAGTTCCAGCGCGGTCGTCGTCCCGGCGAGGACGGCGTCCTCCCCCAGGCCGGCGGCGGCGGCGACCTCGCGCGCGAGCGCGACCTCGGCGGGGCCGCCGGTGACCCGCACGTCGTGCCCGGCCCCGGCCAGGTGGCGGGCGACGGCGGCGAACCGGTCGGCCGGCCAGCGGCGCCCGGGGAAGGCCGCGCCGGGGTGCACCAGCGCCGCCCCGCGCACCGGCGGGGGCACGTCGGGTACCGCGAGGTCCAGCGCGTCGGGGTCGGCGGGCACGCCCAGGCCCTCGGCGACCAGGCGGCACCAGCGCCGCACCTCGTGCTCGTCGGGGCGCCACCGGGGGCCGGGGTAGCCGGGGCTGTCGAAGGTCAGCAGCCGCCGCGGGTGCAGGGCGGCGACGACCGCGTGCGACAGCGGGCCCTTGCCGTGCAGGTCGACGGCGAGGTCCGGCGGCGGGCCGGCCCAGTCCAGCGGCTCCAGCTCGCGGGCGGGCAGCACCTCGTCGACCACGTCGACCAGCCCGGCCAGCGGCGCCAGCGCGGCCGTGGTGGCCAGCACCAGCCGGTGGCCGGGCGCCGCCGCCCGGACCGCCCGGAGCGCGGGCACCCCGGTCAGCAGGTCCCCCAGCCCCAGCGGCCGCAGCACCACCGCGACGTCCTGGTCCGGCTCACGCCTGGAACGGCCCCGCTGCAGGGGCCCGCGCCGAGCCTGCGAGGCGTGGGGGGCAGCGGGGTCCTTCACCACACGCGGGAGCGCTCGACCAGCGCGGTCGTGGAGTGGCCGTCCAGGTAGGGCAGGACGACGGCCTGCCCACCCCAGGTCCGCAGCACCGCGGCCTCGGGCAGGTCCGCGCCGGCGTAGTCCCCGCCCTTGGCCCACACGTCGGGCCGCAGCCGGTCCAGCACCTGCGCCGGGGTGTCCTCGTCGAAGACGACGACCGCGTCGACGAACTCCAGCGCCTCCAGCACCCGCGCCCGGTCGGCGGCGGTCACCAGCGGCCGCGACGGCCCCTTGAGCCGGCGCACCGAGTCGTCGGAGTTGATGCACACCACCAGGCAGTCGCCCAGCCCGCGGGCTGCGCGGAGCGTGGCGACGTGCCCGGGGTGGACGAGGTCGAAGCAGCCGCCGGTCGCCACCACCGTGCCGCCGGCGGCGCGCACCCGGGCGATCACGGAGTCCACGCCCGGCTCGGCGATGACGTTGGGCGCCGGCGCGTCGCGGCGGCCGCCGTCCCAGTGCGCGGCGCCCCCGCGGCCGACGAACGCCGACGCCGACGCGACCGCGCCGGCCACCGCCTCCCCGGTGACGGTGCCCTCGGCGAGCAGCAGCGCGGCGGCCGCGGCGAAGGAGTCGCCGGCACCGCAGGGGTCGCCGCCGGTCACCGGCACCGCCGGCACGACCATCGGCGCGCCCTGGCCGTAGGAGAGCAGCGCGCCGCGGGACCCGAGCGTCACCGCCACCGCGCCCACGCCCCAGTACCGGATCAGCGCCTCGGCGCGGGCGCCGACGGCGGCCAGCCCGTCACCCTCGGGCGCCACGCCGGAGGCCGCGGCCACGCGGGCGGCCTCCGCGCCGTTGGGGGTCACCAGCCGGGTCGCCGGCACCGGGTCGGCGCCGCGCGGGTGCGGGTCCCAGACGATCGGCCCGCCGGCGGCGGCCAGCGCCTCGCGGACGGCGGCGGACGCCGTCGTCCCCCGGCCGTAGTCGGCGACCAGCACCGCGGCCGCCTCGCGCAGCACCGCACGGGCCTCCTCGGGCAGGGCGCCGAGGCGGGCGACGGGGTCGCCGCTGTCGATGCGCACCACGGAGTGGTCGCCCACCCGGACGCGCTGCTTGACGGCGGTGCCGCCGGTGGCGGGGACCTCGACCAGCCGGACGCGGCCGGCCAGCAGCGCCCGCAGCCGGTCGGCGCCCTCGTCGTCGGCCATGGGGGTGACCAGCACGACGGGGCGGGAGGTCTGCGCCGCGGCGATGACGGCGGCCAGCGCCGCGCCGCCGGGGCGCTGGCGGGTCTCGACGTCCTCGACGACGGGCACCGGGGCGTCCGGGGTGAGCCGGGACGCCGTCCCGACCAGGTCGACGTCCAGCAGCGCGTCGCCGACGACGACCAGCGGCCGCTCGTCGGTCATCGCGCGACGCCCAGGCGGGTGGTGGGCACGCGGGCCGGCTCGGCCAGCACCGCCGCGTCGAACGCCGCGCACAGCAGGTGCAGCGCGACCAGGTGGCACTCCTGCACGGTCGCGGTCCACGGGGAGTCGATGGCGACGGCCTCGTCGGCCTCGGCGGCCAGCGGGTTGGGCGCCGGTCCGGTCATCGCCAGCACGGTCATGCCGCACTCGCGGGCGCGGCGGGCGGCGGCGACGGCGTTCGGCGAGCGGCCGCTGGTGGAGAGCAGGACGACGACGTCGCCGGCGCGGCCGTGCGCCTCGACCTGCCGGGCGAACAGCTCGTCGGCCGGGTAGTCGTTGGCGATCGCGGTCAGCGACGAGGTCTCGGCGGTCAGGCAGATTGCCGAGAACGGCGACCGGTCGGCGCGGTAGCGGCCGACCAGCTCCGCGGTGAGGTGCTGGGCCTGCGCCGCGCTGCCACCGTTGCCCGCGGCCAGCAGCCGCCCGCGCGACTGCCCGCACAGGACGTCGGCCAGCAGCCGCCCCCACCGGTCGAGGGTCTCCACGTGCCCGCTCACGTCCCGCAGCGCCGCGGTCAGCGAGGCGACGTGGTCGTGGCCGGTCAGGTGCGTGCACGAGTCGGGCGAGACGACCTCGCCGGCCGAGTGCGGGGCGACGGTCATCGGACGACCTCCACGGGTCGGGTCGGGCTGGCCTGGGACGGGATGGCCAGGACCTGGCGGTAGACGGCCTCGGTGTCGGCCACGACGCGGGCCCACCGGTAGCGGGAGCGGACCCGGCGCACGCCGGCGGCGCCGTAGGCCGCGCGGCGCTCGTCGTCGGCGAGCAGCGCGGCCAGGGCCTCGCCGAGCCGCCCGGGGTCACGGGGCGGGACGAGGTCGCCGGTGACCCCGTCGACGACGCTGTCGACGAGCCCCCCGACGGCGGTGGCCACGACGGCCCGGCCGCAGGCCATGGCCTCCAGCGGGGTGATGCCGAACGGCTCGTACCAGGGCACGGCCAGCACGACGTCGGCCGAGCGCACCCAGGCGGGGACGGCGGCGCGGGCGACCGCGCCGGTGAACACGAGCCGGTCGGCGACACCGGCCTCGGCGGCCACGGCCCGCAGCCGCCGCACCTCGGGGTCGCGGTCCAGCTCGTCGGCCGGCGGGCCGCCGACGACGACGAGCTCGGCGTCGGGGACGGCGGCCAGGGCGCGGACGGCGTCGTCCTGCCCCTTCCGCTCGACCAGCCGGCCGAGCACCAGCAGCCGCGGCCGGCCCGAGCGGGGCGCGACCGGCCCCCGCGGGGTGAAGACGGCGGTGTCCACCCCGCACGGGACGACCGACACCTTCTCCCGCGGCAGGCCCAGCCGGCGCAGCTCGAACACCTCGTCGGAGCAGGTGGCCACGACGTGGCGCGTGGTGCGGCACAGCGACCGCTCCAGGTCCACGCGCTGCGGCGGGGAGGTGTCCGCGGCGCCCTGGTGGCGGCGCTTGACCGAGCCGAGGGCGTGGAAGGTCTGCAGCACCGGGAGGTCGCCGGCTGCGGCGACGCTGGCCAGCCCGCTCATCCAGAAGTGGGCGTGCACGAGGTCGGGGCGGTCGGCGGCCCACTCGCGGCGCAGGCCGCGGGAGAACTCGGGCATGTGCCGCAGCAGGTCGTCCTTGGGCAGGGCCCGCTCGGGGCCGGCCGTCACGTGCCGGACCCGGTAGCCGTCCTGGGTGACCACCTCGTCGGGCAGGGCGACGTCGTCGCGGCGGGTGTGCACGGTGACGTCGTGGCCGCGGGCGGCCAGGCCGGCCGCCAGCGCCGCGACGTGCACGTTCTGCCCGCCGGCGTCGACGCCGCCGATCGCGGCCAGCGGCGAGGCGTGCTCGCTCACCAACGAGATCCTCATCGGGTGACCTCCTCCAGGAGCTCGTCCCAGTCCGCCAGGAAGCGGGCCAGGCCGTACCGCTCGAGCGCGGCCGCGCGGGCGGCCTTGCCGGCGAGCCGGGCGGCGTCGGGGTCGTCGAGGAGGCCCCGGACGGCCGCCCACAGCCGCTCGGGCCGGGTCGAGACGACGCCCGCCTCGGCCGGGACCGCCTCCACCACCTCGGTGGTGGCCAGCGCGACCACGGGCATGCCCAGGTGCATGGCCTCCAGCAGCGACAGGCCCAGCGAGGTCCAGCGCACCGGGTGCACGTAGACGCGGCGGCGGGCCAGCTCGGCGTGCATCGCCGCCTGCGGCGGGTCGTCGAACAGCGTGACCCGGTCGGGGTCCAGCCCGTACCGCTCGTGCAGGCCGGCCAGGCCCATGCCGAAGACGTCGACGGGCGCGACCGCCGCCAGCCCCGGCAGCAGGTCGGCGCCGACGGTGCGGCCGCGGCGGACCGGTTCGTTGCTGACCACGGCGGCCCGGGCGAGCTCGCCGGTCCAGCGCTCCCCCGGGTCGACGATCCCGTGCTCGATCACCGTCGTCGGCGCCCGGCCGTTGTCGTAGAAGAGCCGGTTGAAGTGGGTGACGTGCGCGATCGGGACGTCGTCACGGTCGGCCAGCGGGTGCCGCGTGAGCGGTACCGGTGCGGCTCCGTCGTCCAGGCCGGGCGCGTTGTGCTCGAGGAAGACCGCGGGCAGGTCGCGGCCGGGTTCGCGGCCCAGCCACTGCCGGCACAGCTCCAGGTCGCGGGTGCGCTGGAGGACGACGACGTCGATGCCGCCGGCGTCGCTGAGCGCCCGCAGCTCCTCCGGGGTCACCTCGCGGACCGAGGCCGGCCAGTCCCAGGTGCGGGCGCGGCCCAGCCCGTCGGCGTCGCGGCCGGGCGTGACCGGGACCAGGTACTCGTGGGCGCCCTCGACGAACGCCGTCGTCCAGGAGCCGTGCACGTGCCAGACCAGCACCCTCATGCGGCGATCACCTTCTCGACGGCGGCGACGACGTCGGCGGCGGTCACCGAGGTCAGGCAGGGGTGGCCGGGCACGGGGCACACGCGGGCCCGCGTGTCGCGGCAGGGGGCGTCCTGGTCGCCCAGCAGCACGGTCGGCACGCCGTAGGGCGCCCAGCGGGCGGCGGGCACGACCGGGGCGAACAGCGAGACGACCGGGGTGCCGACGGCGGCGGCCAGGTGCGCCGGGCCGGTGTTGCCGACGACGACGGCCGCGGCGCCGTCCAGCAGCGCGGCCACCTCCGCCAGGCTGGTGGCGCCGCCGAGGTCCTCGCCGCGGGTGCCGGCGACCGCGGCGGTGAGCGCCCGCTCCCCCGGCCCCCCGGTGACCAGCACGCGGTGGCCGGCGTCGGCCAGGGCCTCGACCGCCTCGGCGCACCGGCCGGCCGGCCAGGCGCGGGCGGGCACGCTCGCGCCCGGGTGCAGCACGACGTAGCCGGGCTCGCGCCCGGTCGCCGGCAGGGGACGGCGGACGGCGAGCCGGCCGTCGTCGCCCGGGGGCAGCGCGAAGCCGGCCGCGCGGGCCAGCGACAGGGCGCGCTCGGGCTCGGGCAGGTCGTCCTCGACGCGGTGCCGGACGTCGAGCAGCGAGCCCGGGTAGTCGACGCTGGTCGCCGAGATCCGCCCGACGCCGGCCGCCCGGAGCAGCAGCGCCAGCGGCAGCGGCGACTGGTGGAACGACGTGGAGACGACGGCCTCGTCGGGCGCCAGCGCGCGGACCCGCTCGGTGAGCGCGGCCAGGTCGGCGGCGTCGACCGGCGGCGGGTCGCCGAGGATCCACGGGCAGGCCCAGGTCCACACCTCGTCGACGCCGGGCAGCAGCGCGGCGGCCGCCGCCCCGGCCGGCCCGGCGAGGAACACGACCCGGTCGGCGCCGTGCGCGACGGCGCGCACCAGCGGGCCCTGCAGGAGCACGTCCCCGGCGTTGTCCAGCCGGGCCACCAGGACCGTCCGGGTCACCAGGCACCGGCCAGGACGTCGTCCACCGCGCCGGTCAGGGTCTGCGCGACGTGCGGCGCGGCCGCAACCTCGGACCGCCGGGTGACCGGCGTCGGGACCATGATCCCGGTGGCGCCGGCCGCGGCGGCGGCCTCGACGTCGGCGGCGATGTCGCCGATCACCACGCAGCGGGCGGGGTCGACGCCCAGCTCGGCGCAGGCGGTCTTCACCATGCCGGGGGCCGGCTTGCGGCAGGCGCAGCCGTCGTCGGGGCCGTGCGGGCAGTACTGGACCGTGTCGAAGGGGCCGAGCAGCTCCGCCAGCCGGGCCATGCAGGCGTCGACCTGGGCGGTGGTGATCAGGCCGCGGGCGACGCCGGACTGGTTGCTCACCACGCCGACCCGCACGCCGCGGGCGCGCAGCGCGTCGACGGCCTCGCGGGCGCCGGGCACGGGCCGCACGAGCGCGGGGTCGCCGTTGTAGGGGTAGTCGCGGACGAGCGTCCCGTCGCGGTCGAACAGCACCAGGTCGGGCAGCCCCCGCCAGCGGGTCACCCGCCGGTGCGCGACGGCGCCGCGCAGGAAGTGCCAGGTGGCCAGCGGCGGGATGACCGCGCTGGTGGCCAGCATCGTCGCCACCTCGGCGCGGTCGCGCGGACCGGGGGCGATGCGCGCCCAGGCGAACTCGGCGGTGCCGGCGGCCCAGGCGAGGGCGGCGGCCGCGGCGGCGCGGGGGCGGCGGGCGGCGGCGAGACCGAGCGCGGCGACCGCGGCGGCGGTGACTGCCAGGTGCCGGGGGCGGCGGCCCAGCGGGGCGTCGGCGCGGTCCGCCGCCCGCCAGCCGGGCCCGTGCAGCCGGCGCATCAGGACGTCGTCGGCGTTGCCCGCCTGCACCCGGACGCTGACCCAGCGGTCGGTCGGCCGCACCGGGTGGGTGATCCACCGCTCCCCGCGGACCAGCCGGGCGCCGGTGTCCAGCACCCGCAGCGCGAGGTCGGAGTCCTCGCGGAACGCGCGGGGGAAGCGCTCGTCGAAGCCGCCGACCGCCGCCAGGGCGGCGCGGCGGTAGGCGAGGTCGGCGGTGATCCACGCGCTGGTGGCGAGCCCCGCGGTGCCGCGCTCCCAGTCGGTCGGGCGGCGGTGCCCGGGCAGCGGCACCCGCACCCGGCCCTGGCTGCCGGCCACGTCGGCGGGGAGGTCGGCGAGGTCGGCGGCCAGCCGCCGGTACCAGTCGGCGTCGGGGACGACGTCGTCGTCGAGGAAGGCGATCCACCCCGTGCGGGCGACCCGCCAGCCGAGGTTGCGCGCCCGCGCGGGGCCGCCCCCGCCGGTGCGGACGACGCGCACCGGGGGCAGCCCGGGTCGCTCGGGGCGCAGCGGCTCGCCGGTGGGGCGGTCGTCGACGAGCACGAGCTCGGCGGGCCGGTCCCCGGGCGCCGCGGCGAGGGCGTCGAGCAGGGCGTCCAGCGACGGTCGGCCGATGGTCGGCACGACGACGGTGACCTGCGCGAGCACCCCTGGCACGAGATGCGTCGTGCCCGACCGATCCGGAACGAAACACTACGGGCTTGAAGTTTCTGCCGGCCGCGGGTGACCGGCCCGTGCCGTCGGCGGCACGCGGGGCTGTCTTTGGGGTCCGGCCGGGCGGGGAGGGGCGGCTCCGGTGCTGGTCAGGCGGTCAGCGACGGGACCGGGCGGCAGCGGAGACCCGGGCGAGGGCGTCGGTCACCACCGCGACGTCGTTGCCCAGGCGCGCGAGCAGGTGCGCGACCAGGTCGTCGTGCGTCGGGGCCGCCTCGCGGAGCTTGGCCCGGCCGGCGTCGGTGAGCCGGGCGTGCAGCAGCCGGCGGTCGTCGGCGGCGCGCTCGCGGACGACGAGGCCCTCGGTGACCAGCCGGGTGACGGTGCTGGTGACGCCGCCGCGGGACAGGCCGAGCGCCTCGGCGACCTCGCCCATGCTGGCCCGCTGTCCCGGGGCCTCCGCGATCCGGCGCAGCGCCTCGAAGCCGGTCAGCGAGATGCCGTGCTGCCGGTGGAGCGCGGAGTCCACGCGGCGGGTGATGCGGTCGTGCACCTGCACGATGCGCAGCCACGTCTCCTCCGGCCGCGGCGCGGCCCCGGAGAGGTCGGCGACGTCGGGGACGGCGGACGCCACGGCGCGGTCCGGGAGCACCCGTCCATGGTCCCCTGACTCCGCCTCAGGCGCTCCCGGACGGGCGGCGCGCGGCGCGACCGCGGAGGGCCGCCACGCCGAGACCGCCGGCCGCCACCGACAGCGCCGCGCCGGCCAGCACCAGCGGCCAGACGGCGCCGTCGCCGGCCCCCGCCGGGCTCTCGGCCGCGGCGATCCGCAGGTCGACGGCGACGGTGGTCGAGGTGACGCCCCCCACCACGACGAGCGTGGTCGCGCCCGTCGGGGCGGCGGCGGGGATCCGCACGTCGGCCGCCACCAACCCGGTCACGTCGGCGACCGAGGTGGCGATCTGCGTGCCGTCCTCGAGGAGCACCGCCACCGTCTCGCCCGCCGCGAAGCCGGAGGCGGTGAGGGTGACGACGTCCCCCGCGGCGACCACCGACGCCGGCCCGCTGGCGGCGGTCAGCGCGGCCGTGGGCCCCGGCAGGTCCCCGGCCGGCACGGGGCCGCCGTCCGCCGGCAGGTCGTCGGTGCCCGCCGACCCGGACATCGGCGGCACCGTCGCCTCGGCGGTCGGGGGCGCGATCGCCGCGCAGTCCTCTTGTGCCGGGCGGGTGAACTCGAAGCCGCTCAGCTCGTCGACGTAGGCGGTGCCCGAGTCGTCGAGGGCGGTGAACAGCAGCCGCGTGTCGATGGTCTCGCCCCAGTCGACGTCGCCGGTGCGCAGCTCGACCGTCTGCCCCGGGTCCAGGCGCGCCTGGTCCTCGCCGGCCGGGCGGCGGGTGGAGGCCAGGACGACCTCGTAGGCCACCGTGCCCGCGGTCACCTCGACGGCGACCCCGCCGGGCCGGCAGCTCGGGCCGTGGGTGACCCGCGCCTCGGGGCGCGTGGGGTCGTCGATGGCCTGGGCGGGGGCGGCGACCGCGATCCCCCACGAGGCGAGGCCGGCCGCGAGTGCGCCGAGGACGGCGGACGAGCGGGCGACTCGCGGCAACGCACCGGACGGCACGCAGTTCCCCCTCGAGCAGTGTGCTGCCGGGGACCGCGGATGCGCGGTCTCGGCCCTCACATGATGAACGCTGTGACACGTCCCGGACGGTGTGTCACTGACGCTTCTGGCGTGTCGGCGCGGCGTGTCGCGAGAAATCCGCCCGCCGCCCCCTCTCCACCCGCCACCCCCTCTCCACCCGCCACCCCGCCGTCCCCCCTCCGCGCGGCCGTCCCCGTGCACCCGGCACCCGCAACCCGTGCCGAGATCGGCGATCTCGGCGGCATCAGCGGCTCATACCGCCGAGATCGCCGATCT
>NZ_JBJGZP010000013.1:0-117073 GCF_054050555.1 Blastococcus sp. SYSU D00695 | reverse complement strand
GGACGCGAGAATTGGGGCGCGCGCCCCGGCCCCCCCCCCCCCCCCCCCCCCCCCCCCCCCCCCCCCCCCCCCCCCCCCCCCCCCGGCCGCGCGGCGCGGGCGCGCCGCCCGGTTAGCATGGGCGGAGGTCTTCCCTCCTCGAGCCGTAGGAGTGCCCGTGTCCCCGGACGCAGCCGCCACCTCCGTGGCTGGCGGCGGTCCGGGGGGCCCCCGCCCGGCCGCCGCCGCACCCGCCGCCCTGCCCGCGGGGAGCCCGCCGCCGGCGGAGCGGGCGCCGCTGCCGGCCCGCCCCGTCGTCCGCCGTCCCGACGACGTGGGCGCCGAGCCGCCGGCCGAGAACGACCCCGGCACGCCGCGCCGCCGCGTCCGCGACCGGCTGGCGCGGCGCATCGTGTCCGGCCAGCGCAGCACCGTCGTCCGGCCGGTCCTGGAGCCGCTGGCGGCGCTGCACCGGCAGAGCCACCCCAAGGCCGACCTCGCCGTGCTGCAGCGCGCCTACGACGTCGCCGAGGCCGCGCACTCCGCGCAGAAGCGCAAGAGCGGCGACCCCTACATCACCCACCCGCTGGCCGTGTCGACGATCCTCGCGGGCCTCGGGATGGACACCACCACGCTCGTGGCCGCGCTGCTGCACGACACGGTCGAGGACACCGGCGTCACGCTGGAGTCGATCACCGGGGACTTCGGCCCGGAGGTGGCCCACCTCGTCGACGGCGTCACGAAGATCGACAAGGTCAAGCTCGGCGACGCGGCGCAGGCCGAGACGATCCGCAAGATGATCGTCGCGATGTCCCGCGACCCGCGGGTGCTGGTCATCAAGCTCGCCGACCGGCTGCACAACATGCGCACCCTGCGCTTCCTCCCGCCGGAGAAGCAGGAGAAGAAGGCGCGCGAGACGCTGGAGATCCTCGCCCCGCTGGCGCACCGGCTGGGCATGAACACCATCAAGTGGGAGCTCGAGGACCTCGCGTTCGCCACGCTGTACCCCAAGCGCTACGACGAGATCGTGCGGCTGGTCGCCGAGCGGGCGCCCTCCCGCGACACCTACCTCGCCGAGGTCACCCACTCGGTGACCGAGCAGCTCAAGGCCGCCGGCATCCAGGCGGTCGTCACCGGCCGGCCCAAGCACTACTACTCGATCTACCAGAAGATGATCGTCCGCGGCCGGGACTTCACCGACATCTGGGACCTCGTGGGCATCCGGATCCTGGTGGACTCGGTGCGCGACTGCTACGCGGCGCTGGGCATCATGCACGCCCACTGGCAGCCGGTGCCCGGGCGCTTCAAGGACTTCGTCGCGATGCCGAAGTTCAACATGTACCAGTCGCTGCACACGACCGTGATCGGCCCGCAGGGCAAGCCGGTGGAGCTGCAGATCCGCACCCACGACATGCACCGCACCGCCGAGTACGGCATCGCCGCGCACTGGAAGTACAAGGAGAAGGCGCGGGCCGGCGGCCGTCCCGCGGCCGGGGAGTTCGGCGCCAGCAAGGCCGGGTCGCCCGACGACATGCTGTGGCTGCGCCAGCTGCTGGACTGGCAGCGGGAGGCCCAGGAGCCGGGGGAGTTCCTGGAGACCCTGCGCTACGACCTGGGGCCGCAGGAGGTCTTCGTCTTCACGCCGAAGGGCGACGTGGTCAGCCTGCCCGGCGACGCCACCCCGGTCGACTTCGCCTACGCGGTGCACACCGAGGTCGGGCACCGCTGCATCGGCGCCCGGGTCAACGGCGCGCTGGTCTCCCTGGACAGCAAGCTGAGCAACGGCGACGTCGTGGAGATCTTCACCTCCAAGTCGCCCACCGCCGGCCCGTCGAAGGACTGGCTGGCGTTCGTCGGCTCCTCCCGCGCCCGGACCAAGATCCGGCAGTGGTTCACCAAGGAACGCCGCGAGGACGCCGTCGAGGCCGGCAAGGAGGCGCTGACCCGGGCGATGCGCAAGGCCGGGCTGCCGCTGCAGCGGCTGCTGGGTGGCGACGCGCTGTCCACCCTGGCCAAGGACCTGCGCCACGCCGACGTGACCGCGCTGTACGCCGCGGTGGGGGAGAACCAGCTCTCCGCCTCCTCGGTGGTGGAGAAGCTCATCGCGGCGATGGGCGGCACCGAGGGCGCGGTCGAGGACATCGCCGAGACCGCCATCCCGACCGCCCGGCCGCGGCAGCGGCGCCCCGGCAGCGGCGACCCCGGCATCGTCGTGCACGGCATGAGCGACGTGTGGGCCAAGCTCGCCAAGTGCTGCACCCCGGTGCCCGGCGACGCCGTGCTCGGCTTCGTCACCCGCGGCGGCGGCGTCAGCGTGCACCGCACCGACTGCACCAACGCCGCGGACCTGCAGAGCAAGCCGGAGCGGCTGGTCGAGGTCGAGTGGGCCAGCCAGCCCGGCTCGGTGTTCCTCGTCGCGATCCAGGTCGAGGCGCTGGACCGCCACCGCCTGCTGTCCGACGTCACCAAGGCGCTCGCCGACGAGCGGGTCAACATCCTGTCGGCGTCGGTGCAGACCAGCCGCGACCGGGTGGCGATCAGCCGGTTCACCTTCGAGCTGGCCGACCCCGCCCACCTGGGCGCGGTGCTGCAGACGGTCCGCAACGTCGACGGGGTCTTCGACGTGGAGCGCGTGACCGCCTGAGCAGGCGCCGTCCGCCTCGTCCCTGCCGGGCCCGGGGCCGGGCCCCGGGCCGTCAGGGGGTCGCGGGATCGGCCAGGAAGGCGGGGTTCTCGCAGGTGGCGCCCGGCTCCGGGGTCGTCTCCGGGTTGGCGGTCAGCAGGTCGGCGAACGCGGCCAGCCGCGGGTCGTCGCCGGAGTCGGCCGTCAGCCGGTGGTTCCACGCCTGCGCCGACACCGTCACGCCCAGGCCCGGGTGGGGCGACAGCATCCGGTGGGGCACGCCGTCGACGAGGCCGGTGAGGGCCGCGACGTCGTCGGCCGACGCCAGGTCGGGGTCGTAGGTGAGCCACAGGGCGCCGTGCTCCAGCGAGTGGACGGCGTTCTCGGCGCGCACCGGCACGTCGTAGACGCTGCCCGTGCAGTCGGCCCAGACCGGGTCGTGCGGGCCACCCACCGGCGGGTCCTCCGCGTAGTCCACGTCCGTGCGCACGTGCTGCTGGCCGATGGCGTGGTCGGCGACCTGCGTGCCCTCCAGGGTCACCGGGGCGGCCGCCTGCGAGGGAGTCCCCGCGACACTGCTGGTGCACCCGGCCAGCAGCGCCGCCCCGGCGGCCAGCACGGGCAGGACCCGCCGGGTCACGGCAGGACCCGGGCCGTCTCGATCGTCACCGGCTCGTTGGGGGCGCCGCCACCGGGGGACGGGTCCAGGCTGCCGTCGTCACCGGCCGCGCCGATCCCCTGCACCACGGCCAGGCCCGCGTCGTCCAGGGTGCCGACGGCGGTGTAGTCCGGCGGGAGCTCGGTGTCGACGAAGCACAGGAAGAACTGGCTGCCGGTCGACTCCGGCCGGCCGGTGTTGGCCATCGCCACGGTGGCGGCCGGGTAGGTCGTCGCGTCGGTGACCTCCTGGGCGAACCGGTAGCCGGGGCCGCCGCGGCCGGTGCCCGTCGGGTCGCCGCACTGCAGGACGCCGAAGGTGGGCGAGTCGACCAGCCGGTGGCAGGGGCTGCCGTCGAAGTACCCCTCCCCGGCGAGGTGGACCATGCTCGCCGCGGCGCACGGGGCGCCCTCCTGGTCCAGCGTCATCGTCAGGTCGCCCTGGCCGGCGGTCATGACCAGCGTCCGGGTGCCGGTGGCCGGGACCCGCTCCGGCGGGGTGCCGATGTCGGTCCCCGAGCCGTCGGCGATCCACTCGCAGGCCACGGTGCCGTCCGCGGCGCGGGTCGGCGCCGCCGAGCCCGACTCGTCGGAGGAGCAGCCGGCCAGCGCGAGGAGGCCGAGGCCGGCCGCCGCGACCGCGGCGCGCCGCCGGGTCACGGCGCGCCCGTCACGGCGGTGATGGTCACCGGCGTGGCGGGTGCCCCGTCGGTGGAACCGTCGGCGACGCCCGCCGCGGCGATGGAGTCCAGGACCGACAGCCCTGGCTCGTCGATGGTGCCGAACACCGTGTAGTTGGGGTTGTCCTGCAGGCTGTCGCCGTAGACCAGGAAGAACTGGCTGCCGTCGGTGCCCTGCCCGCTGTTGGCCATCGCGACGACCCCACGCGGGTAGGTCTCCGTGCCGGTGACCTGCGTCGGGAAGCTGTAGCCGGGACCGCCGTTGCCCACGCCGGAGGGGTCCCCGCACTGCAGCACCTGCAGGCCGGGGCTGGTCGTCAGCCGGTGGCAGGGCGTGCCGTCGAAGTAGCCCTGCTGGGCGAGCGACACGAAGCTCGCCGTGGCGCAGGCCCCCGACCCCGAACGGTCCAGGGTGAGGCCGATGTCCCCGGCGCTGGTCGACATCGTCTCGGTGACCGTTCCCTCGGTGGGGAGGTCACCCGAGGGCGCGTCGACGGCGACGCCGGAGCTGCCGCGGGAGTCGTAGGTGAAGGTGCACGGCCCCGCGGTGGTCGTCTGCCCCGCCCGCTCCGCCCCGGGCCCGGCGGACGGCCCGGCGGAGGAGCTCGACCCGTCGGCGGCGACGGTCGGGTCGTCGTCGTCCCTCCCGAGACCGGTGATCAGCAGCACCGCGCCGGCGACGAGGGCGACGGCGACGACCGTCGCCACGATGAGCAGGTTGCGGCGGCGCTTGCGGGCCAGCTCGGCGCGGCGCTCCAGCTGCCGCTGCAGGTGGCGCTGGGCGGCCTGCCGGCGCTGCTTGTTGCTCGGCACGGGGGAGGACTCCTCGGACGGACGGTTGCGGCGCCGGGCCGGTGGGCGTGCGCCGCCCGACCGGCGGCCCCGCTGGTCGGTGGGCGAGTCTAGGTGCCGAGCCTGGGCGTCCCCGGTCTCCCGCCGGGCGGGTCGGGGAAGTGGCGGGACGCCGCAGGTGGCCCCGCGTAACCTGCACGGGTGCTCATCCGCTCGTTCCCGGCCGGCGCCTTCGGCACCAACTGCTACGCCGTCGCCACGGGGCGGGGCCAGGAGTGCGTGGTCGTCGACCCCGGGATGGACGCCGTCGACCCGCTGCGGCAGGTGATCGAGGAGGACGGCCTCAAGCCGGTCGCCGTCGTGCTGACCCACGGCCACCTCGACCACACCTTCTCCGTCGTCCCGGTGTGCGAGGGCTACGACATCCCCGCCTACCTGCACCCGGCCGACAACGGCATGCTCACCGACCCCGGCCGCTGGTTCGGCCCGCAGCTGGCGCGCCTGGTCGCCGGCACCCGGCTGCCCGACCCGTCGGAGGTGCGCACGCTGGACGACGGCGCCGTCCTGGAGCTCGCCGGGGTCTCGCTGACCGTCCGGCACGCCCCCGGCCACACCGAGGGGTCGGTGATGTTCGAGCTCGACCTCGGCGAGGCGCCGGGCCTGCTGTCGGGCGACGTGCTGTTCGAGGGCTCGGTCGGGCGGGTCGACCTGCCCGGCGGCTCCTGGCAGTCGATGCTCGCCTCGCTGCGCGACGTCGTCCTGCCGATGGCCGACGAGACGGTCGTGCTGCCCGGCCACGGCGGTCTCACCACCATCGGCCGGGAGCGCGCCACCAACCCCTACCTGGCGCAGGCCGCCGCGGAGGGCCCCGCGCCGAGGGGCCGCGGGCTGTGAGCCTCACGGCCCCGAAGGGCACCTTCGACACCCTGCCGCCGGAGTCGGCGCGCTTCCTCGCCGTCCGCGACACCCTCACCGCGCCGCTGCGGCGGGCCGGCTACGGCTACGTCGAGACGCCGGTGTTCGAGGAGACCGCCGTCTTCTCCCGCGGCGTGGGCGAGTCCACCGACGTCGTCACGAAGGAGATGTACACCTTCGACGACCGCGGCGGCCGCTCCCTCACCCTGCGCCCGGAGCTCACCGCGGGCCTCATGCGGGCGTTCATCGAGCACCGGCTGCACACCGGCGCGCTGCCGGTGAAGCTGTGGACCGTCGGCTCGGCGTTCCGCTACGAGCGCCCGCAGGCCGGCCGGTACCGGCACTTCACCCAGGTCGACATGGAGGCCCTGGGCGTCGACGACCCGGCGCTGGACGCCGAGGTGGTGGCACTCGGCGTGCAGGGCTTCCGCGACCTCGGGCTGACCGACTTCGAGCTGCTGCTCACCTCGCTCGGCGACGCCACCTGCCGGCCGCAGTACCGCGAGCTGCTCGTGGAGTTCCTGGCGAAGCTCGACCTGGACGAGGAGACCCGCCGCCGCGCCGAGATCAACCCGCTGCGGGTGCTGGACGACAAGCGCCCCGAGGTGCAGGCGCAGCTGGACGACGCCCCGCTGATGGTCGACCACCTCTCGGACTCGACCAGGGCGCACTACGACGCCGTCCGCCAGCACCTCACCGACCTCGGTGTGGCCTGGACCGAGGCGCCGCGGCTGGTGCGCGGGCTGGACTACTACACGAAGACGACGTTCGAGTTCGTGCACAACGGCCTCGGCGCGCAGTCGGCGATCGGCGGGGGCGGCCGCTACGACGGGCTGTCCGCGGCGCTCGGCGGCCCCGACGTGTCCGGCATCGGCTACGCCGTCGGCGTCGACCGCACGCTGCTGGCGGTGCAGGCGGAGGGGCTCGACATCGGCACGGCCGCCGGGGTGCAGGCGTTCGTCGTCCCGCTGGGGACCGAGGCCAAGCGGCTCGCGGTCCGGCTGGTCGGGCAGCTGCGGGCCGCCGGCGTCGCCGCCGACACCGTCTACGGCGACCGCGGCCTCAAGGGGGCCATGAAGGCCGCCGACCGCTCCGGCGCCTCGCACGCGGTCGTCATCGGCGAGCGCGACCTGGCCGAGGGCGTGGGCCAGCTCAAGGACCTGCGCACCGGCGAGCAGACCGCCGTCCCCGTCGCCGACCTGTTCGACGCGCTGCGGCGTGCGACGGTGGGGGAGTGACCTCGGTGGAGCAGCGGCCGCTGGGCCGGACCGGCGCCGAGGTCGGCGTCGTGGGCCTGGGCACCTGGCAGCTGGGCGGGGACTGGGGCGACGTCGACGACGAGGCCGCCGAGGCCGTGCTCGAGGCCGCGCTCGACGCGGGCGTGACCCTGTTCGACACCGCCGACGTCTACGGCGACGGGCGGTCGGAGGAGCGGATCCGGCGCGCGCTGGTGCTGCAGGCCGAGCGCCCGTTCGTGGCGACCAAGGTGGGCCGCCGCGCCGACCCGTTCACCGCCGCGCAGTACACGCCGGAGAACCTGCGTGCCTGGGTGGACCGGTCACGGCGCACCCTCGGCGTGCAGACCCTGGACCTCGTCCAGCTGCACTGCCCGCCGACCGCCGTCTACTCCGACCAGCGCGTCCACGACACCCTCGACGGGTTCGTCGCCGACGGCTCGATCGCCGCGTACGGCGTCTCGGTGGAGACGGTCGCCGAGGGCCTGACCGCGCTGCAGCACCCCGGCGTCGCGACGATCCAGGTGGTGCTCAACGTCTTCCGCCGCAAGCCGCTGGAGCAGCTGCTGCCCGCGGCGCAGGCCGCCGGGGTCGGCGTCCTCGCCCGGGTGCCGCTGGCCAGCGGGCTGCTCACCGGGACGTACGACGAGTCGACGACGTTCCCCGCCGACGACCACCGGACGTTCAACCGCCACGGGGAGGCCTTCGACGTCGGCGAGACCTTCGCCGGCGTGCCCTTCGAGGTGGGCGTCGCCGCGGCCCGCGAGGTCGCCGAGATCGCCGGGGACGCCCCGACCGCGGCGTTCGCGCTGCGCTGGGTGATCGACCAGCCCGGCGTCACCGCCGTCATCCCCGGCGCGCGCACCCCCGAGCAGGTGCGCGGCAACGTCGCCGCCGCCTCGCTCCCGCCCCTCACCGCGGCGCAGCTCGCCGACCTCGAGCGGGTGTACGACGAGCGCATCCGCGCGCACGTGCACGACCGCTGGTAAGCCACCCCTCCACCGCCCACCACAGAGAGAGATCCCCGTGCTCCGCACCCATGACGCCGGCACCCTCCGCGGGTCCGACGCCGGCTCGACGGTCACCCTCGCCGGCTGGGTCGCCCGCCGCCGCGACCACGGCGGTGTCGTATTCCTCGACCTGCGCGACGCCTCCGGCTACGTCCAGGTCGTCGTCCGCGAGTCCGACGCCCACGCCCTGCGCAACGAGTACTGCGTGCTCGTCACCGGCGAGGTCCGGCAGCGCCCGGCGGGCAACGAGAACCCGGAGCTGCCCACCGGCGAGATCGAGGTCGTCGCGAGCGAGCTGCGGGTGCTGTCGGCCGCGGCCCCGCTGCCGTTCCCGATCGAGACCGACTCGGCGGCCAGCGACGACGTCCGCTACCGGTTCCGCTACCTGGACCTGCGCCGCCAGGACCCGGCCCGGATCATGCGGCTGCGCAGCGAGGTCAACCGGGTCGCGCGGACCGTGATGGCCGGGCACGGCTTCACCGAGGTGGAGACGCCGACGCTGACCCGCTCCACCCCCGAGGGCGCCCGCGACTTCGTCGTCCCGGTCCGCCTGCAGCCGGGCAAGTGGTACGCGCTGCCGCAGTCGCCGCAGCTGTTCAAGCAGCTGCTGATGATCGGCGGGCTCGAGCGGTACTACCAGATCGCCCGCTGCTTCCGGGACGAGGACTTCCGGGCCGACCGGCAGCCGGAGTTCACCCAGCTGGACTTCGAGATGAGCTTCGTCGAGCGCGACGACGTGCTGGCCATCGCCGAGGACGTCGTCCGGGCGCTGTGGCGCGAGCTCGCCTCCTACGAGGTGCCCGAGATCCCGCGGATGACCTACCGCGAGGCCATGGACCGGTTCGGCTCCGACAAGCCCGACCTGCGCTTCGGCGTCGAGCTGACCGAGCTCACCTCCTTCTTCGCCGACACCCCGTTCCGCGTCTTCCAGGCGCCCTACGTCGGTGCGGTCGTCATGCCCGGCGGCGGGTCGCAGCCGCGGCGGGCGTTCGACGCCTGGCAGGACTGGGCCCGCTCGCGCGGCTCCCGCGGCCTGGCCTACGTGACGATCGCCGAGGACGGCACGCTCGGCGGGCCGGTCGCCAAGAACATCTCCGACGCCGAGCGCGCCGGCCTGGTCGAGGCCGTCGGCGCGCAGCCGGGCGACTGCGTGTTCTTCGCCGCCGGGGCCCGCCGCACCTCGCAGGAGCTGCTGGGCGCGGCCCGCAACGAGATCGCCAAGCGGCTGGAGCTCATCGAGCCCGGCAGCTGGTCGTTCCTGTTCGTCGTCGACTTCCCGATGTTCGAGGAGACCGAGGACGGCGACTGGACCTTCATGCACCACCCGTTCACCTCGCCCACGCCCGAGTGGCGGGAGCGGTTCGCCGAGGACAAGGGCGGCGCGCTGTCCGACGCCTACGACATGGTGATCAACGGCAACGAGGTGATGAGCGGCTCGGTCCGCATCCACGACGCCTCGCTGCAGGAGCGGGTGTTCGAGACCCTCGGCATGTCCCGCGAGGAGGCCCGGGAGCGGTTCGGCTTCTTCCTCGAGGCCTTCGCCTACGGCCCCCCGCCGCACGCCGGCGCGGCGCTGGGCTGGGACCGGCTGACCGCGCTGCTGGCCGGCGTCGAGTCGATCCGCGAGGTCATCGCGTTCCCCAAGACCGGTGCGGGCTTCGACCCGCTGACCGGCGCGCCGACGCCGATCACCGACGCGCAGCGCACGGAGGCGGGCATCGACGCGAAGCCCGAGGAGCCGCCGCTGCCCGGCGAGCCCGGCGCCCCGGGCCCGACGAACCCGACCAAGGGCTGAGGCCCACCGCTGCACCGACGGCCCGTTCCGACCTCCGGAACGGGCCGTCGGCGTTCACGGGTCCGCGACCTCGGGCGGCCACACGACGGCGAAGCGCTCGAACACCACCTCGAGGTCGTCGGACCACCGCTCGCCGCGGGCGGCCAGCGTGCGGGTGAAGTAGCGCAGGTGTCCGGCCAGCCAGCCCTCGCGGGTGCGGTCGCCCTCGCCCTCGTCCCAGGCGAACGCGTCGTCGACGCTGGCCAGCCGCCCCAGCCGCAGGTCGGTGCTGCGCAGGACGCACCGCGGCACGCCCGCGCCGTCGGCCACCAGCCAGTGGCCGCCGATCCGCGGGAGCGGCTGCCCGCGGGCGGCGAAGTCGGTGACCAGGCCGGCGGTCGCGCGCTTGGTGCCGGCCAGCACGAGGCCCAGCAGTTCGTCGTTCATCGCCGGGCTGTCGCCGAACCGTTCGACGACGGGCTCCTCCTCGGGCGGCGCGGGGTCGGCGGCGGCCGCGCGGTAGGCCCGCCACAACTGGTCGGCGTCCGGTGTCATCGGGCTCCCCACCCTCGGGATCGGTACGTTGCGCAGCATGCCGCTGCGCGCCCGCACCCTGCTCGGTCCCGGCCCGTCCAACCCCTACCCGGAGGCCACGGTCGCCCTCGGGCAGCCGCTGCTGGGACACCTCGACCCGGTCTTCCTCGGGGTCCTCGACGAGACCTCCGACCGGCTGCGCCAGGTCTTCGGGACGGCGAACCGGCGCACCCTCCCGCTGTCGGCGACCGGGTCCGCGGGCATGGAGGCGGCGTTCGTCAACACGGTGGGCCCGGGTGACGTCGTCGTCGTCGCGGTCAACGGCCTGTTCGGCGAGCGCATGGTCGACGTCGCCTCCCGCTGCGGCGCCGAGGTGGTGCGCGTGGACCACGAGTGGGGGCAGCCGGTCGACGCCGAGCGGGTGCTGGCCGCGCACCCGGCGCCGAAGCTGATCGCCGTCGTCCACGCCGAGACCTCCACCGGCGTCCGTTCCGACCTGCAGCCGCTGGCGGCCGGCAAGGGCGACGCCCTGCTGCTGGCCGACTGCGTGACCTCGCTGGGTGGCATCCCGGTGCAGCTGGACGAGTGGGGCGTCGACCTCGCCTACTCCGGCTCGCAGAAGTGCCTGGGCGTCGCGCCCGGCCTGGCGCCGTTCACCATCAACGACCGGGCGTGGGAGCGGCGGATCGAGAAGCCGCAGAGCTGGTACCTCGACCTCGGCATGCTCGGCGGCTACGCGGGCGAGGCCGCGGGCACCGGCGGGCGCACCTACCACCACACCGCGCCGACCGGCATGGTCGTCTCCCTGCACGCGGCGCTCGGCCGCATCCTCGAGGAGGGCCTGGACGCCGTCCACGCCCGGCACGCGGAGGCCGGCCGGCTGCTGCACCAGGGCCTGGCCGGGCTCGGGCTGGAGCTGTTCGCCGCCGAGGGGCACCGGCTGCCCGAGCTCACGACCGTGCGGGTGCCCGAGGGCGTCGACTCGGCGCAGGTGCGGGCGGAGCTGCTGGACCGCTTCGACCTGGAGATCGGCGGCGGCGTCGGCGCGTACGCCCAGACGGTGTGGCGGATCGGCCTGATGGGCGCCAACGCCCGGCCGGAGAAGGTGGCGCTGGTCCTGGCGGCGCTGCGCGAGGTCCTCGGCCGCTGACGTCGTCCTCCTGTTGATCATCGGCAGGTGGCTGTCCCCGCCGGCGTGGCGACCCGCCACCTGCCGATGATCAACACCCGGGGTCGGACGCTCAGCGCCAGCCACGGCTCTCCAGCGCCCGGCGCGTCCGCTCCAGCACCGTCAGCCGGTTGAGCTGGCGCCGCGCGAACCGGAGGACCAGCCAGCCGTCGGCCGCCATCAAGGAGTAGCGCTCGACGTCGCGGCCGAAGGTGGCGGCCTCGGCGTGGTGCGCGCCCTCGTACTCCAGCAGCACCCGCCACCGCCGGTAGCCGAGGTCGCCGTGCGCGACCTCGATGCCGGAGCGGTCGTGCACCGGCACCTGCGGCTCCGGATCGGGCAGCTCGCTGGTCGTCAGCCAGTACCGCATCAGGCTCTCCGGCCGCGACATGGACAGCGGCGACAGCAGCGGAGCGCACGCCCGGGCCCGGACGACGCCGCGCACCCGGTGAGCGCGCTCCAGCCGCCGCACGATCTCCGGCGGCGTCGTGCGCCGGTGTCGCAGGAGCGCGTCCCCGACCGCCACGAGCTCCTCGGGCGGGAGGACCGCCGCCAGGTCGAGGAACGTCTGCGGCGCGGCGGTGACCCGCAGGCCGTCGAGGTCGAGGACGTCGGCCGGCGACAGCGCCCGGGAGTGGACGACGAACTCGGCTCGCTGGGGCAGCACGCGCCGCGGGGTCAGCGCGACGTGGGGGCGGGCGGGGGCGTCGACCCAGGCGCCGAGCAGGGCCGCGGCCGTCCGGTGGCTGTACGCGGCGTCCGCGGGGAGGACGGTCGCGAGCAGGCGCAACCGCTCCCGCAGGTCGATGGCGTCGTCCAGCCGGACGGCCCGGTCGTGTGCGAGGCGGACCCACGACGGGCCGCGCAGCTGGGCGCGGGTGAGGCCGGCCGCTCGGGCGGAGGCGGCCGAGTGGACCGGGGGGAGGGGCATGCCCGGGCACGCTCCCGGCCGGGGGGCCGGCGCGGACGGGGTCGAGGGGATCTGTGGACGGTCGTCCCTGCTGTGGACCCGCGGTAATCATCGGCAGGTGGCGGGTGGACACGCCGGGGAGGGCAGCCACCTGCCGATGATCACGGCGGAGGGGACGACGACGAAGGGGGTCAGCGGGGGTCGAGGCGGGCCAGCTGGTCGGGGGTGAGCGTCAGGTCGGCGGCGGCCGCCGAGTCGGTGATCGACGCCGGGCGGGAGGCCCCCGGGATGGGCAGGACGACGTCGGCCTGCGCCAGGTGCCAGGCCAGCGTCACCCGGTACACCGAGACCCCGAGCTCCCCGGCGACCTCGGCGAAGGCGGGGGCGGCGGCGTCCAGCGACCCGGCGGCCGACACCCCGCCGAACGGGCTCCACGGGATGAACGCCAGCCCGTGCGCGGCGCAGTGCGCCAGCTCGTCGGCGGAGAACCGCCAGCCGGGGGAGAACTGGTTCTGCACCGCAACGAGCGCGTCGCCCAGCACCGAGCGGGCGACGTCGATCTGGGCGATGTCGGCGTTGGAGACGCCGACCATCCGCACCAGCCCCGCGTCGACCAGCGACCGCAGCCCGGCCATCGACTCCTCCCACGGCGTCTCCGGGTCGGGCCGGTGGAACTGGTAGAGGTCGATCGCGTCGACGCCCAGCCGGCGCAGCGAGCCCTCGCAGGCCCGGCGCAGGTAGGCCGGCGAGCCGTCGAGCCCCCAGTCGCTGCCGGAGCGGGTGTGGCCGCCCTTGGTCGCGACGAGGACGTCGTCGGTGGGGGAGCCGTAGGAGCGCAGCGCGCGGGCCACCAGCTCCTCGTTGTGCCCGAACTCGGACTCGTCGCGGGCGTAGGCGTCGGCGGTGTCGACCAGCGTCACCCCGGCGTCCAGCGCCGCGTGCACCACCGCCTCCGCCTCCTCCGGCGAGGGCCGGTCGGACTTCGTCGACAGGGGCATGGCGCCCAGGCCGATCGCGCTGACGGTCCGGTCGCCGAGTCGTCTCTGCTGCATGGGGACTGTCCTGCCCCGCGGGTAGCGTCGGTACCCGTGAGCTCGTTGTTCGACGACCCGGAGCCGCCCGACGGCGCCGCGGTCGACCCGGGCGCCCCGCTGGCGGTGCGCATGCGCCCGCGCTCGCTGGACGAGGTCGTCGGCCAGCAGCACCTGCTCGGCCCGCGCTCGCCGCTGCGCCGCCTGGTGGAGGCCGACGAGCCGATGTCGCTGGTGCTGTACGGGCCGCCCGGCACCGGCAAGACCACGCTGGCGCACGTCATCTCGCTGGCCACCAAGCGCCAGTTCGTCCAGCTGTCGGCGCTGGACTCCGGGGTCAAGGAGGTCCGCGCGGTCATCACCGCGGCCAAGCGGGAGCTCACCTACGCCGGCCGGCGCACCGTGCTCTTCATCGACGAGGTGCACCGCTTCTCCAAGACGCAGCAGGACTCGCTGCTGTCCGCGGTCGAGGACCGGATCGTCAGCCTGATCGCCGCCACCACCGAGAACCCGTTCTTCTCCGTGGTCAGCCCGCTGCTGTCGCGCAGCCTCGTGCTGGCGCTGCAGCCCCTGGCCGACGACGACGTGCGGGCGCTGCTGCGGCGGGCGCTGACCAGCGACCGCGGCCTGGACGGGGCGGTCACCCTCAGCGCCGAGGCCGAGGAGCACCTGGTCCGCATCGCCGGCGGCGACGGGCGCAAGGCGTTGACCGCCCTGGAGTCCGGCGCCGGGGCGGCGGTCGCGGCGGGTGCGGCCGAGATCGACCTCCCCACCCTGGAGACGGCGGTCGCCCAGGCGGCGGTCCGCTACGACCGGCAGGGCGACCAGCACTACGACGTCGCCAGCGCGCTCATCAAGTCCATCCGGGGCAGCGACGTCGACGCCGCCCTGCACTACCTGGCCCGGATGGTGGAGGCGGGGGAGGACCCGCGGTTCATCGCCCGCCGGCTGGTCATCTCCGCCAGCGAGGACATCGGCATGGCCGACCCGACCGCGCTGCAGACCGCGGTGGCCGCCGCCGAGGCGGTCGCCTTCATCGGCATGCCCGAGGGCCACTTCCCGCTCGCCCACGCCGTCGTCCACCTGGCGACCGCGCCGAAGTCGAACGCGGTCACGGTGGCCATCGGCGAGTCCGTCGCCGACGTCCGGGCCGGGCTCGCCGGCCCGGTCCCACCCGGCCTGCGCGACGCCCACTACGCCGGGGCGAAGAAGCTCGGCCACGGCGGGACCTACCGCTACCCGCACGACGCGCCGGACGGGATCGTCGCCCAGCAGTACCCGCCCGACGCGCTGGTCGGCCGCGACTACTACCGGCCCACCCAGCGCGGCGCGGAGGGCCCGATCGCGGCCCGGCTGCCGAAGCTGCGGGCGATCCTGCGGCGCACCCGCTGACCGCCCGGCGCCCCCCGTCCGTCGCCGCCGTCCCACGGGCCCCGGACGGCGGGGGCGTCGCGGCGCCCGCCGACTACTGTGGCCACGCCGGGACGCCCCGGCCACGAGCCGTCGAAGGACAAGGAGACCCCGCGTGTCCGCAGGAGAGTGGGCCGGACTGATCGCAGCCCTCGCGCTGGTGCTGCTGGTGCTGCTGCTGGCCGTCCCGCTGCTCAAGCTGGGCCGCACGCTGGACGAGGCGACGCTGACCTTCCGGCAGGTCCGCGAGCAGAGCGCCCCGATCCTGGCGCAGGCGACCACGACCGTCACCCACGTCAACTCGAACCTCGAGCGGGTCGACGACATCACCGGCAACGCCGCCAACGTGTCCAGCAACGTCGCCGCGCTGACCAGCGTCGTCGCCGCGACCCTGGGCAGCCCGCTGATCAAGCTCGCCGCGTTCAGCTACGGCGTCCGCAGCGCGGCCCGCAAGCGCCGGGAGGGCGTGGCGCTCGCCGAGGCCGCGCAGCGCGACAAGGAGGCGCGCCGCGCGCGCCGGGCCGCCCGGCGGGCCGCCTGATGCGCCGGCTGTTCTGGCTGGCCATGGGCGTCACCATCGGCGCCCTCGTGGTCCGCAAGCTGTCGGCGGCCGCCGACAAGCTGACCCCGCAGGGTGTCGCCGGCTCCATCGTCGAGGGGCTGCGCGACCTGGCCGACGCGATCGGCGAGTTCGGTGCCGACGTCCGCGCCGCGGCCGCCGCGCGCGAGGACGAGCTGCGCGCCGGCACCGGGCTGGACGCGCCGCTGCCCGAGCGGAGCGCCGTCGAGCTGCCCGGCCGGCACAGCGCCCCGCCCGCCCGCTGACCCCCGGGGCCGCCCGCCCCACCGCCGCACCCGAGCACCCGAGTAGGACATGCAGACCGCCGAGATCCGCCGCCGCTTCCTCGAGCACTTCGCCGCCCGCGGCCACACCGTCGTCCCCAGCGCCTCGCTGGTGTCGCCGGACCCGTCGCTGCTGTTCACCGTCGCCGGCATGGTGCCGTTCATCCCGTACCTGACCGGCCGGGAGCCCGCGCCGTTCCCGCGCGCCACCAGCGTGCAGAAGTGCGTCCGGACCCTCGACATCGAGGAGGTCGGCAAGACCACCCGGCACGGCACGTTCTTCCAGATGAACGGCAACTTCTCCTTCGGCGACTACTTCAAGGAAGGCGCCATCCAGCACGCCTGGGACCTGGTCACCGGCCGGGTGGAGGACGGCGGGCTGGGCTTCGACCCGGAGCGGATCTGGGTCACCGTCTACCTGGACGACGACGAGGCCGCCGAGGCCTGGGCGCGCATCGCCGGCCTCCCGCCGGAGCGCATCCAGCGCCTGGGCATGGAGGACAACTACTGGTCGACCGGCGCGCCCGGCCCGGCCGGCCCCTGCTCGGAGATCTACGTCGACCGCGGGCCGGAGTACGGCCCCGACGGCGGCCCCGCCGTCGACCGCGCCGGCGACCGGTTCCTCGAGATCTGGAACCTCGTGTTCATGCAGTACGAGCGGGGCGCCGGGGAGGGCAAGGACTTCCCGATCCTCGGCGAGCTGCCGAAGAAGAACATCGACACCGGCATGGGCCTGGAGCGCGTGGCGTTCCTGCTGCAGGGCGTCGACAACCTGTACGAGATCGACGAGGTGGCCCCGGTGCTGCGCCGCGCCGCCGAGCTCGCCGGGGTGACCTACGGCAAGGACCACGACGCGGACGTGCGGCTGCGCGTGGTCGCCGACCACGTCCGCAGCGGCCTGATGCTCATCGGCGACGGCGTCACCCCCGGCAACGAGGGCCGCGGCTACATCCTGCGCCGGCTGCTGCGCCGCGCCGTGCGCTCGATGAAGCTGCTCGGCGTCGACGAGGCCACGCTGCCCGAGCTGCTGCCGGTCTCCCGCGACGCGATGAGCGCCAGCTACCCCGAGCTGGCCACCGACTTCGCCCGCATCTCCTCGGTCGCCTACGCCGAGGAGGAGGCGTTCCGCCGCACCCTCGCCTCCGGCACGGCGCTGTTCGACACCGCGGTCCGCGAGGCCAAGCAGGCGGGGACGCCGGCGCTGTCGGGGGAGCAGGCGTTCTCGCTGCACGACACCTACGGCTTCCCGATCGACGTCACCCTCGAGATGGCCGCCGAGCAGGGCGTGACCGTCGACGAGGCCGGCTTCCGCGCGCTCATGCAGCAGCAGCGCGACCGGGCCCGCGCCGACGCCCGCGCCAAGCGGACCGGCTCGGTCGACGTGCTGGCCTACCGCCGGCTGCTGGCCGAGCACGGCCCCACCGACTGGCTGGCCTACGAGACGCTGCGCACCGACTCCCGGGTGCTCGCGGTCGTCTCCGAGCTGACCGACTCCGACGGCGCCGAGGTCGTGGCCGGGCCGGGCGAGGTCACCCGCGTCGTGCTGGACCGCACGCCGTTCTACGCCGAGTCCGGCGGCCAGGTCGCCGACGCCGGCGTCCTCACCTGGGACGGCGGCCGCGCCGAGGTGCTGGACGTGCAGCGACCGGTCAAGGGCCTGGTCGCCCACCAGGTGCGGGTGCTCGAGGGCGAGCTGCGCGCCGGGGTCTCGCTGACCGCCGAGGTCGACCGCGAGTGGCGGCTGTCGGCCTGCCAGGCGCACTCGGGCACGCACGTGGTGCACGCCGCGCTGCGCCAGGTGCTCGGCCCGCAGGCGCTGCAGTCGGGCTCCTACAACCGGCCGGGCTACCTGCGGCTGGACTTCGCCTGGCAGGGCGCGCTCAGCGTCCAGCAGCGCACCGACATCGAGGACGTCGCCAACGCCGCCGTCCGCGCCGACCACGCGGTGACCGCCAGCTGGATGACCCTCCCCGAGGCCCAGGCGATCGGGGCCCTGGCCCTGTTCGGCGAGACCTACTCCGAGGACGTCCGCGTCGTCGAGATCGGCGGCCCCTGGTCGCGCGAGCTCTGCGGTGGCACGCACGTGCGCGGCAGCGCCCAGATCGGCACCCTCGCGCTCACCGGCGAGTCGTCGGTCGGGTCCGGCGCCCGCCGCGTCGAGGCGGCCGTGGGCCTGGAGGGCTTCCGCTACCTGGCCCGGGAGCGCGACCTGGTCCGCCAGCTGGGCGAGCTGCTCAAGACCCCCTCCGACGGGCTGGTCGAGCGGGTCAGCGGCGTCCTGGCCCGCCAGCGGGAGACCGAGCGCGAGCTCACCGAGCTGCGGGCGCAGCAGTCCGTCGCGGCCGCCGGGACGCTGGCCGCCGGCGCGCGGGACGTCGGCGGGGTCGCGGTCGTCACCGGCGCGCCGGAGGGCCTGGGCGGCGGCGACCTGCGCACCCTCGCGCTGGACGTCCGCGGCCGGCTGGGCGACCGCCCGGCGGTCGTCTTGCTCGCGTCGGACTCGGGGGGCAAGGTTGCTCTGGTGGCGGCCCTCACACCGGCCGCGCGGGAGCGTGGACTGTCGGCCTCCGACGTGCTGCGGGCAGCCGCGGCGCCCGTCGGCGGGCGTGGCGGTGGCAAGGCCGACGTCGCCCAGGGCGGCGGGACCGACCCGGGCGGCATCCCCGCGGCCCTGGCGGCCGGCGAGCAGGCGGTCGTGACCGCCGTGGCGGAGGTGAGCTGACATGCCCGAGCAGCGCTGGGACCCCGAGGAGACCGGCCCGGTCGGCGAGCGGCGCGTGCAGCGCCCCGCCGTCCCGCCGGCGCGGCCCAAGCTCCCGACGCGGGAGCAGCCGGTGCAGCACCCGACCACCGAGATCGACCTGCGGCAGGGCTTCCCCCCGGTCCGCAACGAGACCACCGAGATCGACCTCTCCGGCGGCCTGCCCGCCGGCCTGCCGATCCCGCCGCGCCGGTCCCGCCAGGGCCGGCGGCTGGGGCTCGACGTCGGCACGGTGCGCGTCGGGGTGGCCCTGTCCGACCCGACCGGCACCCTCGCCAGCCCGCTGGAGACCGTCCAGCGGGCGCGGGACGAGTCGGATCTGGACCGGATCGCGGCGCTCGTGGTGGAACACGAGGTGACAGAGGTGATCGTGGGGGAGCCGAGGCACCTGTCGGGTGCGTCGGGGGCGTCGGCGCGCGAGGCGCGTGCCTACTCTCGGTCCCTGGCCGGGCGCATCGGGTCCGTGCCCGTGCACCTCGTCGACGAAAGGCTCTCCACCGTGACGGCAGCCGGTTCCCTGCGGGCCAGCGGGCTCGACAGCCGCCAGCAGCGCCCCGTCATCGACCAGGCGGCCGCCGTGGTCATCCTGCAGACCTATCTCGACGCCCAGCGGGGGCGCTCGTGACGTTCCCGACCCCGCCCGGTGGGCGGGGTCGGCACCCGGAGCCCGGCGCCGCGGGGCAGTCGCTCAGCGCCTGGGCGGCCGGGCTGCCACGCCAGCAGGCCGCCACCCGCCCGGCGCCGGAGACCACGCCCGCGCCGGCGGTGCCCCGGCGCCGGGCCGGGGTGATCGACCGCGAGCACGCCGCCGACTACCCGCTGGCCGACTACGCGCGGCACTCCGCCGGCGACGACGAGCCCACCGGTCGCCTGCCCGGCGTCGGGGACGGGTCCCCGACGCCCGACGTCCCGCCCCCGGCCGGCACCCACCCGAGTCTCCCGCTGCCCCCGCGCCCGGCGGGCCCGTGGTCGCGCCTGCAGCCGCGCGACGGCGCCGCGCCCGACGACGAGCCCACCGTCGCCCAGCCCGCGGTCGGCGCCACGCCGCCCCCGCCGCCGGTCGAGGAGCACGAGCCCGCGACCGCCGAGCCGCACGCCGACGACCACACCGGCGGGCTCGAGGTCATCGTCGACGACGGCCCCCGCCGCGGCCGGCGCTCCCGCCGGTCCGCGCGCGACGAGCGCGGCCACGACGACGACCGCCACCACGACGACCGCCACCACGACGAGCACGACGAGCCGCACGGTCACGAGCCCCACGACGAGGGCGCGCCGCGCCGGCGGCGCCGGCCGCTGGCCGTCGTCCTCTCCCTCGTCGTCCTCGCCGGCCTGGTGGCCGGCATCGTCTTCGGCGGCAAGGCCCTGATCGGGCTGGTCAACCCCGCCGACGAGGACTACACCGGCGCCGGGACCGGCAGCGTGGAGGTCCGCATCTCCGACGGCGACACGCTCTCGGACATCGGCCGCACGCTCGCCGACGCGGACGTGATCGCCTCGGTGGGCCCGTTCGTCGCCGCCGCCGAGTCCGAGCCCGCGGCCATGGGCATCCAGCCCGGCGTCTACGGCATGCGCCAGCAGATGAGCGGCGCCGCGGCCCTGGACCTGCTGCTCGACCCCGCCAGCCGGCTGTTCTCCCGCGTCACGATCCCCGAGGGGTTCACCGTCGCGCGGGTCCTGGAGCGGCTGGCGGAGGAGACCGAGACGCCGGTGGAGGAGCTGTACGCCGCCGCCGTCGACCCGGTCGCGACCGGCCTGCCGCCCTACGCCAACGGCGCGCTGGAGGGCTGGCTGTTCCCGGCCACCTACGACTTCGAGCCCGAGACGACGCCCGCGCAGATGCTCGCGCAGATGGTCACCCGCACCGTGCAGACCCTGGACTCCCTCGGGGTGCCCGAGGACCAGCGGCTGCGGGTCGTGACCGAGGCCAGCCTGGTGCAGGCCGAGGCCGCCTCGCCCGAGGACATGGCGATGGTCGCCCAGGTGCTGGACAACCGGCTGGCGATCGGCATGAAGCTGCAGCTGGACACCACGGTCAACTACGCCACCGGCAAGGCGGGCATCACCACCACGCCGGAGGACCGGGCCAACCCCTCGCCGTACAACACCTACTACGCGGCCGGCCTGCCGCCGGGGGCGATCAGCAACCCCGGCGAGGACGCGCTGCGGGCGGTGCTGAACCCGACACCGGGGGACTGGCTGTACTTCGTGGTCGTCAACCCGGACACCGGCGAGACCCGCTTCGCGGCGACGGCGGAGGAGCACGCGGCCAACGTGGCGCTGTTCCAGCAGTGGCTGCGGGAGAACCCCAACTGATGCGGGCGGCCGTCCTCGGCCGACCGGTGACGCACTCGCTCTCCCCGCTGCTGCACCGGGCGGCCCACGCCGCGCTCGGCCTGACGGACTGGACCTACGACGCCCTGGACGTCGGCGCCGAGGAACTGCCCGAGCTCATCGCCGGCCTCGGCCCGGAGTGGCGCGGCTTCTCGGTCACGATGCCCTGCAAGCAGGCCGCCGCCCGCGCCGCCGACGTCGTCGACCCGCTGCCGGCGCTGCTCGGCGCCGCCAACACCCTGGTGCGCACCGACGACGGTGGCTGGCGGGCGGAGAACACCGACGTGGGCGGCGTGGGGATGGCGCTGCAGCTGGGCGGGGCCGAGTCGGCCCCGCACGCGGCGATCCTCGGCGCCGGGGGGACGGCGGTGGCGGCCGCGGTCGCCCTGGCCTCCCTCGGGGCCGAGCAGGTCGACGTCGTCGTCCGCGAGCCCGGCCGGGCCGGGGAGGTCACGCGGGTGCTGGACACCCTCGGCGTCGCCGCCACGGTGCACCGGCTCGCCGGCGCCACGGTGTCCGCCCCCGTGGTGGTCAGCACGGTGCCCATCGGCGGGCAGCCGGACCTGGTCGGCCTCGGCTGGCGCGCGGGGCAGACGGTCCTCGACGTCCTCTACGCGCCTTGGCCCACCCCGCTGGCCACGGCGGTCGGCGCCGCCGGCGGCACGGTGATCAGCGGCCTGGAGGTCCTGTTCTGGCAGGCCACCGCCCAGGTCGAGCTCATGACCGGGCTGCCCGCGCCGATCGCGGAGATGCGCCGGGCCCTCGACGAGCGGCCCGGGGCGCGCTCCTGAGCCCGACGCTCACCGGCACCGCCCTCGGCACGCCCGGGGTGCCGCTGGACCCGCCGGCGCTGGCCGCGGTCGCGGTCGCGGTCGGCCTGCTGGTCGGGCCCTGGCTGGCCCGCCGCAGCGTGCGGCTGGCCCGCGCCGACGAGGCCGCGCGGCCGGCGCCGGCGCGGGTCGTGCTGACCGCCGTCGCGCTGGGCGCGCTGGTCGCCGGGGTGCTGGCCCTGACCGGGGTCCGGCCGGCCGCGGTGGCGCTGGCGTGGGCCGCCGGCGCGGGGCTGGTGCTGGCCGCCGTCGACCTGGCCGTGCACCGGCTGCCCGACCGGGTGCTGCTGCCGGCGGTGGCCGCCTGCCTGACCGCCCTCGTGCTGGACGCGGCCGCGACGGGCAGCTGGGCGGGGCTGCTGCGGGCCGTGCTGGCCGCGGCCGTGGCGTTCGTCCTGGCCGCCGCGGCGCGCCTGGCGTCGCCGGCGGGGCTCGGCTTCGGCGACGTCAAGCTGCTGGGCCTGATCGGCCTGCTGCTGGGCTGGGCCGGCTGGGGCGTGCTGCTGGCCGGGGTCCTGCTCGGGCTGATCGCCGGCGCCGCCGCCTCGCTGGTGCTCGTCGCGGCCCGGCGGGCCGGCTGGCGCACCCCCGTCCCGTTCGGGCCACCGCTGATGGCCGGTGCGGTGCTCGCGCTGGCGGTGTCCGGGCTCGGGTGACCCGCCGCCGTCGGTTCCGGGGCCGCCCCGCGGGGAGCGGCGGCCCGCCCTGGCAGAATCCCGGGCATGTTGCGCTGGCTGACCGCCGGTGAGTCGCACGGCCCCCAGCTCACCGCCATCCTCGAGGGGTTGCCGGCCGGCGTCGCCGTGCAGACCTCCGACCTCGACCTCGACCTCGCCCGCCGCCGCCTCGGGCACGGCCGCGGCGCCCGCATGTCGTTCGAGCAGGACGTCGTCTCGCTGACCGGCGGCATCCGGCACGGCCGGACGCAGGGCGGTCCGATCGCCGTCCAGGTCGGCAACACCGAGTGGCCCAAGTGGCAGACCGTGATGGCCGCCGACCCGGTCGACGCGGAGGTGCTCGCCGGCCAGGCGCGCAACGCCCCGCTCACCCGCCCGCGCCCCGGCCACGCCGACCTCCCCGGCATGCAGAAGTACGGCTTCGACGACGCGCGGCCGGTCCTGGAGCGGGCCAGCGCCCGCGAGACCGCGGCCCGCGTCGCGCTGGGCGCGATCGCGAAGGCGTTCCTCCGCCAGGCCCTCGACGTCGAGGTGGTCAGCCACGTGGTGGCGATCGGCCCGGTCGTCGCCCCCGAGGGCCTGGTCCCCGGGCCCGCGGACAACCCGCGCATCGACGAGGACCCGGTCCGCTGCGCCGACCCCGCCACCAGCGCGGCCATGACCGCCGAGATCGACGACGTCCGCAAGAACGGCGACACCCTCGGCGGCGTCATCGAGGTCGTCGTCCACGGCCTGCCTCCGGGGCTGGGCAGCCACGTGCACTGGGACCGGCGGCTGGACTCCCGCCTGGCCGGCGCGCTCATGGGCGTGCAGTCGGTCAAGGCCGTCGAGGTCGGCGACGGGCTGGAGACCGCCCGCCGCCGCGGGTCGGTGGCCCACGACGAGATCGTGCTGGCCGACGGTCGCATCCAGCGGCAGTCCGACCGGGCCGGCGGCATCGAGGGCGGCATCACCAACGGCGAGGTCCTGCGGGTCCGCGCCGCGATGAAGCCGATCTCCACCGTGCCGCGGGCGCTGGCCACGGTGGACGTCGCCACCGGCGACGCCGCCGTCGCGATCAACCAGCGCAGCGACGCCTGCGCCGTGCCCCGCGGCTCGGTCGTGATGGAGGCGATGGTCGCGCTCGTGCTGGCCGACGCCGCGCTGGAGAAGTTCGGCGGCGACTCGCTGCCCGAGACCCGCCGCAACGCGCAGGCCTACCTCGACGCGCTGGCCCTGCGATGACCGGGCCCGCGCTGGTCCTCGTCGGGCCGCCGACCGCCGGCAAGACGACGGTCGGCCGGGCCGCCGCCGAGGCCCGGGGGCTGGCCTTCCGCGACACCGACGCCGACGTCGAGGCCACCACCGGCAGCCGGGTCGCCGACCTGTTCGTCGAGCACGGCGAGGAGCACTTCCGCCGGCTGGAGGCCGACGCCGTCGCCCGCGCCCTGGCCGAGCACGACGGCGTGCTGGCGCTCGGCGGCGGCGCCGTCCTCTCCGCGGCCACGCGGGCTCTGCTGGTCGCCCACGGCCGCGCCGGCGGGGCGGTCGTGTGGTTGGACGTCGACCTGGCCACCGCCACGCGGCGGGCCGGGCTGAACCGCGACCGCCCGCTGCTGGCGGTCAACCCCCGGGCGATGCTGCGCACCATGCTCGCGGCGCGCGCGCCGCTCTACGCCGAGGTCGCCACCGCGACCGTGCACACGGGCGACCGCCCGGTCGAGGAGGTCGTGGCCCAGGTGCTCGCCGCACTGCCCGCGTCGACGGGAACCGCCCGATGAGGCGCGTCACCGTCCCGGGGGAGAAGCCCTACGAGGTCGTCATCGGGCCCGGCGCGCAGACCGAGCTGGCGCTGCTGCTGGCCGGCACCCCGCGCGCCGCCGTCGTGCACACCCCGCCGCTGGCCGCCCTCGCCGGCGCCGCCGTCGAGACCCTGCAGACCGCCGGGGTCGCCGCCGAGGCCGTCGTCGTCCCCGACGGGGAGGCCGCCAAGACCGCCGAGGTGGCGTCGGCCGCGTGGGAGGAGTTCGGCCGGCTGGGGCTGACCCGCAGCGACGCCGTCGTCGGCGTCGGCGGGGGTGCGGTCACCGACCTCGCCGGCTTCCTGGCCGCCACCTGGGTGCGCGGGGTGCGCGTCGTGCACCTGCCGACCAGCCTGCTCGGCATGGTCGACGCCGCGGTCGGCGGCAAGACCGGCATCAACACCGGCGCCGGCAAGAACCTGGTCGGCGCGTTCCACCCGCCGGCCGGCGTGCTCGCCGACACCGACGTCCTCGCCGGGCTGCCGGAGGCCGAGTTCCGGTCCGGCCTGGCCGAGGTCGTGAAATGTGGCTTCATCGCCGACGGCGGGGTCCTGGAGCTGCTGGAGGCCGACCCCACCGGCCGCCGCGACACCGCCGAGCTGATCGAGCGGGCCGTGCAGGTCAAGGCCGACGCCGTCGGGGAGGACCTCTTCGACACCGGCCGGCGCGAGTTCCTCAACTACGGGCACACGCTGGCCCACGCCATCGAGCGGGTCGAGGACTTCGGCTGGCGGCACGGCGAGGCCGTCGCCGTCGGGCTGGTCTTCGCCGCCGAGCTCGGCGGGCAGGCCGGGCTGCTGACCCGCGCCGAGGTCGACCGGCACCGCACGCTCGTCGAGGCGATGGGGCTGCCCACCCGCTACGCCGGGGACTGGGCGACGCTGCAGGGCGTCATGCGCATCGACAAGAAGGCCCGCGGCGCGTCGCTGCGCTTCGTCGTCCTCGACGGCATGGGCACCCCGAGGATCCTGACCGACCCCGACCAGGCCTGGCTCGACGCGGCCTGGGCCGCGGTCGCGGCCTGACCCCGACGCGACGGAGACGACGTGACCATCCAGGTGCTGAACGGCGCCAACCTCGGCCGGCTGGGCACCCGCGAGCCGGCGGTGTACGGCACGACCACCCACGCGCAGCTGGTCGAGCTGGTCGAGGCCGCCGGCGCGCAGCTGGGCCTGCACGTGCGGGTGCGCCAGACCGACGACGAGGGCGAGCTGCTGCGCTGGGTGCACGAGGCCACCGACGCCGGGGACCCGATCGTGGTGAACCCCGGCGGCTGGACGCACACCTCGGTCGTGCTGCGCGACGCCCTGGCCGCTGTGACCGCGCCGGTGGTCGAGGTGCACATCAGCAACGTGCACGCGCGGGAGGAGTTCCGCCGGCACTCCTACGTCTCGCCCGTCGCCTCCGGGGTGATCGCCGGGCTCGGCGTCGACGGCTACGTGCTGGCGCTGCGCTGGCTCGCCGCGCGGGACGCCCGCTGATGGACACCGCCGGCCGCCGGGAGCGGCTGCGGGCCGTCGCCGCCGAGCGCGGTCTGGACGCCGTCCTGGTCACCGAGCTGCTCAACGTCCGCTACCTGACCGGGTTCACCGGCTCCAACGGCGCGCTGCTGCTGCGCACCGGCCAGCCGGACCTGTTCGGCACCGACGGGCGCTACACCACCCAGGCCGCGGCGCAGGTGCCGGACCTGGAGGTCGTGGTCGACCGGGCCACCGTGGCGGCTCTGGTGCGGGCCGCGGTGCGCGGGGGCGCCGGGCGGATCGGGTTCGAGAGCCACGTGGTGACCGTCGACGGGCTGGCCGGGCTCGAGCGGGTGCTCGCCGACGCCGCGGCCGGCGGCACCGTGCCGGAGCTGGCCAGCGTGCGCCGCGCGGTGGAGGAGCTGCGCGCGGTCAAGGACGACGACGAGATCGCGGCGCTGCGGCGGGCCTGCGCGGTCGCCGACTCGGCGCTGGCCGAGCTGGCCGCCGAGGGGGCGCTGCGCCCGGGCCGCACCGAGCTGCAGGTGGGCCGCGAGCTCGACGCCCGGATGATGCACCTCGGTGCCGAGGGTCCGTCGTTCGAGACGATCGTCGCCGCCGGCGCGAACTCCGCCATCCCGCACCACCGGCCCGACGCGACGGTGCTGCGCGAGGGCGACTTCCTCAAGCTCGACTTCGGCGCCACCGTCGACGGCTACCACTCCGACATGACCCGCACGCTGGTGCTCGGTCACGCGGCCGACTGGCAGCGCGAGGTGTACGAGCTCGTCGCCGCCGCCCAGGCGGCCGGCCGGGCGGCGCTGGCGGTGGGCGCGGACGTCGTCGCCGTCGACGCCGCGGCCCGCGACGTGATCGCCGCGGCCGGGCACGCCGACCACTTCACCCACGGCCTCGGGCACGGCGTCGGCCTGGAGATCCACGAGGCGCCGGGCATCGGCCCGCTGGGCGCGGGTACGCTGACCGCCGGCATGGCCGTCACCGTGGAGCCGGGGGTCTACCTCCCCGGCCACGGCGGTGTCCGGATCGAGGACACCCTGGTCGTCACGGACGACGAGCCCGAGTTGTTGACCCTCACGAGCAAGGAACTGCTGGTCCTCTGATGGCTACCACGAACGATCTCAAGAACGGCATGGTCCTCAACCTCGACGGCCAGCTGTGGGCCGTCACCGAGTTCCAGCACGTCAAGCCCGGCAAGGGCGGCGCCTTCGTGCGGACGACGCTGAAGAACGTGCTCTCGGGCAAGGTCGTGGACAAGACCTTCAACGCGGGCACCAAGGTCGAGACCGCCAACGTCGACAAGCGGAACATGACGTACCTGTACAAGGACGGCACCGACTTCGTCTTCATGGACGGCGACACCTACGACCAGATCCACGTGCCGGAGGGCACCGTCGGTGGCGGCGCGGACTACCTGCTGGAGAACACCGAGGTCGTCGTCGCCGTCCACGACGGGACGCCGCTGTACGTGGAGCTGCCGGTGACCCTGGAGCTCGTCGTCCAGCACACCGACCCGGGCCTGCAGGGCGACCGCTCCACCGGCGGCACCAAGCCCGCCACGCTGGAGACCGGCGCGCAGATCCAGGTGCCGCTGTTCGTCAACACCGGCGACAAGCTCAAGGTCGACACCCGCGACGGCCGGTACCTCGGCCGCGCCAACTGAGCGCCGGCGACCGAGCGACCCGCACCGGCATGGCAGCCCGCAGCAAGGCCCGCAAGCGCGCCGTCGACGTCCTCTACGAGGCCGACCTCCGCGGCGCCGACCCGCTGGCCGTGCTCCGCGACCGCATCGCCGAGGGCCAGCCGCCGGTGGCCGAGCACACCGTGCGGCTGGTCGAGGGCGCCGTCGGTCACGCGGCCCGCATCGACCAGTTGATCGACACCCACGCGCGCGGCTGGACGCTGTCCCGGCTGCCCGACGTCGACCGTGCGATCCTGCGCATGGCGACCTTCGAGCTGCTGTGGGCCGACGACGTCCCCGACGCCGTGGTGATCGACGAGGCCGTCGAGCTGGCCCGCTCGCTGTCGACCGACGACTCGCCGTCGTTCGTCAACGGCGTGCTCGGCGCGATCCTCGACGCCGAGGTGCCCGCCTAGGTCCGGCGCGGGCCGCTGGCGCGGACCGCCCGTCGGCGACGTCGCGGCGCCCTGGTTGGGTGTACGGAGTTCTCCGGGGCAGTGGAGCCCCGGGGCGCCCCGAGGAGGTCCATGTGACGCACCGCCTGATGATCCAGTACGGCCGCCCGACCGACCCGGCTGCCTTCGACCGCCACTACCGCGAGGTGCACGTGCCCCTGGCGCGGCAGATCCCCGGGCTGGTGCGCTTCGAGATCGGCAACCCCCAGTCCCTGAGCGGCGAGGAGGGGCCCTACCTCGTCGCGGCGCTGGACTTCGACTCGGTGGAGGCCTTCGGCGCGGGCATGCAGTCCGCCGAGGGTGCGGCGGCGGCGGGCGACGTCGCGAACTTCGCGACCGGCGGCGCGACCATGAGCCACTTCGACGTCGAGGACGTCCGGGGCTGAACCCGGCGGGCCCGCCTCCGGCGGGGCGGGCCCGCGGTCAGCGGCCGGCGTGCGGGGCGGCCGCGGCCAGCATCGCGGCCATGCGCGCGCTGGACTGCCGGCGGTGCGCCCGGCGCAGGGCCGCGCGGCGGTGCGCGGCGAGCAGGACGTCGGGGGCGGGGGCCGGCGGCGGCAGGGACACGGGGAGCTCCTCGGGCTGGGCTCGGTTCGTTGCGACACCGACGACGCTAGGTCCGCCCCCTGACAGTTCCCTTGCAGCCGGCTTGCGGCCGGCTGGACGCCGCAGCCGCGACGACGAGGGGCCCCCGCCGCGCGCAGCGGCAGGGGCCCCTCGTCGTCGGTGCGGGCGGGTCAGCGCGGGGCGCGGCGGCGCTCCCAGTTCGGGTTCGCGCCGTCCTCCTCGTCGTCGCCCCCGGCGATGCCCTCCATGCCGGGAGACAGCACGCCCCACTCGATGAGCCGGCTGGTCAGCTCGTCGGGGCTCATGTCGTAGATGATCGCCAGCGACTTGAGGTCCTCGGCGCGGATGCTGAGCACCTTGCCGTTGTAGTCGTGTCGCTGGGCCTGGATCGTCGACGCGTAGCGCGCCAGCGGGCCGGCCTCGTCGGCGGGCAGCGAGCCCAGCGACTCGAGGTTCAGCACGATCTTGGTCGTCGCGGTCACCGCGGAGCTGGGCCGCGGGTCGGGCAGCAGCTCGGAGACCGGCACGCCGTAGAAGACGGCCAGCTCCGACAGCCGCTGGACGGTGACGGCGCGGTCGCCGCGCTCGTAGGAGCCGACGACGACCGCCTTCCAGCGACCGTGCGACTTGTCCTCGACGCCCTGCAGGGACAGGCCCTGCTGGTTGCGGATCGCGCGCAGCCGGGCGCCGAGGGCCCGTGAGTAGTCGGTGCTCATCCCGTGTCGCTCACTGTCCGTCGTGGTCTGTGGGGCTCTGTCGTCACTCAGCGTACTGGCACTGCCCGCTCCGAGAACAGCAGGCCGCTCCTGCGGGGGACATCGTCCACCAGCGCGGACGCCGTGGGTGCCCGCGACGCGCCTCGCCGCCCGGCGGAGGGCGGGCACCAGCCGCGCGATCCGGGTCACAGGAGGGGGTGCAGTACGGTGGTCGCCGGTCCACCCCACTCCTTTAACGACCCGTCCGGCGAGGCGGGGAAGGAGGCCTGATGGCCGGCTCGTCCCCGGCTGCCCCGAGCAGCCGCGACCCCCGCGACCCCGCGGCGCCCGGTGCGCTGCTCACCGCCGCCGACGTCGCCCGCGTGGTCGACCGGATGGCCCACCAGCTGATCGAGAAGGCCGGCAACGGCCTGGCCGACGTCGTCCTGGTCGGCATCCCGACCCGCGGCGCCCCGCTGGCCCGCCGGCTCGCCGGCCGCGTGGAGGCGTTCTCCGGCACCCCGATCGACGTCGGCACCGTCGACATCACCCTCTACCGCGACGACCTGCGGCTGCGCGGCGTCCGCGCGCTGGAGGACACGCTGCTGCCCGCCGCGGGCATCGACGGCCGGCTCGTGGTGCTCGTCGACGACGTCCTGTTCTCCGGCCGCTCGGTGCGCGCGGCGCTGGACGCCCTGCGCGACCTCGGCCGGCCCCGCGCGGTGCAGCTGGCCGTGCTGGTCGACCGCGGCCACCGGGAGCTGCCGATCCGCGCGGACTACGTGGGCAAGAACGTGCCCACCGCGCGCACCCAGTCGGTGCGGGTCCGGCTGGCCGAGACCGACGGCGTCGACGAGGTCCGGGTCACCGAGCAGGCAGGGGAGGAGCAGCCGTGAAGCGTCACCTGCTGGAGGCCGCCGACCTCGACCGCGCCGACGCGACGCTGGTCCTGGACACCGCCGCGCAGATCGAGTCCGCGCTCACCGGCCGCGAGGTCAAGAAGCTGCCCACGCTGCGCGGGCGCACGGTGGTCAACCTCTTCTACGAGGACTCGACCCGCACCCGGATCAGCTTCGAGCTGGCCGCCAAGCGCCTGTCGGCCGACGTGATCAACTTCTCCGCCAAGGGCAGCAGCGTCTCCAAGGGCGAGAGCCTCAAGGACACCGCGCTCACCCTGGAGGCGATGGGCAGCGACGCCATCGTCATCCGCCACTCGGCCTCGGGCGCCCCGCACCGGCTGTCGTCCTGGGTGCGCGGCAGCGTGGTCAACGCCGGCGACGGCACGCACGAGCACCCCACGCAGGCCCTGCTCGACGCGTACACGATCCGCCGCCGCCTCGGCCGGCTGGAGGGCGTGCGGGTCGCGGTCGTCGGCGACGTGCTGCACAGCCGGGTCGCGCGGTCCAACGTCCGCCTGCTGCACACCCTCGGCGCCGAGGTCACCCTCGTCGCCCCGCCGACGCTGCTGCCGGTCGGCGTGGGGAGCTGGCCCGCCGAGGTCTCCTACGACCTGGACGCCGTCCTGCCCAAGGCCGACGTCGTGATGATGCTGCGGGTCCAGGCCGAGCGGATGAACGCCTCGTTCTTCCCCAGCGCGCGCGAGTACAGCCGCCGCTACGGCCTCGACGCCCGGCGGGTGGCCGCCCTGGGCGACGAGGCCATCGTCATGCACCCCGGCCCGATGAACCGCGGCATGGAGATCGCCGCGGACGTCGCCGACTCGGTGCGGTCCACCATCGTCGAGCAGGTCGGCAACGGGGTCTCCGTGCGCATGGCCGTGCTCTACCTGCTGCTCGGAGGGGCCCCGCAGTGACCTCGTACCTGATCAAGGGGGCGCGCGTCCTCGGCGGCGACCCCGCCGACCTGCTGCTCGTCGACGGGCGGGTCGCCGCGGTCGGCGACCACCTGGCCGCGACCGGCGCACAGGTGGTCGACGCCGACGGGCTGGTGGCGCTGCCCGGCCTGGTGGACCTGCACACCCACCTGCGCGAGCCCGGCCGCGAGGACGCCGAGACCGTCGAGACGGGCAGCCGCGCCGCGGCCCTGGGCGGGTTCACCGCCGTCCACGCGATGGCCAACACCGACCCGGTGGCCGACACCGCCGGCGTCGTCGAGCAGGTGTGGCGGCTGGGCCAGGAGGCCGGCCTGGTCGACGTCGTCCCGGTGGGCGCGGTGACCGTCGGCCTGCGCGGCGAGCGGCTGGCCGAGCTGGGCGCGATGGCCGACTCGGCCGCCCGCGTGCGGGTGTTCTCCGACGACGGGCACTGCGTCGCCGACCCCGCGCTCATGCGGCGGGCGCTGGAGTACGTGAAGGCCTTCGACGGCGTCGTCGCCCAGCACGCCGAGGAGCCGCGGCTGACCGTCGGCGCGCAGATGCACGAGGGCGACCGCTCCGCCGAGCTCGGGCTGACCGGCTGGCCGGCCGCGGCCGAGGAGGCGATCATCGCCCGCGACGTGCTGCTGGCCCAGCACGTCGGCGCCCGGCTGCACGTCTGCCACGTGTCCACCGCCGGGTCGGTGGAGATCCTGCGCTGGGCCAAGGCCCGCGGGGTGGACGTGACCGCCGAGGTCACCCCCCACCACCTGCTGCTCACCGACGACTGCGTCACCGGCTACGACGCGGTGTTCAAGGTCAACCCGCCGCTGCGGACCGACGCCGACGTCCAGGCGGTGCGGGCCGGCCTGGCCGACGGGACGATCGACTGCGTCGCCACCGACCACGCCCCGCACGCGGTGGAGGACAAGGAGTGCGAGTGGGCGCAGGCCCGGCCCGGGATGCTCGGGCTGGAGCAGGCGCTGGCGGTCGTGCAGGCCACGATGGTCGAGACCGGCCTGCTCGACTGGGCCGGTGTCGCCGACCGCACGTCGGTCCGCCCGGCCGCGATCGGCCGCCTCGGCGGTCACGGCCGCCCGATCGCCCCGGGCGAGCCCGCGAACCTGGTGCTGCTGGACCCCGCCGCCCGGTCGACCGTCGACCCGGCCGCGTTGGCCAGCCGCAGCCGCAACAGTCCCTACGCCGGCCGGGAGCTGCCCGGCCGCGTCGTCCACACGTTCCTGAGAGGTGTCCCGACAGTGACCGACGGCAAGGCTGACCGGTGAGCGCGATCCTGGTCCTGGAGGACGGGCGCACGTTCCGCGGCGACGCCTACGGCGCGGTCGGGACGACGGTCGGCGAGGCGGTCTTCGCCACCGGCATGACCGGCTACCAGGAGACGCTGACCGACCCGAGCTACGCCGGGCAGATCGTCGCCATGACGGCCCCGCACATCGGCAACACCGGGGTGAACGGGGAGGACGACGAGAGCCGCCGCATGTGGGTGGCCGGCTTCGTCGTCCGCGACCCCGCCCGCCGCCCGGCCAACTGGCGGGCCACGGGCAGCCTGGACGACGAGCTGGTCGCCCAGGGCGTCGTCGGCATCAGCGGCATCGACACCCGGGCGCTGACCCGGCACCTGCGCGAGCGCGGGGCCATGCGCGCGGGCATCAGCACCGAGCTGGACGCCGAGGCGCTGCTGGCGCGGGTGCGCGACGCCGCCGGCATGGTCGGCGCGGACCTCGCGCCCACGGTGAGCACCGGCGAGCCCTACGTCGTGCCGGCGGTGGGGGAGCGGCGGTTCACGATCGCCGCGCTCGACCTCGGCATCAAGACCGCCACCCCGCGGCACCTGGCCGCCCTGGGCGTGGAGACCCACGTGCTGCCGGCGACCGCCACGGCCGAGGAGCTGCTGGCGGCCGGCCCGGACGGGGTCTTCCTGTCCAACGGCCCCGGCGACCCGGCCGCCGCCGACTGGGCGGTGGCGGCGGTCCGCGGCGTGCTGGACGCCCGCCGGCCGCTGTTCGGCATCTGCTTCGGCAACCAGATCCTGGGCCGGGCACTGGGCCTGGGCACCTACAAGCTGCGCTTCGGCCACCGCGGGCTCAACCAGCCGGTGCTCGACCGGGTCAGCGGCACCGTCCGGGTGACCAGCCACAACCACGGCTTCGCCGTCGACGCCGCGCTCGACCGGCCCACCGACACCCCCTACGGGCCGGTGGAGGTCAGCCACGTCGGCCTCAACGACGACGTCGTCGAGGGCCTGCGGCTGGTCGACGCGCCGGCCTTCAGCGTCCAGTTCCACCCCGAGTCGGCGGCCGGCCCGCACGACGCGGCGCCGCTGTTCCAGCGGTTCGTCGACCTGATGGAGACCACCCGCGGCGGTGGTCCCGCCGCCAGCCCGCCTCCCGTCGTGGAGCACAGCACGGGGGAGAACGCCTGATGCCCAAGCGCACCGACATCGAGCACGTGATGGTGATCGGCTCCGGGCCGATCCTCATCGGGCAGGCCGCCGAGTTCGACTACTCGGGCACCCAGGCCTGCCGGGTCCTCAAGGCCGAGGGCCTGCGCGTCAGCCTCGTCAACAGCAACCCGGCGACGATCATGACCGACCCCGAGGTCGCCGACGCCACCTACGTCGAGCCGCTCACCCCGGAGTTCGTCGAGCGGGTGATCGCCAAGGAGCGGCCCGACGCGCTGCTGGCCACCCTCGGCGGGCAGACCGCGCTCAACATCGCGATCGGCCTGTACGAGAACGGCGTCCTGGAGAAGTACGGGGTCCGGCTCATCGGGGCCGACGTCGACGCGATCAACCGCGGCGAGGACCGGCAGATGTTCAAGGACATCGTGCGGTCCATTGGCGCCGACGCCCCGCGGTCGCGGGTGTGCGCCAGCGTCGAGGAGGCGCTGGAGACCGCCGCCGAGGTCGGCTACCCCGTCGTCATCCGGCCCTCGTTCACCATGGGCGGCCTGGGCTCGGGCTTCGCCACCGACGAGGCGCAGCTGCGCCGGATGGCCGGCCACGGCCTGGCCGACTCCCCGGTGCACACCGTCCTCATCGAGGAGTCGGTGCTCGGCTGGAAGGAGTACGAGCTCGAGCTGATGCGCGACCGCAGCGACAACGTGGTCGTCATCTGCTCGATCGAGAACATCGACGCGATGGGCGTGCACACCGGCGACTCGGTGACCGTGGCCCCGGCGATGACGCTCACCGACGTCGAGTACCAGCGGATGCGCGACGTCGGCATTGCGGTGCTGCGCGAGGTCGGCGTGGACACCGGGGGCTGCAACATCCAGTTCGCGGTCAACCCCGCCGACGGCCGGCTGGTCGTGATCGAGATGAACCCGCGGGTCTCCCGGTCCAGCGCGCTGGCGTCCAAGGCCACCGGCTTCCCGATCGCCAAGATCGCCGCGAAGCTCGCCATCGGCTACACGCTCGACGAGATCACCAACGACATCACCGGCGTCACCCCCGCGGCCTTCGAGCCCACGCTGGACTACGTCGTGGTGAAGATCCCGCGCTTCGCGTTCGAGAAGTTCCCCGGCGCCGACCCGCGGCTGACCACGACGATGAAGAGCGTCGGCGAGGTCATGGCGATGGGCCGCAACTTCCCCGAGGCGCTGGGCAAGGCCATGCGGTCCACCGAGACGTCGGCCGCGGGCTTCTGGACGGCGGGCCCGGACAACCGCTCGGCCGAGGAGCTGCTGGAGGCCCTGCGCACCCCGGTCGACGGCCGGCTCTACACCGCCGAGCGAGCGCTGGCCGCCGGCGCCAGCGTCGAGCAGGTCGCCGAGGCCAGCGGCTTCGACCCGTGGTTCGTCGACCAGATCGCGCTCGTGCAGGAGGTCGCCGCGGACCTGCGCGACGCCCCGGCGGTGACCGCCGACCTGCTGCGCCGGGCCAAGCGGCACGGCCTGTCCGACCGGCAGGTCGCCGCGCTGCGCCCGGAGCTCGCCGGCGAGGACGGCGTCCGGGCGCTGCGCTGGCGGCTGGGCATCCGGCCGGTCTACAAGACCGTCGACACCTGCGCCGCCGAGTTCGCCGCGCGCACGCCCTACCACTACTCGTCCTACGACGAGGAGACCGAGGTGGAGCCGCGCGAGAAGCCGGCCGTGCTGATCCTCGGGTCGGGCCCGAACCGGATCGGGCAGGGCATCGAGTTCGACTACTCCTGCGTGCACGCGGTCATGGCCCTGCAGGACGCCGGCTACGAGGCGGTGATGGTCAACTGCAACCCCGAGACCGTCTCCACCGACTACGACACCGCCGACCGGCTCTACTTCGAGCCGCTGACGTTCGAGGACGTCCTCGAGGTGGTCGAGGCCGAGCGCGCCGTCGGCCCGGTCGCCGGCGTCATCTGCACCCTCGGCGGGCAGACGCCGCTGCGCCTGGCCCAGCGGCTCAAGGACGCCGGCGTGCCGGTGCTGGGCACCTCGCCGGAGGCGATCGACGACGCCGAGGACCGCGGCGCCTTCTCCCGGGTGCTGGCCGACACCGGCCTGCTCGCCCCCAAGCACGGGACCGCGACGACGTTCGGCGAGGCCCGCGCGATCGCCGCCGAGATCGGCTACCCGGTGCTGGTCCGGCCCTCCTACGTGCTCGGCGGCCGCGGGATGGAGATCGTCTACGACGACGCCACCCTCGAGGCCTACATCGCCAAGGCGACCGACGTGAGCCCCGAGCACCCGGTGCTGGTCGACCGCTTCCTGGAGGACGCCGTCGAGATCGACGTCGACGCCCTCTACGACGGCGCGCAGCTGTACCTGGGCGGGGTCATGGAGCACATCGAGGAGGCCGGCATCCACTCCGGCGACTCGGCGTGCGCCCTGCCGCCGATCACCCTCGGCTCCGCCGACATCGCCAAGATCCGCGCCGCGACGGAGGAGCTGGCCGCCCGCATCGGCGTCCGCGGGCTGGTGAACGTCCAGTACGCGATCAAGGACGACATCCTCTGGGTCATCGAGGCCAACCCGCGGGCCAGCCGGACGGTGCCGTTCGTGTCCAAGGCGACCGCCGTGCAACTGGCCAAGGCCGCGGCCCGGATCGCCGTGGGCGAGTCGATCGCGGACCTGCGGGCCGCGGGCGTCCTGCCCGCCACCGGCGACGGCGGCGACCTGCCCGTCGACATGCCGATCGCGGTCAAGGAGGCGGTGCTGCCGTTCAACCGCTTCCGCACCGTGGAGGGGCACAACGTCGACACCGTGCTGTCGCCGGAGATGAAGTCCACCGGCGAGGTCATGGGCCTGGACTCGGGCTTCGGGACGGCGTTCGCGAAGGCCCAGGCCGCCGCGTACGGCTCGCTGCCGACCAAGGGCACGGTGTTCGTCTCGTTGGCCAACCGGGACAAGCGGTCGGCGATCTTCCCGGTCAAGCGGCTGGCCGACCTCGGCTTCCGCATCCTGGCGACGGCCGGCACCGCCCAGGTGCTGCGCCGCAACGGGGTGGACTGCGAGGTGGTCGGCAAGTACAGCGAGGGCCCCGGCAACTGCGTGGAGCGGATCCTCGCCGGCGACGTCGACATGGTGGTCAACACGCCCTTCGGCTCGCCCGGCAACAGCGGGCCCCGGCTGGACGGCTACGAGATCCGGGCGGCGGCGATCAGCGTCGGCGTCCCGAGCATCACCACCGTGCAGGGGATGGCCGCGGCGGTGCAGGGCATCGAGGCGCTGCGCGCCGGCGACATCGGCGTCCGCAGCCTGCAGGAGCTGCACGCCGCCCTGGCGGCCGGCCGGTGACCTCCCACCTGACCGCCCCGGCGCCGCCCGCCCGGCGGCCGCCGGTGCAGCGCGAGGTCGAGGTGGTGTCGGCCCGGCCGGTCGGGGCCTACGTCGAGCTGACGCTGGCCGCGCCCGAGGTCGCCGAGCGGGTGCAGCCGGGCCAGTTCGTCGCCTTCGCCGTCGGCGGTCCGATGACCGCCCACCTGCTGCGCCGCTCCATCGCCATCGCCGGCACGGGGGAGGGGACCGTCACCGTGGTGGTCGCCCCGCACGGGCCCGGCTCCACCTGGCTGGCGCAGCGCCGGCCGGGGGACACCGTCGACGTCGTCGCCCCGCTCGGCCGGCCCTTCCCGCTGCCGGAGCCGGGCACGACCGCGCTGCTGGTGGGCGGCGGCTACGGGGCGGCGGCGCTGGTCGGGCTCGCCGCGCTGCTGCGCTCCCGCGGCTCCCGCGTGCTCGCGGTGACCGGTGCGGCCGACGCCGCCCGGCTGTGCTCGGTCGAGGAGCTCGGTGCGGTCGCCGACCGCGTCGAGGTCACCACCGACGACGGCAGCGCCGGGCGTGCCGGGCGGGTGACCGTCGCGGTGGACGAGCTGCTCGGCGAGGCCGGCGTCGTCTACGCCTGTGGGCCGATGCCGATGCTGCGCGCCGTGGCCGACGCGGCCTCCGCCGCGGGCGTGCCCTCCTACGTCGCCGTCGAGGAGTCGATGGCCTGCGGGATCGGGGTGTGCATGACCTGCGTGCTGCCGGTGGTCGGCGAGGACGGGGCGACCCGCTTCGCCCGCTCGTGCACCGAGGGCCCGGTCTTCGGCGGGGACCGGGTGCGCTTCGCCGACGTGGGGTCCCTGCCGTGGGACGTCGTCGGCGCCGACGCGATGGGGGTGGTCGCACCGTGACCGCGGTGGAGACGGCCAGCGGGACGGCGGTCGACATGACGACCGCGCTGGGCGCGGTGCCCCTGGGGGGCCCGGTGCTCACCGCGTCGGGCTGCTCGGCGTTCGGCCGGGAGCTCGAGCCCTTCGTCGACCTGGGCGGCCTCGGGGCGGTGGTCACCAAGTCGGTGCAGCTGCGCCCGCGCTCGGGCCGGCCGACGCCGCGGATGGCCGAGACGCCCAGCGGCATGCTCAACTCCATCGGCCTGCAGGGGCCGGGCATCGACGGGCTGCTGTCCGGCGAGCTGCCGTGGCTGGCCGAGCGCGGCGTCCCGGCGTTCGTCTCGATCGCCGGCACCCGCGTCGAGGACTTCGCCGAGCTGGCCACCCGGCTGCGCGGCGTGCCCGGCGTGCTGGGCCTCGAGGTCAACATCAGCTGCCCGAACGTGGAGAGCCGCGGCGAGGTGTTCGCCTGCGACCCGGTCGCGGCCGCCGACGTCGTCGCCGCCGTCCGGGCCGCGGCCGACCCGGCCCAGCCGGTCTACGCCAAGCTCAGCCCGGACGTCACCGACATCGTGTCGGTCGCCCGCGCGGTCACCGAGGCCGGCGCCGACGGCCTGTCGATGATCAACACCCTGCTCGGGCTGGTCATCGACCCCGACACCATGCGGCCGGTGCTCGGCGGCGTCACCGGCGGGCTGTCGGGCCCGGCGGTGCGCCCGGTGGCCGTCCGGTGCGTCTGGCAGGTCCACCAGGCGCTGCCGCACGTGCCGATCCTGGGCATGGGCGGCATCCGCACCGGCCTGGACGCGCTGCAGTTCGTCCTCGCCGGCGCCTCGGCGGTCAGCGTGGGGACGGCGGTCTTCCACGACCCCTCGGCGACCGCCCGGGTGCACCGCGAGCTGGCCACCGCGCTCGCCGAGCGGGGCTTCGCCTCCCTCCGCGACGCCGTCGGGTACGCGCACCGATGACGGCGCCCTTCGGATCCCGCCTGGCCGACGCCGTCGCCGCCCGCGGCCCGCTGTGCGTCGGCATCGACCCGCACGCGCCGCTGCTGGAGCGCTGGGGGCTGCCGGACTCGCCCGAGGGCCTGGCCCGCTTCACCGACGCCGTCGTCGACGCGCTGGCCGGCACGGTCGCCGTCCTCAAGCCGCAGCTGGCGTTCTACGAGCGGCACGGCTCCCGCGGTCTGGCCGTGCTGGAGGAGGCGGTCGGGCGCGCCCGCGCGGCCGGCGCCCTGGTGCTGCTGGACGCCAAGCGCGGCGACATCGGCTCGACGATGGACGCCTACGCCGACTACCTGCGCCCGGACCACCCGCTGGCGGTCGACGCGCTGACGGTGAGCCCCTACCTGGGGCCGGGGTCGTTGCAGCCGGCCGTCGACACGGCCCGGCAGCACGGCGGCGGCCTGTTCGTCCTCGCCCGGACCTCCAACCCCGACGCCGGCACGTTCCAGCACGCGCTCGTGCCCGGCGGGACGGCGGGGGAGCGGTCGGTCGCCCAGGTCGTCGTCGACACGGTGCGCGCCTGGAACACCCCCGGCTGGGTCGTCGGCGACCCGCTGCCCGACCTCGGCTCGGTGCAGGACGCGGCGAGCCGGTTCGGCCCGACGACGGGGTCCTTCGGCGTGGTCGTCGGCGCGACGCTGCGCGAGCTGGACGTCGACCTCGCGGGCCTGGGCGGTCCGGTGCTGGCACCCGGGCTGGGCGCGCAGGGCGGCTCGCCGGCGGACCTGCGGCGGCTGTTCGGCACCGGCACGGCCGTCGTCCCCACCGTCTCCCGGGACGTGCTGGCCGCCGGTCCCGACCGGGACGCGCTGCGCGCGGCCGCCGGCCGCTGGGCGGAGGCGCTGGCCGGGTGAGGCGGCGGCCGGCCCTCCCGCGCCGCCCGAGCGGCCGGTACGGGGGCGGCCGGCCACGACCTCCCGGCGTGTCGCGGAGGTTGCGTCCCGGCGTGGCGAGGCGCGCGGAACCGGAACTGCACCTTGTCGTATGTGGCATGAGCAGCGCACATGACACACGGTCATCCGCACGGTGTACGCACCGTGAACGGAACGGCACCGAGTGCCGGGAAAATACCCCGGGGGCGGGCGTGACCTGCGCATACGCCGGTTACTAGGTTGGCCGTCAGGCTCCCGCGGGAGCTCCGTCCCCAACGAGCACAACCACCAGCCGGGGTCCACCGTCGCCGGCGACGACACGATTGGGTCGCAACGATGCCCCTTCCCAGCCTCTCTCCCGAACAGCGCGCCGCCGCACTCGAGAAGGCCGCCGCGGCCCGCAAGTCGCGCGCCGAGCTCCGCGAGAAGCTCAAGAGCAAGGGCGCCACCGTCGGCGACGTCCTCCGTCAGGGCGAGACCGACGAGGTGATCGGCAAGATGCGCGTCAGCGCCGTCCTGGAGTCGCTCCCGGGTGTGGGCAAGGCTCGCGCCGCCAAGATCATGGAGCGGCTGGAGATCTCCCCGACCCGGCGTGTCCGCGGTCTGGGCGCCAACCAGCGTCGCGCGCTGGAGGCGGAGTTCGGCGGGGAGCAGGTGGCGGCCGAGCAGGTCTCCGCCGACGCCACCAGCTGACCGCCCGACCCGGACAGGACGACGACGACGTGGTGCCCGATGCCCCTGCCCGCACGACCCCGGCGCGGCTGACCGTGCTCTCCGGCCCCTCCGGGGTCGGCAAGGGCACGGTCGTGGCCGAGGTCCGGCGCCGCTACCCCGAGGTGTGGCTCTCGGTGTCGGCGACGACCCGCCGCCCGCGGCCGGGCGAGGTGGACGGGGTGCAGTACCACTTCGTCGACGACGCCGAGTTCGACCGGCTGATCGCCACCGACGGCCTGCTCGAGTGGGCCGAGTACGCGGGCAACCGGTACGGCACGCCGGTGGCCCCGGTCCGCGAGCGCCTCGCGGCCGGGGCCCCGGCTCTGCTGGAGATCGAGCTGCAGGGCGCCCGGCAGGTGCGGGCCCGCGCCCCCGAGGCGCAGCTGGTCTTCCTGGCCCCGCCCTCCTGGGCCGAGCTGGTCAGCCGGCTGGCCGGCCGCGGGTCCGAGCCGGCCGCCGTGCAGGAGCGCCGGCTGGCCATCGCGCAGGCCGAGCTGGACGCCGCCGGGGAGTTCGACGTGGTGGTGGTCAACGACGACGTGGCCAGGGCCGCGGACGAGTTGGTAGGCTTGCTGACTGCGCCCGCGCCCGACCTGTGTCGGGGTGGCGCTCACGAGTGACGCGGCCCGCCGCCCACTCCCGCTGATCGATCTGAGGAGCACGCCCACCCGTGTCCGGAGTCGCACCTGCCCCCGAGGGCATCACCAACCCGCCGATCGACGAGCTTCTCGAGCGCACGAGCAGCAAGTACGGCCTGGTGATCTTCGCCGCCAAGCGTGCGCGGCAGATCAACGCCTACTACAGCCAGCTCTCCGAGGGCCTGCTGGAGTACGTCGGCCCGCTGGTGGACACCGCTCCCCAGGAGAAGCCGCTGTCGATCGCGCTCCGCGAGATCAACGAGGGCCTGCTGACCCACACGGCCGGCGAGAACTGAGGAGGACCCCGGTCCTCCTCACCCCCTCGCGAGCTCGGGGGCGAGCCTCTGGACCGGGGCCGGCCGCTGGTGGCGTGACCGCCATCGGTACCCGTTGGGATGAGGACGCCCCCGGCAGTCGCCGGGGGCGTCGTCGCGTCTGGGGGAGGATGGGCGCATGAGCCGGATCGTGCTGGGGGTCAGCGGCGGCGTGGCCGCGTACAAGGCGGCCCTGCTGCTGCGGGCGTTCACCGAGGCCGGGCACGACGTGCGCGTCGTCCCCACCCCGGGCGCCCTGCACTTCGTCGGTGCGGCGACCTTCGAGGCGCTGTCGGGCAACCCCGTGACCACCGACGTGTGGTCCGACGTCCCCGAGGTCGCCCACGTCCGCATCGGGCAGACCGCCGACCTCGTCGTCGTCGCCCCCGCGACCGCCGACCTGCTCGCCCGCGCGGCCGCCGGCCGCGCCGACGACCTGCTCACCGCCACGCTGCTGACCGCGCACTGCCCGGTGGTGTTCGTCCCGGCCATGCACACCGAGATGTGGCTGCACCCGGCCACCCAGGACAACGTGGCCACGCTGCGCCGCCGCGGGTCGATCGTGCTGCCGCCGGCCGTGGGCCGGCTCACCGGCCCCGACTCCGGCCCCGGCCGGCTGCCCGAGCCCGCCGACGTCGCCGCGCTGGCGCAGCTGGTCCTCGCCGGCGGCGCCGACGCGCTGCCCCGCGACCTCGCCGGCCGCCGCGTCGTCATCAGCGCCGGCGGCACCCGCGAGCCGCTGGACCCCGTGCGCTACCTCGGCAACCGCTCCTCGGGGCTGCAGGGCTGGGCGCTGGCCCGCGTCGCCGCGGCCCGGGGCGCGGAGGTCGTGCTGGTCGCGGCCAACGTCGACGCCGCGGCGCCCTTCGGCGTGCGCGCCGAGCGCGTCGGCACCGCCGAGGAGCTGCGGACGGCGATGCGCGCCGAGGCGGCCGTCGCCGACGTCGTCGTGATGAGCGCCGCCGTCGCCGACTTCCGGCCGGAGACCGTCGCCGCGACCAAGCTCAAGAAGGGGTCCCGGGACGAGCCCTCCGCCGTCCCCCTGGTGCGCAACCCCGACGTGCTCGCCGAGCTGGTCGCCGAGCGCCGCCCCGGCCAGCTCGTGGTCGGCTTCGCGGCCGAGACCGGCGACGCCGAGGGCGACGTGCTCGCCCACGGCCGGGCCAAGCTCGCGCGCAAGGGCTGCGACCTGCTGGTCGTCAACGACGTGTCCGACGGGCAGGTGTTCGGTCGCCCCGACAACGCCGCCGTCGTCCTCGGCGCGGACGGGTCGGCCACCGAGCTGCCCGCCGGCAGCAAGGACTCGGTCGCCGCCGGCATCTGGACGGCGGTCGCCGCCCGCCTGGGCTGAGCACCGGTCGGGGCACGCCTCCGTCACCGCGCGTCGTGCGGCGCCGGTAGCGTGCACGGGGACATCGTCCGTCCAACACCTGGGAGTCCCCGTGCCACGCCGCCTCTTCACGTCCGAGTCGGTGACGGAGGGCCACCCGGACAAGATCGCCGACCAGATCAGCGACGCGATCCTCGACGCCATGCTGACCCAGGACCCGCGCAGCCGGGTCGCGGTCGAGACGCTGATCACCACCGGCCAGGTGCACATCGCCGGCGAGGTCACCACCTCCGGCTACGTCGACATCGCCGACATCGTCCGCAAGACGGTGCTGGGCATCGGCTACGACTCCTCCCGCAAGGGCTTCGACGGCGCCTCCTGCGGGGTCAGCGTCTCCCTCGGCGCGCAGTCGCCCGACATTGCCCAGGGCGTCGACACCGCCTACGAGGCGCGCACCGCCGGGACCGCCGACGACGAGATCGAGCGCCAGGGCGCCGGTGACCAGGGCCTGATGTTCGGCTACGCCACCGACGAGACCCCCGAGCTCATGCCGCTGCCGATCGCCCTGGCGCACCGGCTGGCGCGCCGCCTGTCCGCGGTCCGCAAGGACGGGTCGGTGCCCTACCTGCGCCCCGACGGCAAGACCCAGGTCACCGTCGTCTACGAGGACGGGCGCCCCGTCGGCGTCGAGACCGTCGTCGTCTCCTCCCAGCACGCCGAGGACATCTCGATCGAGCAGCTGCTGGCGCCCGACGTCAAGGAACTGGTCGTGGAGCCGGAGCTGCGGGCGCTCGGCCTGCCCACCGGCGACTACCGGCTGCTGGTGAACCCAACCGGCAAGTTCGTCATCGGCGGCCCGATGGGCGACGCCGGGCTGACCGGCCGCAAGATCATCGTCGACACCTACGGCGGCATGGCCCGCCACGGCGGCGGTGCCTTCTCCGGCAAGGACCCGTCGAAGGTGGACCGCTCCGCGGCGTACGCGATGCGCTGGGTCGCCAAGAACGTCGTCGCCGCCGGCCTGGCCCGGCGGTGCGAGGTGCAGGTCGCCTACGCCATCGGCGCCGCGCACCCGGTCGGCCTGTTCGTCGACACGCACGGCACCGGTTCGGCGCCCGACGACGTCCTGGAGAAGGCGATCACCTCGGTGTTCGACCTGCGCCCGGGCGCGATCGTCCGGGACCTGGACCTGCTGCGCCCGATCTACGGCCCGACGGCCGCCTACGGGCACTTCGGCCGCACCGACGTCGACCTGCCCTGGGAGCGCACCGACCGCGTCGACGCGCTGCGCTCGGCCGTCGGCCAGTAGCGCCGCCCCGCACCGCCCGCGTGGCCCGTCCCCCCGACCGGGGGGACGGGCCACCGTCGTCCCGGGGCCGAGGACGCGGGCCTGTCACCGCCGCTGGGTAGCGTCGGCCGGGCGATGACGACCTCTCCCGACCTCCCCGCCGCACCGCTGGTCGCCCGGGTCGTCGTGGACGTGCCGCTGGCCCACCTGGACCGGCCCTTCGACTACGCGGTGCCGCCGGAGCTCGCCGAGCAGGTCCGCCCCGGCTGCCGGGTGCGGGTGCGCTTCGCCGGGCAGCTGGTCGACGGCTTCGTCCTCGAGCTGGGCAGCACCACCGAGCACACGGGGAAGCTGGCGCCGCTGGCCAAGGTCGTCTCGTCCGAGCCGGTGCTCACCCCGCAGGTCGCCGTCCTCGCCCGCGCGGTGGCCGACCGGTGGGGCGGCACGCTGTCCGACGTCCTGCGGCTGGCGGTCCCGCCGCGGCGGGCCGCGGCCGAGAAGCGCCCGCCCGCCGACCCGCCGCCGCCCCCTCCGGCGCCCGACCCGGCCGGCCTCGCCCGCTACCCGGCGGGGCCGGCCCTGCTCGCCGCCCTCGCCGAGGGCCGCCCCGCCCGCGCGGTGTGGACGGCGCTGCCCGGGGAGGACTGGCCGGCCCGGCTCGCCGAGCTCTGCCAGGCGGCGCTGGCCGGCGGGCGGGGCGCGCTGGTCGTCGTCCCCGACGGCCGCGACCTGGACCGCCTGGAGGCGGCGGCCGCCGAGCGGCTGCCGAAGGGCTCGTCCGTCGTCCTGCGGGCCGACGCCGCCCCCGACGCCCGCTACCGGCGGTTCCTCGACGCCGCCCGCGGCAGCGCCCGCGTGGTCCTCGGCACCCGCGCGGCCGTGTACGCCCCGGTGACCGACCTCGGGCTGGTCGCCATCTGGGACGACGGCGACGACCTGCACGCCGAGCCCCGCGGCCCCTACGCCCACGCCCGGGACGTGCTGGTGCACCGGGCGCACCTCGCCGGCTGCGCCGCGGTCCTGGGCGCCACCGCCCGCACCGCCGAGGCCGCGCTGCTGGTCGAGAGCGGCTGGGCGCACGAGCTGTCCGCCGACCGCGCGGCGCTGCGCGCGGCCTCCCCGCGGGTGCAGGCGCTGGGGGCCGACGCCGAGCTGGCCCGCGACCCCGCCGCGCGCACCGCCCGGCTGCCCAGCCTCGCCCACCGGGTGGCCCGCGAGGCGCTCGCCGCCGGGGCGCCGGTGCTCGTGCAGGTGCCGCGCGCCGGGTACGCGCCGGGCCTGTCCTGCGACCGCTGCCGCGCCCCCGCCCGCTGCGCCGCCTGCTCCGGCCCGCTGGGCATCGCGGCGACCCCCGGCCCCGGCGGCTCCCGGGTGCCGGCCTGCCGCTGGTGCGCCCGCCCCGCGGCCACCTTCGACTGCCCGCACTGCCACGGGACCAGGCTGCGCGCCTCTGTCGTGGGTGCCTCCCGCACCGCCGAGGAGCTGGGCCGGGCGTTCCCCGGCGCCGCCGTGCGGGTGTCGGGGCGGGCCTCCGGCGTGCTCGCCACGGTCCCCACCGGCCCGGCGCTGGTCGTCGCCACCCCGGGCGCCGAGCCCGTCGCCGAGGGCGGCTACGGGGCGGCGCTGCTGCTGGACTCCTGGGCGCTGCTGGGGCGGGCCGACCTGCGGGCGGGGGAGGAGACGCTGCGCCGCTGGATGAACGCCGCGACCCTGGTGCGGCCGGCGTCCGCGGGCGGCCAGGTCGTCGTGGCCGCGGACGCCGCGCACCCCGTGGTGCAGGCGCTGGTCCGGTGGGACCCGGGCTGGCTGGCCGAGCGGGAGCTCGCCGACCGGCGCGAGCTGGGCTTCCCGCCGGCCACCCGGATGGCGTCGCTGTCGGGCTCGCCAGCCGCGCTGGCGGAGTTCCTCGCCGCCGCCCGGCTGCCCGACGGGGCCGACCTCCTCGGGCCGGTCCCGGAGGAGCCGCGGCCGGGACAGGAGGGCGTCCGCGAGCGGTACCTGGTGCGGACCCCGCGGGCCGCGGGCGTGGCGCTGGCGCACGCGCTGGCCGAGGTGCAGGGGGTGCGCAGCGCCCGGAAGGCCGCCGAGCACGTCCGGGTGCAGCTGGACCCGACCGAGCTGGTCTGAGCCCCGGCTCGTCGATCATCGGCGAACGGTCGCGCCTGTCGGCGTGTCGACCAGCCGGATGCCGATGATCGCCGCTCCGGAGGCCCCCTACGATCGTCGGGTGAGCGTGACCCCCATCCGGCTGTACGGCGACCCGGTGCTGCGCACCCCGGCCGCGCCGGTCGTGGACTTCGACGCCGAGCTGCGCACCCTGGTCGCCGACCTGACCGAGACCATGCAGGCCGCCGGCGGCGCCGGGCTCGCCGCCCCGCAGATCGGCGTCGGCCTGCGGGTGTTCACCTGGCGGGTCGACGGCGAGGTCGGCCACCTGGTCAACCCCGTGGTGACCCCGGTCGGCGAGGAGCAGCAGGAGGGCCCCGAGGGCTGCCTGTCGCTGCCCGGCTACGCCTACGACTGCCGCCGGCACCTGCACGTGGCCGCCACCGGCTGGAACATGCACGGCGACCCGGTGCGCGTCGAGGGCTCGCACCTGCTCGCCCGCGCCGTGCAGCACGAGGTCGACCACCTCGACGGCGTGCTGTTCGTCGACCGGCTCGACCCCGGCGCCCGCGAGGCCGCGCTGGCCGCCCTCGCCGAGGCCGAGTGGGCCGGTCTGGCCGCCTGGGTGCCGCGCGTGGAGGTGAGTCCCCACTGAGGCTCCTGTTCGCCGGCACCCCGGCCCCCGCCGTCCCCGCCCTGGACCTGCTGCTGGGCTCCGACCACGAGGTCGTCGCCGTCCTCACCCGGCCCGACGCGCGCTCCGGTCGCGGCCGGTCGCTCAGCCGCTCGCCGGTGGCCGAGCGGGCCGACGCCGCCGGCGTGCCCGTCCTGCAGCCGCGCTCGCCGCGGGACCCGGCGTTCCTGGAGGAGCTCGCCGGGCTCGCGGTCGACTGCGCGCCCGTCGTCGCCTACGGCGCGCTGGTGCCGCCGGCCGCGCTCGACCTGCCCGCGCACGGGTGGGTCAACCTGCACTTCTCCCTGCTGCCCGCCTGGCGGGGGGCCGCGCCGGTGCAGCACGCGATCATGGCCGGTGACGAGGTCACCGGGGCCTCCACCTTCCGGCTGGAGGCGGGCCTGGACACCGGGCCGGTGTTCGGCACCGTCACCGAGCCGGTCGGGCCGCGCGACACCGCCGGGGACCTGCTGGGCCGGCTGGCCGTCAGCGGGGCGCAGCTGCTGCTGGCCACGCTCGACGGCATCGCCGCGGGCGCGCTGGAGGCGCGGCCCCAGCCGGGCGAGGGCATCAGCCTCGCGCCGCGGATCGAGGTGGCCGACGCCCGGGTCGACTGGACGCTGCCCGCCCACGTGGTCGACCGGCGGGTGCGCGGGGTGACCCCGGCTCCCGGTGCGTGGACGACGTGGCGCGGCGACCGGCTGCGCCTGGGCCCGGTCGAGCCGCTGCCCACCTCGCTGGGGCTCGAGGCCGGCGAGCTGTCCGTCGGCCCCACGGGGGTGCTGGTCGGCACCGGCCGCGGCGCCGTCCGGCTGGGCGAGGTGCAGCCGGCCGGCAAGCGCATGCTGCCGGCGGCGGACTGGGCCCGCGGGGCGCGGCCGGCGGCCGGCGAGCGGGTGGGCGGGTGACCCGCCCGCCCCGGCGCGGCGGCCGCCCCGCCGGCCGGTCGGGCAGCCACCAGGGCCGGCGCCCCCGCGCCCAGCTGGACGGCGCCCGGCTGACCGCCTACGACGTGCTCGACGCCGTGTCCGCGCGCGAGGCCTACGCCAACCTGCTGCTGCCCCAGCTGCTGCGCGAGCGGCGGCTGGAGACCCGGGACGCGGCGTTCGCCACCCAGCTGGCCTACGGGGCGCTGCGGGCGCAGGGCACGCTGGACGCCGTCCTGACCACGCTCGTCGACCGGCCGCTGGGCGAGCTCGACCCCCGCGTGCTGGACCTGCTGCGGCTGGGCGCCTACCAGCTGGTCGACCTGCGGGTGCCGGCGCACGCGGCCGTGGACACCACCGTCGACCTGACCCGGGCGATCGTCGGCGCCGGCGCCGCGGGGCTGGTGAACGCGGTGCTGCGCAAGGTCGGCGCCGGCGGGGACCGGGCCGCCTGGCTCGAGCGCCTGGACGCCTCCGGCGACGCGCGGCTCGCCCTGGCCACCGACCACCCGGAGTGGGTGGTGCGGGCCTGGCGGGACGCGCTGGGTGGCGACGAGGAGCTGGAGCCGGCGCTGCTGGCCGACGACGCCGCCCCCGAGGTGCACCTGGTCGCCCGCCGGGTGCCGCGCGCGCAGCTGGCCGAGGAGTCCGGCGGGCAGCCCGGCCGGTGGTCGCCGTACGCCGTGCGGCTGGGCGGGGGCGACCCGGGCCGGCTGCCGTCGGTGCGCTCGGGCGCGGCCGCGGTGCAGGACGAGGGCAGCCAGCTCGCCGCGCTGCTGCTGGCCCGCGCCCCGCTGGACGGGCCCGACGCCGCGTGGCTGGACATGTGCGCCGGCCCGGGCGGGAAGTCCGGCCTGCTGGCCGCCGTCCGCCCCGCGGGGGTGCGGCTCACCGCCGCCGACCGGGCGCCGCACCGTGCGGAGCTGGTGCGGCAGGCGCTGGCCGGTGAGGACGACGTCGAGGTGCTCGTCGCCGACGGGCGGGAGCGCCCCTGGGGCGAGGGCGTGTTCGACCGGGTGCTGCTGGACGCGCCCTGCACGGGGCTGGGCGCGCTGCGCCGCCGTCCCGAGGTCCGCTGGCGGCGCACCGCGGCCGACGTCGCCCCGCTGGCCGCGCTGCAGGCCGAGCTGCTGGACAGCGCGCTGGCCTCGGTGCGGCCCGGGGGAGTGGTCGCCTACGTGACCTGCTCGCCGCACACCGACGAGACGGTCGCGGTCGTCGACGCGGCCGCCGCGCGCGCGGACGTCGAGGTGGTGCCGGTGGCGCCGCTGCTGCCCGAGGTCCCCGGCGTCGAGCGCGGGCCGGCCGGGCAGCTGTGGCCGCACCGGCACGGCACCGACGCGATGTTCCTGTCGCTGCTGCGCCGGACCCGCTGACCCGCGGCGCCACGACGGCTCGCCGGCCGCGGCCGGGACGCCCCTCCGGGGTGAGGTCGCGGGCGTCACCCGGGAGCCCGCCAGGGTGGCGACCTAGACTCCGTTCCCGTGTCCCGCGCTCCACTCATCGCCCCGAGCCTGCTCTCGGCCGACTTCGCCCGGCTGGCGGAGGAGACGCAGCGGGTGGCGGACGCCGACTGGCTGCACGTCGACGTGATGGACGCGCACTTCGTCCCGAACCTCACGATGGGCCGGCCGGTCGTCGAGGCGATCCAGGCGGTCAGCCCCGTCCCGCTGGACTGCCACCTCATGATCGAGGCGCCCGAGCGCTGGGCGCCCGGGTACGCCGAGCTGGGCGCCCGCAACGTCACCGTGCACGCCGAGGCCTGCACCGGGGACCCGCGCGCCGTCGCCCGCGACCTGCGCGCCGCCGGTGCCCTCGCCGGCCTCGCCCTCAAGCCGGGCACGCCGCTGGAGACCTACGTCGAGGTCCTGCGCGACTTCGACACCCTGCTCGTCATGACCGTGGAGCCCGGCTTCGGCGGCCAGTCCTTCATCGCCGAGGTGCTGCCCAAGGTGCGCCGCGCCCGCGAGCTGGTCGACACGGGGCACCTGCAGGTGCTCGTCGAGGTCGACGGCGGCATCAACGCCGACACCATCGAGCAGGCCGCCGAGGCCGGCGCCGACGTCTTCGTGGCCGGGTCCGCCGTCTACGGCGCCGACGACCCCGCGCGCGCGATCGCCGCGCTGCGCGCCCGCGCCGCCGCGGCACTGCCCGGGTGACCGCCGAGACGGCCGCGGGCGCCGAGCGCGCGGCCATGGCCCGGGCCCGCGCGCTCGGGGAGTCGGTGCTGGGCGGCACCAGCCCCAACCCGCCGGTCGGGGCCGTCGTCCTGGCCGCCGACGGCACGCCGGTCGGCGAGGGCGCCACCGCTCCGCCCGGCGGGCCGCACGCCGAGGTCGCCGCCCTGGCCCGGGCCGGGGACCGCGCCCGCGGCGGCACCGTCGTCGTCACCCTGGAGCCGTGCGCGCACACCGGCCGCACCGGCCCGTGCGCCGACGCCCTGATCGCCGCCGGGGTCGCCCGCGTCGTCGTCGCCGTCCCCGAGCCGACGGAGCTGGCCGCGGGCGGCGCGCAGCGGCTCCGGGCGGCCGGGATCGACGTCGAGGTCGGCGTGGAGCGCGACGCCGCCGAGGCCGGGGCGCTGTCCTCCTGGCTGACCGCCGTCCGCCTCGGCCGCCCGGCCGTCGTCTGGAAGGTCGCCGCGACGCTCGACGGGCGCGTCGCCGCCGCCGACGGCACCAGCCGCTGGGTCACCGGCCCCGAGGCCCGCGAGGCGGTGCACCGGCTGCGCGCCACCTGCGACGCGGTCCTGGTCGGGTCCGGCACCGCCCTGGCCGACGACCCGCAGCTCACGGTCCGGCTCCCCGACGGGACCGACGCCGCCCGCCAGCCGCTGCGCGTCGTCGCCGACCGCCGCGGCCGGCTGCCCGCCGGTGCCCGCCTGCGGGACGGCGCGGCCCCCACGCTGGTGAGCGCGGCGCCCGGACCGGCCGAGCTGCTCGCCGAGCTGCACGACCGCGGGGTCCGCCGGGTGCTGCTCGAGGGCGGCCCCGGGCTGGCGGCGGCGTTCTGGCGCGCGGGCCTGGTCGACGAGGCCGTGCTGCACCTGGCGCCGAAGCTGCTCGGCGCCGGCCCGCCCCTCGTGGGTGACCTGGGAATCAACACCATCGCCGGCGCGCTGACCCTGACGGTCACCGACGTCGTCCGGCGCGGGCAGGACGTCGAGATCCGGCTGCGGCCGGACGGGAGGGGTTGATCGTGTTCACCGGCATCGTCGAGGAGGTCGGCACCCTCGTCACCCGCACCGAGCAGACGGACGCGGCGCAGCTGACCATCCGCGCCCGGACCGCGCTCGGCGGCGTCGCACTGGGCGACTCCATCTCCGTCAACGGCGTCTGCCTCACCGTCACCGGCATCGAGCCGGCCGACGACGGCACCGGCGTGTGGAGCACCGACGTGATGGCCGAGACGCTCCGCCGCAGCAGCCTCGGTGCGCTCGCCCCCGGCGACCCGGTCAACCTCGAGCGCGCGATGGCCGCCGACGGGCGCCTGGGCGGGCACCTGGTGCAGGGCCACGTCGACGGCGTCGGCACCGTCCTCGCCCGCACGCCCGGCGAGCACTGGGAGGTCGTGCGGATCGGGCTGCCGCCCGCGCTGGCCCCCTACACCGTGGAGAAGGGCTCGGTCACCGTCGACGGCGTCTCGCTCACCGTGAGCGCGGTCAGCGCCGTGCGCGACCCCGAGCCGTGGTTCGAGGTGAGCCTCATCCCGACCACACTGCGCGAGACCACGCTGGGCGCCCGCGAGGCGGGCAGCCCGGTCAACCTGGAGGTCGACGTGATCGCCAAGTACCTGGAACGACTGCTGGAGGCCCGCCGGTGAGCGGTCAGGGAGTGCGGCTGGACGGCATCGAGGACGCCATCGCCGCCATCAAGTCCGGGCGTCCCGTCGTCGTGGTCGACGACGAGGACCGCGAGAACGAGGGCGACCTCATCCTCGCTGCCGAGCTGGCCACCGCCGAGTGGGTGGCCTTCGTGGTCCGCCACACCTCGGGGTACGTCTGCGTCGCGGTCACCGAGGAGGACGCCGACCGGCTGGACCTGCCGCCGATGTACCGGGTCAACCAGGACCGGCACGGCACCGCCTACGCCGTCACCGTCGACGCCCGCGAGGGCGTGGGCACCGGCATCTCGGCCACCGACCGGGCGCACACCATCCGCCTGCTCGCCGACGCCGCCACGACGTCGACCCAGCTGTCGCGGCCCGGGCACGTCGTCCCGCTGCGCGCGAAGGACGGCGGCGTGCTGCGCCGGCCCGGGCACACCGAGGCCGCCGTCGACCTGGCCCGGCTGGCCGGCCTGCGACCGGCGGGTGTGCTGTGCGAGCTGGTCAGCGAGCAGGAGCCGACGCGGATGGCGCACGCGGGGGAGCTGCGGGCCTTCGCCGACGAGCACGACCTGGTGATGGTCTCGATCGCCGACCTCATCGCCTACCGCAAGCGGTTCGACAAGCTGGTGGAGCGGGTCGCCGAGGCCATCGTGCCGCTGCCCGCGGGCACCTTCACCGCGGTCGGCTACCGCAGCACCTACGACGACCGGGAGCACGTCGCGTTCGTGCACGGCGACATCGCCGACGGCGAGGACGTGCTGGTCCGCGTGCACTCCGAGTGCCTCACCGGCGACGTCTTCGGCTCGCTGCGCTGCGACTGCGGCCCCCAGCTGCAGGCCGCGCTCCAGGCGGTCGCGGACGAGGGGCGCGGCGTCGTCCTCTACGTCCGCGGGCACGAGGGCCGGGGCATCGGCCTGCTGCACAAGCTGCAGGCCTACCAGCTGCAGGACCGCGGCGCCGACACCGTGGACGCCAACCTCGACCTGGGCCTGCCCGCCGACGCCCGCGACTACGGCACCGGCGCGCAGATCCTCGTCGACCTCGGCATCCGCACCATGCGACTGCTCACCAACAACCCGGCCAAGCGCGCCGGCCTGGAGGGGTACGGGCTGGAGATCGTCGGCCGGGTGTCGCTGCCCAGCCACGTGACCCCGGAGAACCTGGCCTACCTGCGGACCAAGCGCGACCGCATGGGCCACCTGCTCGACATCCTCGAGCCCGAGGAGCTGCCCGGCGACGCGCCGACCGTGCCCGGCACCGACGTCCCGCTGGGCCAGCAGGAGCAGGCGCTGTGAGCGGCTCCGGGGCGCCCGAGGCCGCCGCGGTCGACGCCGCGGGCCTGACGCTGGGCATCGTCGCCACGACCTGGCACGAGGAGCTCACCGGCGCGCTGCTGGAGCGGGCCGTGGCCGCCGCCGCCGCGTGCGGGGTGCCGCAGCCGACCGTCGTCCGGGTGCCGGGTGCCGTGGAGCTGCCGGTCGTCGCGCAGGCGCTGGCCGCGGGCCACGACGCCGTCGTGGCCCTGGGCGTCGTCGTGCGCGGCGGCACGCCGCACTTCGAGTACGTCTGCGACGCCGTGACCGGCGGCCTCACCCGGGTCGCGCTGGACGCCGGCCGGCCGGTCGGCAACGGCGTGCTCACCTGCGACACCGAGCAGCAGGCCCGGGACCGCGCCGGGCTGCCCGGGTCGCCCGAGGACAAGGGCTGGGAGGCCGCGGTGGCGGCACTGGCCACGGCACTGACCCTGCGCGACCTGCGCGCGCCGCAGGGCACGACCGGGACCCCCGCGGCCCCGGCCCCGGGAGGACGAGCGTGAAGACCTTCGACGAGCTGTTCGCCGAGCTGTCGGCCAAGGTCGCCGGCGGCGACCCGGCCTCCGGGACGGTGACGGCGGTGCGCGACGGGGTCCACGCCGCGGGCAAGAAGGTCGTCGAGGAGGCCGCCGAGAGCTGGATGGCCGCCGAGCACGAGGGCGAGGAGCGGACGGCGGAGGAGATCAGCCAGCTCCTCTACCGGGTGCAGGTCCTCATGCTCGCGCGAGGGCTCACCCTGGACGACGTCTACGCTCACCTCTGAAGAAGTCGAAGGACCCCCGAGCCCCCCGCGCCACGCTCCGCGCGCCGCGGGGCCCTGCTCGGGGGCCGCCCTGTCATCTCACGTCGGAGGAGACCTCCAGTGCTGCGCGTCGCTGTCCCGAACAAGGGGGCCCTGAGCGAGCCCGCGGCCGAGATGCTCGCCGAGAGCGGGTACCGGCAGCGGCGCAGCACGAAGGACCTCGCCGTCTACGACCCCGACAGCGACACCGAGTTCTTCTACCTGCGGCCCCGCGACATCGCCGTCTACGTCGCCGCCGGCACCCTCGACGTCGGCATCACCGGCCGCGACATGCTGCTGGAGACCGCCCCGCCCGAGGGCTCGGGGCACTCGGCCGTCGAGGTCATGCCGCTGGGCTTCGGCCGGTCCTCGTTCCGGTTCGCCAGCCCGGTGGAGTCCGGCATCGAGAAGCCCGAGCAGCTGGCCGGCAAGCGGATCGCCACGGCCTACCCGGTGCTGCTGCGGCGCTACCTGGACGACAACGGCATCGACGCCGGCGTCGTGAAGCTCGACGGCGCGGTGGAGACCGCCTGCCGGCTGGGCGTCGCCGACGCCGTCTGCGACGTCGTGGAGACCGGGACGACGCTGCGGGCCGCCGGGCTGCACATCATCGGCGAGCCGGTGCTGGCCAGCGAGGCGGTGCTGGTGCGCCGCGGCGGCACCGAGGAGAGCCCCGCCGTCGCCCAGCTGCGCCGGCGGCTGCGCGGCGTGCTGGTCGCCCGGCAGTACGTGCTGCTCGACTACGACTGCCCCAACGAGCTGCTGGACCGGGCCACCGCCATCACGCCCGGACTGGAGGGGCCGACCGTCAGCCCGCTGCAGACCGAGGGCTGGTCGGCGGTGCGCGCGATGGTCCGCCAGACCGAGACCAACCGGCTGATGGACGAGCTGTGGGAGCTCGGCGCCCGCGCCATCCTCGTCACCAGCATCCACGCCTGCCGCATCTGAGCGCTCCCGTGCGGACGTCCGGGACGCCCGTCCGCGCGCGGGCCGGGTGGCCGGCGGTGCTCCTCGCGCTGGTGGCGGCCGCCGGCTGCGCCGACCGGCCCGGCGGTGGGGACGCCGGAGCGCCCCCGCCGCCTCCCGCGGACGGCCTGACCGTTGCCGTCGACCGGGGCGCCGGTGGCCCGGTCGAGGAGTACACCCTGACCTGCGGCGGGGACGCCGCCGGCACCCTGCCCGACCCGCGGGCCGCCTGCGAGCACCTGGCGGGGCGGGACGCGCCGTTCGCCGCGCTGCCGCCCGACGTCGCGTGCACCGAGCAGTACGGCGGTCCGCAGACCGCCCGCGTGACCGGACGCTGGGCGGGGGAGGCCGTCGACCTCGCGCTGTCGCGGACCGACGGCTGCCGGATCGCCCAGTGGGACTCCCTCGGGCCGCTGCTGCCCGGGCCCGTCGGCGTCCCGGGCTGACTCAGGCCGGCTTCGTCGCCGCGCCGTCCAGCCACAGGGTGTCGGACTCGTCGCGGTGGACCCCGCTGCTGCCGACGTGCTTCGCGCTGATCGTCGGCCCGTTCTTGATCACGTGCACGAGCGCCATGCCGTGGCCGCGGCCCAGGCCGTGCTCCTCGGCCAGCCAGGTCAGCACCGGCCCGGCCTTCGTGGCGGGTCCCTCGAAGCCGCGCTCGCGGGCCCGGTCGAGCAACTGGCGCGGGGTCAGCCCGGTCTTCTGCTCGATCGCGTCGAGGTAGGCCTGGAAGGACATGGCGGCTCCTGGGGGTCCGGCGGCCCGGCTCCGGCGGCGGGCGGCATCACGAGGAGGACGACGGGGCGGCGCCGGACTCATCGGTGGCCGCCGGAACGCCGTGTCGGGACGGACGACGACGGCCAGGGCGTGCGGGGGCCGCCGGACGGTGGGCGGCGGCCCCGGCACCCAGGCCGACCGGGGATCAGCGCGGGCGGGCGGTCCGCTCGACCAGGTCGATCGCGGTGCTCAGGCCCAGCGCGAGCGCGCGGCCGCTGGTCGACCCGGCGGCCATGAGCCCGGCGATGGCCGGGCCGAGCGGGCGCTCGCCGACCAGGCCGTGCAGGACGGCGGAGAACTCGCCGCTGACCCGGCCGGCCGCCGCGTGCCGCAGCAGCGCCCGGGACAGCTCCGTGGTGCGGCCCGCGGCCAGGGCGAACACGCCACCGGCGAAGCGCTCGGCCGCCGGGTGCCCGAGGAGCACCAGGCCGGCCATGGTGCCGGCCATGACGTCGTCGCCGGCCGGGGTGAGGCCCGGGCCGAGACCGATCAGGCGCGTGGCGGTCCGGAGCGCCGCGTCCAGGTCGGCGCGGCGCACCGCACCCCGCAGCGCCGCGAGCGGCCCGCCCGGGCCGCCGGGCAGCCCCGGCAGGGTGAAGGCGCTGTGCGGCCCCTCGCCGTACAGGGCGGTGCGCAGCTGGCGGACGCCCTCGGGGAGCAGGGCCGGCCGGGCGCTGGGGAGCTTGGGGCGGGCGTCCCACCAGGCGGCGGCACTGACCGCCAGGTCCCCGACGACGATCCGGCCGCCGCCGACCTCGGCCGGGGCGCCGGCGGGCAGGGCCACGAGCGGCCGGCCGTTGCTCGGCCGGAAGAGCACGCAGCCCAGCGGGAGGCGGGCGGCGTCGCTGGTCAGCACGCCGACGACGTCCGGACCGCGCTCGGTGGTGACCTGCAGGTACACCGCGGCCGGGAGGCTGGTGAGGACGCGCGCCGGGCGGACCGGGCCGCGCAGGAGGTCGGCGATGCCGGTGCTGGCCGAGGCCGGCACGGCGCTCGCGGGGCGGGAGACGGGCGCGGTGCGCGCGGTGGCCTGCGCGGACTCGCGCGGCAGCGGGATGGTGGGGACGCCGGCTCGTGCGGCCCGCCCCCGCGGCGTCGAGGTGCCGGCGGCGGCCGGGGTGCTGTCGTGGACGGTGCGCATCGAGGGCCCTTCCCCGTCGGATCGGCGCGGGCCCTCCCTGTTCGGAGCCCCCGCCCGGTGCCGCCCCTCCACCGGGGGTCGGGGCTCCGCGGGAACGGTGGCCACCTACCATCCAGCGAGCGGGGTGGATCCGGACTTCGAACCTATTCGGCGCGTCGCGGGCCGAAATATGGCGGATCTCGCCAAGAATGGGTACGGCTGCCCGGGGACTACTGACAGAATGGCGCCAATCGTGGAGCGACCACACGAGCTACATGTACGCGGACGCTCACACAGAGTCACGACTCGCAGGGGAGAGATACGCACGGTGACGAGCCAACTGCGCAGCGTCAACGTGGCCATGGTCTGTACCCGAGGCGAGCGGCAGTCAAACACGACGGCTGGGGCCGTCCGGCAGGGGGCCCGGTGACCGACGTCCGGCCGCAGCAGGCCAGCTGGCAGGAGCGCTCGGGGCTGCCCCTCGACGAGGCGCTGCGCCTGCCCGGCCTGGCCGGGACGGAGCTCGTCGCCGGGGCGGCCGGCCGCTCCCGGCTGGTCCGGCACATGGTCGTCGACGACCCGGCGGACCCGCTGGCGGTGGCGGGCCCGGACGTGCTGGTGGTCCTGGGCAGCCGGCTCCCGTCCGCGGACGCGGCCAACTGCCGCGCCCTGGTCGAGCGGCTGGTGTCCATGGGCACCGCGGGCCTGGCCTTCCGGCGGGCCGAGGGGCCGGCGCCGGTCCCCCCGGAGGTGCTCGCCGAGGCCGACCGGCGCGGCCTCCCCGTCCTGGCGGTGCCGGCCACCGCCCGCATGGACGAGGTCGTCTCCGAGGTCCTGGGCGCGGTCGTCGGCAAGCAGGCCGAGGCGCTGGCGCTGTCCCTGCGGATGCACGACCAGTTCATCGACGTCGCGCTCAGCGGCGGCGGACTGGCCGAGGTCACCGAGCAGCTCGCCGACTACCTGGAGGGCGCCGCCGTCCTGGGGCTGGGCCCCGACCGCGAGATCGTCACCAGCGCCGGCCCGCCCGAGGACGTCGCCGAGATCAGCGACTGGCTCTGGCTGCTCGACGCCGCCGCCGACGACCTGATGGCCGAGATGGCCCCCGCGCGGCGGATCTCCGGCCAGCGGGCAGTGCAGGCCGTCGTCACCCCGGCCGAGGTGCTCGCCGGCGCCGACCTGTCCCCGGCCGACGGCATCCTCCTCGTACCGGGCCACCACGAGCTGCCCGGCGGGGTGGGGGAGTACGCCGTCGCCCCGATCGTCGCCGGCGACCAGCGCCAGGGCTGGCTGGTCGCCGTCGACCGGACCGGGCCGCTGCCGTGGGGCGCCGGCGGGGTGCTCGAGCGGGCCGCCGTCGTCGCGGCCCTCTCGGTCATCCGCCAGCAGGCCGTGCACTCGGTCGAGCTCCGCTTCCAGGGCGACCTGGTCCGGCGGCTGGTCGCCGGCTCGCTGCGGCACACCGAGCGGGTGCTCGCCCAGACGCGCTCGTTCGGCTGGCGCCTGGACGGCCCGGTCGTCGTCCTGGTGACCGCCACCGAGACCGCCGCCGACCCCACGGCCGACCCCACCCGGGCCCTGGACGTGCTGGACCGGCTGGCCGACGGCTGGCGGTCGGCGCTGGAGGGCGAGGTGGCCGGCGCCGCCGTGGCGGGCCTGTCCACCGAGATCGTCACCGTGCTGCCCCTCGACGGGCGCAGCCCCGAGGAGATCAGCTCGCTGGTCGCGGCGGTCACGTCCCGGGTCAACGCCCGGGTCCGCCGGGTGGGCCGCGTGCTGGCGACCGGGATCGGCCGGCCGGCGGGGTCGCTGTCCGCGGTGGGCGAGGCCTACCAGCAGGCGCAGCGCGCGCTGGGCGTGGGCCAGGAGATCCACGGGCCGGCGGCGGTCACGCACTTCGACCAGCTCGGCGTCTTCCGGCTGCTCTCGCTCATCCCGGACAGCACCGAGCTGCGCACCTACGTCGACGAGGTGCTCGGCGCGCTCGCCGACGCCACCGACCCCGACTCCGCCGACCTGCGCGAGACGCTGCGGGTGCTGCTGGAGACCAACCTCAACGTCGCGGAGTCCGCGCGCCGGCTGCACTTCCACTACAACACGATGCGCTACCGGATCGGGAAGCTGGAGCGGCTGCTCGGGCCGTTCACCACCGACCCCACGCTGCGGCTGAACCTGCTGCTGGCCCTGCACGCGGCGCGCATGCGCGGCCTGGACCAGCCGCACCGGCCGCCGGTGGACGCCGGACTGCTGCCCCCCGACGACGGCCTCGACGCGCTCATCTAGCCGGAGGCCCCCGGTGCTCCCCACCGCCCGCGCGCTCGCGGCGGGCCCCGGCGACGGGGCCGGCCCGACCGGCGGGCTGCGCCTGGCACCATGACGGAGGCCGTCGACGCGCTCGTGGCGCGGATGGAGGACCTGCTCGCGCCGATGGCGGCCGCGGGCGACCCGGCGCGGTTCTTCCTCGGCACCTACCTGCGCACCACGCGGGCGGTCGGCGCGGCCATCGACGCCGGCGCGTTCGAGGACCCGGCCTGGGTCAGCGCCTGGGACGTCGACTTCGCCGGGCTCTACCTCGACGCGCTGGAGGCCCACCGCCGCGACCCCGCGACCGCGCCGGAGCCGTGGCGGCCGGCGTTCGGCACCCGGGCCGGCGCCCGACCGGAGGCGCACGTGCTGCTCGGGATGAACGCGCACATCAACTGCGACCTGCCGCAGTCGCTGGTCCGGGTGATCCCGGCCACGGAGTTCGCCGACCCGGCCGTGCTGGCCCGCCGCGAGCGCGACCACGAGCGGATCGACGCCGTCCTCGCCGGCCGGGTCGCCGCCGAGGACGTGGCGCTGCAGGCGGCCGGCAGCCGTCGCACCGTCGTCGACCGGCTGGCGGTGGGGCTCAACCGCGGCGCCGCGCGGGTCCTGCTGCGCGAGTCGCGGCGCAAGGTGTGGGCCAACGCGACGGCGCTGCACGCCGCCCGGCTGCGCGGGCCGCAGGCGCTGGCCGCCCGGGTCGCCGAGCTCGAGGCGCTGAGCGCGGCGCGGGTGGCCGACCTGCGCCGCCCCGGCCCGGTGCTGCTGCGCCTGGCCCTCACCGGCTTCGGCGTCACCCTCCCCACGGCCGCCTGACCGCACAGGTCACGGCCGCCGGCCCGCGTGCAGGGGCCCGCCGCGAGCCTGCGAGTGGCCGGGGGGCACGGGGTCCGTCACGAGTCGCGGAAGACCTCGATCGAGGCGCCCATCTCCACCAGTCGCTCGTAGAGGTGCTCGTAGCCGCGCGCGATGATGTCGACGTTGCGCAGCACCGAGGTGCCCTTCGCCGCGAGCATGCCGAGCAGCAGGCAGACCGCGGGCCGCAGTGCCGGCGGGCAGACCACCTCGGCCGCGCGCCACCGTGTCGGGCCGCCGACCAGCACCCGGTGCGGGTCCAGCAGGCGGACGTCGGCGCCGAGCCGGGTCAGGTCCGACAGGTGGATCGCCCGGTTGTCGTAGACCCAGTCGTGGATCATCGTCGAGCCCTCGGCCGCCGCGGCGATCACCGCGAAGAACGGCAGGTGGTCGATGTTGAGGCCGGGGAACGGCATCGGGTGGATCTTGTCGATCGGCGCCCGCAGGTCCGACGGCGCGATGGTGACGTCGGCCAGCCGGGTGTGGCCGTTGGCCGCCCGGTACTCCGGCGACAGCGTGTAGCGCAGGCCCATCTCGGCGAGGACGGCGAGCTCGATCTCCAGGAACTCCACCGGCGCCCGGCACACGGTCAGCTCGGAGCGGGTGACGATGCCGGCGGTCAGCAGGCTCATCGCCTCGACCGGGTCCTCGCTGATCGTGTAGTCGACGTCGGCGTCGAGCACCGGCCGGCCGCGCACGACCAGCGTCGTCGTCCCCAGGCCCTCGATGTCCACCCCGAGCAGCTGCAGGTACAGGACCAGGTCCTGGACCATGTAGTTGGAGCTGGCGTTGCGGATGGTGGTGGTGCCGTCGGTGCGGGCGGCGGCCAGCAGCGCGTTCTCGGTGACCGTGTCGCCGCGCTCGGTCAGCACGATCGTGTGGTCGGCGGTCGCCGGCGGCGCCACGGTGGCCCGGTACTCCCCGGCGTGCGCCTCCACCTGCAGGCCGAAGTGGCGCAGCGCGATCATGTGCGGCTCGACGGTGCGGGTGCCGAGGTCGCAGCCGCCGGCGTAGGGCAGCCGGAAGCTGCCGGCGCGGTGCAGCAGCGGCCCGAGGAACATGATGATGCTGCGGGTCCGGCGGGCGGCGTCGGCGTCGATGCCGGCCAGGTCCAGCTCGTCGGGGACGACGAGGGTGAGGTCGTGACCGTCGGCGTCCCAGACGGCCGAGACGCCGATCGAGCGCAGCACGTCGAGGATCCGCTCGACCTCGACGATGCGGGCGACGTTGCGCAGGGTCGTGCGGCCGCGGTTGAGCAGCGCGGCGCACAGCAGTGCGACGGCGGCGTTCTTCGAGGACTTGACCGTGACCCGGCCCCGCAGCGGCGTCCCGCCGGTGACCCGCAGGTGCGCGGGGCCGCTCGGGCCGACGGTGATCAGCTCGCTGTCCAGCGCCTCGGACAGGCGGCCCAGCAGCTCCAGGGTGACGTCCTGGCCGCCCTGCTCGATGCGCGCGATCGCGGCGGGGTCGGTGCCCAGCCGCTCGGCCAGCTGCGCCTGGGTGAGGCCGCGGTGGCGGCGCGCGTCCCGCACGAGGTTGCCGATCCGCCGCGTGGCGTCGCACTCGGGTACCGGGCCGCCGGCACCGGCCGTGCCAGGGGGGTCGAGGGGCACGTCGGTGACCGTCACCGCGCAACGCTATCCCCCGCCGGGACGCGCCCCCCAGCGGCACGCCGGTGTCCCCGGACGGACCGGTCCCGCCACACTGTGCGCCGTGGACGTTCTGGTGACAGGGGCCTCGAACCGGCTGGGCCCCTCCCTGGTGCAGGCCCTGCAGCGCGACGGCGACCGGCTGCGGCTCATGTCGCGGCGGGGGACCGGCCCCGGCGGGGTGCGCGGCGACCTCGCCACCGGCTTCGACCTGCCCACCGCCCTGGCCGGGGCGGAGGTCGTGGTGCACGCGGCCAGCGACCCGCGCGACGCCTGGCAGGTCGACGTCGCGGGCACGCGCCGGCTGGTGCAGGCGGTGGACCGGGCGCGGCTGCGGCACCTGGTGTACGTGTCGATCGTCGGCGTCGACCGGATCCCGTGGAGCTACTACCGGGCCAAGTTCGCCGCCGAGCAGGTGCTGCTGGCGTCGGGGCTGCCGGTGACGGTCGTGCGGGCCACCCAGTTCCACGGCTTCGTCGACGAGCTGCTCGCCTCGGCCCGCAAGGGCCCGGTCCTGCCGGTGCCGATGAACTGGCGGGTGCAGCCGGTCGACGTCGCCGACGTCGCCGGCTTCCTCGCGCGGGTCACCCGGCAGGAGCCGACCGGCGACGTCGTGGAGTTCGGCGGCCCCGAGGAGCTGGCCGTCGCCGACGTCGCGCGGGCGTGGGCCGCGGCCCGCGAGCCGGGCACGCACGTGGTGTCCACGCCGGTGCCCGGGCGGCTGAGCGCGGCGTTCCGGGACGGCGCGGCGCTGGCGGCCGGCGGCGAGCGCGGCACCCGCACCTACACCGCGCACCTGCGCGGCTGACGCGGCGCGGCGTCCGGGGGACCGTCGCGCCCGCGGACGGCCGGGCCCGGTCCCCCGGGGACGGCGGTGCCGCGGGGGACCGGGGCCCGGGGCCCGGGGCGTCAGCCCTCGCGCGCCGCCGGCACGACGAGCACCGGCCGGTGGGCGCAGTGCAGCACCTCGCGCGCCACGCTGCCCAGCAGCAGCTCGTGCCCGGTGGAGTGGCCGCGGCTGCCCACGGCGAGCAGGCCGGCGGAGCGCTGCGCGGCGAACCCGGCCAGGGCCGCGGCGGTCGCCCGTTCGCTGCCGGGGCGGCCGTGCCGGGGGACGGTGATGAGCTCGGCGCCGTCGGGCGCGGACGGGCCGGGGCCCTCGCCGGGTTCCTCGACGCCCACCAGCAGCCGCTCCCGGTCGGGGAACAGCCGGGCGACGGCCTCGGCGGTGCGGGCGGCGGTCGTCGAGCCGTCCGTGCCGACGACGACCGGTCCGGACGCCGCCGCCGTCCACTCGACGGTGGTCAGCGGGTACGGGACGACGAGGACCGGCACCGGGCTGACGTGCACCACGAGCTCGGAGACGCTGCCCATGATCGCCTTGAGCCCGGTCAGCCCCCGGGAGCCCACGACGACCAGGTCGGCGGACCGCTCCTGTGCCGCCCGGGCGAACTGGTAGCCGTCCCCGCCGTAGGAGCGCAGCACCAGCGGCTCGGCGTCCCAGCCGGCGGCGCGGGCCAGGGCGACGCCGTTGCCGGCCAGCCGCTCGGCCTCCGCGCGGCCCTCCTGCTCCAGCAGCGCGCCCAGCTGCTCCAGGTCCGCCGCCCGGCCGGCCAGCCGCTGCCGCAGCTGCGGGGAGGTGAAGGGCGGCTCCCACAGGTGGAGGACCGTCGCCGCGGCGGTGGGGGTCAGGCGTGCGGCGGCCTCGATGGCGTTCACCGCGCTCGGCGACCCGTCGTAGCCGACCAGCACCCGGAGCTTCTGCGCAGACGTCATGCGGCCCATCCTGGCCGGTCCCGCGCGTGCGGGCGTGGCCGCCCCTCCCTCAGAGGTAGGCGCGGGGGTCGACCGCCGGCGGCAGCTCGCCGGGTACGATCCGCCGTCCGGAGACCTCCTGCGGGATGAGGCGCAACCAGTGGCCGTGCTCGCCCGGCGCCCACGGCCGGACGTCCGCGGCGCGGGTGCGGGCGACCAGCTCGGCGCGGTGCTCGTCGCCGACCTCCTCGGCCAGCGCGCGGACCAGCACGCTCCAGCCGCTGCGGGTGCGGCGGTCCACCTCGTCGACCTCGAACACCACGTTGGCGTGCCGGGCGGCGGTGAGCTTGCTGCCCGGCTGGGTGCGGATGACGATCGTCGTGCCGTCCAGGGCGTAGTTGACCGGCACCACGATCGGGAAGTGCTCGGCGTTGATCCCGAGCCGGCCGAGCTCGTGCGTGCCGAGCAGGCGGTAGCACTCGTCGACGGGGATGACGTGCATCGTCGCGGGGTCCTCGGCGCTCATGGGCCCATCCTCGGGTCCCCGCGGGGCCCGCCGCGACCCGCGCGGACCGGGCCGCTCAGGGCTCGCGCCGCCGGGGGGTCGCCCACGGGTCGTCGGGGTCGAAGTCGTCGTCCTCGGCTGCCGGGTCCTGGGCTGCCGGGTCCTGGGCTGCGGGGTCCTGCGCCGAGGGGGTCTGGGCGGCGGCGGTGCCCGGGCCGGTGGCGGGGGCGCCCGCGGCGCCGTCCCGGGGTGGGCGGGCCGGCTGCGCCGGCGCGTCGGGGGCGGTCCGCTCCGCGGCGGCGCGGGCCGCGGCGGCCTCCAGCGCCGCGTCGCGCTCGCGCGCCCGCCGGGCCCGCTCGACCCGCTCCTGCTCACGCCGGGCGCGGCGGCCGGTGGTGGGCCCGTCGACGGCCACGGTGGGGCGCCGGGCGAGCCACAGCAGGGCGATCCCGGTCAGCGCCAGGCCGATGGGCAGCGGGTACGCCGCGGCGCGCTCGGTGCCGCCCTCGCCGAGGTAGCCGGTGACGCCGGCGAGGGAGAAGACGCTCATCGCGGTGGTGAGGAGGCCGAGCAGCGCCAGGACGGTGCCCAGCGCCTCCGACCGCGGCCGCACCCCGTACGCCAGGCCGATCAGCCCGAGGCCGCCGCCGAACAGGGCCAGGAACATGCCGAACCGGTGCCAGGTGTCGTCGCCGCTCAGCGGGACCAGCCCGACGACGACCAGACCGGCCGCGGCCGTGGCCAGCATCGCGGTGGCCACCTGCGCGCCGCGCCCGACCAGCGCCGGTCGCAGCAGCACGAGCCCGCCCAGGACCAGCAGCCCCTGCGCCACGAAGGAGGCGTTCATCAGCACGTGGCCGTCCGACGCCGACGTGCCGAGCAGGCCGAGGACGTCGTCCACCCGGGAGTAGGGCAGCGGGTACCGCGCCACGGCGATCGCCTCGACGACGAAGAACTGCAGGGTGCAGAACCAGAGCAGGGCGCCGAGGCGCAGCCGGGTGGGGGTCACGGTGCCCATGGTCCCAGCCGGTCCTGGGAGCACGCGCGGGTCCCGGGAGCACGCGCGGGTCCCGGGAGCAGGGGCGGTCCGGGCGGTGGCACCCGCGCCCGGACGGCGGCGCACGATGGGCGGGTGCCCGCCGCCCTGCCCGCTCCCGGCCCGCGGGCGGCGTCACCGCCGGGCGCCGGGGAGCTCCCGGAGGGGCACCGCGCCGGGTCCACGGAGCTGCGCCGCGCCTCGCTGGCGGTGTTCCTGGCCGGGCTCGCGGTGTTCGCGCTGCTGTACGAGCCGCAGGTGCTGCTGCCGGAGCTCACCCGGGCGTTCGGGGTGAGCCCGGCGGGGGCGACGCTCGCGGTCTCGGTGGCCACCGGCGGGCTGGCCGTGGGCCTGCTGGTGCTGGGACCGCTGTCGGACCGCCGCGGTCGCACCGTCGTCCTGCGCGCCGGTCTCGCCGCGTCGGTGGCGCTCGCGCTGCTGCTGGCCGTCGTCCCGACGTGGGAGCTGCTGCTCGTCGTCCGCGGGCTGCAGGGGTTCGCGCTGGCCGGGCTGCCCGCCGTCGGCGTCGCCTACCTGCGGGAGGAGCTGCACCCGTCGGTCTCCGCGCGCGCCATCGGCCTGTACGTCGGCGGTACCGCGATCGGCGGGCTGTCGGGGCGGGTGCTCGGCGGGCTGCTGGCCGACCTCGGCGGCTGGCGGACGACGATGGGCGGGATCGCGGCGCTCGCGGCGGCCTGCGCGGCGGCGGTGTGGGTGCTGCTGCCCCCGTCGCGGCGGTTCCGGCCGCTGCCGCGGTCGGGCCGCCCGGTGCGGCGGCTGCTGGCCGCGTTCACCGATCCCGTGCTGGTCGGGCTGTACGCGGTGGCGGCGCTGCTCATGGGCGGCTTCGTCGCCGTCTACAACGCGGCGACGTTCCGGCTGGAGGAGCCGCCCTACGCGCTCGCGCCGTCGGTGGCCGGGCTGGTGTTCCTGGCCTACCTGCTCGGCTCGGCGAGCTCGCCGGCCGCCGGCGCGCTGGCCGGCCGCTGGACGCCGCGGCGGGTCGTGCCGCCGGCCGCCGGCGTCATGCTCCTGGGCGTGCTGCTGACCCTGGCGGCGCCGCTGTGGCTGTTCGTCGCCGGGCTGTGCGTGCTGACGACGGGCTTCTTCGCCGCGCACGGGGTGGCCAGCTCCTGGGTGGCCGCCCGGGCCGCGTCCGGCGGGCGCCCGGTCGGGCAGGCCGCGTCGCTGTACTCGTTCTGGTACTACGTCGGCTCCTCGGTGGGCGGCACGGTGGCCGGGCGGGCGTGGGCCGCGGGGGGCTGGCCGGCGGTCGCGTGGCTGGCCGGCGGCGCGACCCTCGCGGCGCTGGCGCTCACCGTGGTCCTGGGCCGCACGCGCGCGCTCACCCCGCGCTGAGTTCGGCAGCAAGGTGACGTGGTGGGTATGGAGGCAGCCCATGCGAATGCCGACTTCCTCCGTGCTGCGGCGCCAGGCGCCGATGTCCGGGGCGCCTTCGGGCGTGGTCGGGGCGAGGTGGGCCTCGGAGAAGTCGCTGTCGCAGACCTTGACCGCGCCCGGCACGGTGGCGGCGGCCACCCGGTCGGCGGCGTAGGGGCAGCGCAGTCGTGCGCACTCGCCGAGGGCGTCCTGCCAAGCCGCCGGGTCCGCCGGCGAGGCGCCGGTCAGCACCAGGCCGTGCGCGTCCGCCACGCCGGCCGGCGACCCGCAGGCGCTCGTGGGGCTGCCGACTCACGCGGTCAGGGGGCGGGGGTGATGAAGTCAGCTGCCCTCTCAACCTCCCGGCCGGATCGGGCGTGTGTAGAGGTGGGAGCGCGCCCGGTCGGGGTGCCGGACTGGGGGTGCTGTGGTCAGGGAGGACGAGGCCGACTTCGCCGACTTCGTCAGGCAGTGGTCGCCCGCGCTGCTCCGGGTGGCCTATCTGCTGACCGGTGACCGCTGGTCGGCGGAGGACCTGCTGCAGACGGCGCTGGTGAAGACGTCGCGGCGCTGGTCGAAGATCGCTGACCACCAGGCCGCCTATCCCTACGTGCGACGGGTGCTGGTCACCACCCAGGCCAGCTGGCTTCGCCGTCGGCGGGTGAGCGAGGTGCTGGTCGACCAGTTGCCCGACCACCACGCGCCCCACGGCGAATCGCTGGCCGTGCCGGGCCGGGCGCTGGCGGCGCTGGACGCCCTGCCGCCGCGGATGCGGGCCGTGATCGTCCTTCGCTACCACGAGGACCTGTCCGAGGCGGAGACGGCGGCCGCGTTGGGTTGCTCGATCGGCTCGGTGAAGAGCCAGGCATCGCGCGGCCTCGCCCGCCTGCGCGTCGCACTCAGCCCGTCCACCGGAGACACCTTGCAGCGAGAGGAAGTGCGATGAACAGCAGCGACCTGCGCGACGCGCTGCGCCGCGACGCCGAGCTGGTCGGCGAGCCGTCCGGCGACCTGCTGGAGCGCGTCGAGGACCTCCGCCGGACGACCGCCCGTCGCCGGGCCGGCGTCGCCCTCGCCTCCGCCCTCGGAGCGGCCCTCGTGGTCGCGGCCGTTCCCGTCGGCGGTGCGTTGCTCGATCAACCCGCCACCGGCGACGCCGCGGCTCCCGCTGGCGCACCGGCTCCCACGCCCGGGGCCCTGACCACGCCGAGCGTGGAGGAGCAGCTCGCCACCCTCGCCGCCGACCTCGGCATCACCGATCCACCGGACGTGCCGGTCCTCCGACTGGTCACGCCCGAGCAGAGCGAGGCCCTCGTGGAGTCGTGTCTGGCCGAGCACGGCTACCCGCTGACCGAGGGGTCTCACGAGGTCCCGAACGCGGAGGTGGGCGACTTCGACCTTGCCCGCTACATCTGCCTGGCCAGCTACCCGATCGACCCGTCCTACGTCGGCGGCCCCGTCGACGAGGACCGGATCACGGACTAGGAACGGCCCTTGACCGGCGGCGCCCGCCCCAGGAGGTGGGCGCCGCCGCTCCGCTCAGGCCTCGGCCGAGTGGATCTGGTCGCCGGCCGGGTCGGCGTCGTCGGACCCCACCGCCTGCCGCTCCTGCTCGGTGCGGTGCTGCAGCGCGTCGTCGTTGGGGCGGTCGTAGCCGCCGGCGTGCTGGCTGCGGTCGCGCGGCGCGGACTCGTGGGGGGTCATGACGTCGTCGAGCGTCGGCTCGTCCGGGGTGCTCATCGCGGTCCTCCGCTCTCATCGGGTGTGCCGCCCTCCGCCATAGCCCGGGGCCGCCTCCGGTAACCGCCGTCAGCGCTGCTCGAGCGCGGACGCCGGCAACCAGGCCTCCATCAGCACCGACCCGGCCCGGCCCGCGACGGTGAACGCCACCCGGCCGTACCAGCCCTCGTCGGTCTGCCGCCACTCCACCAGCAGCCCGGGCCACACGCCGGGGGCGCCGGGCGGGTCGTGCACCCAGCAGTGCCGGCCGCGGCCGTCGGCCCGCCGCACCACCGGCGGCGGGGCGGGCAGGTCCCGGACGTCGGGCGGTGCTGGTGACGGCGCCGCGGCCGACTGCACGGCCGGCCGGGGCTCGTGGGGTCGGGCGTCCCGCGGCGGCGTCGCGGCGGCCGGGAAGGGTGCGTCCCAGTCCTCCTCGGCCGCGGGCGCGCCGGAGCGGGCCGCCCGCTCACCCAGGGAGCGCCCCGACCGCCCTCGATGCATCCCTCCCGCCACGGGAGGAGTCTGGCACGCCGGTCGAACGTGTGTTCGGTCGACACGTCGGCGTCGCAGCGGCGATGCGGAGAGGCTGCGGGGAGCCCGACGCACGCTCTGGCAGTGCCCACCCGGGGTGGGCACTGCCAGAGCGTGGTGAGAGCTCCGGGTCAGTCGCCCGCGGCGTCCTCGGCGGCGGTGCGCGCGGCGCCGTCGGCCAGGGTGCGGGCCACCGTCTGCAGCAGCTCGTGCTCCGGCAGGTCGTCGACCGGCACCGGCAGCGGCAGGCACCAGTTGGGCCGGTCGGTGGTCCCCGGCATGTTGGGCCGGCGCTCGTCGGCGACGGCGTCCTCCAGCGTGGCCGAAAGCAGCAGCGAGGGCGCCGTCGCCAGCGCCTCGTGCGCCCGGCGCACCGCCGTCGCCGGCGTGGCCTCCTCCGCCACCCCGGGCAGCCGGCCGAGCAGCCCGGCACGGCCGCGCTCGAGCTCCTCGTCGGTGCCCGTTCCCTGCTCGCGCTGCTCGGCGAGGTCCGCGCCGCTCCACAGGCCGGCCACGGTCGGCAGGTCGTGGGTGGTGATGGCGGCCATCGCCCCGACCGGCCACCGCGCCGGCTCGTCGTCCTCGAACCACAGCAGGCGGTAGCTGAGGATGCCGTGCTCGGCCATCGCCTCGCGGACGCCGTCCTCCACGGTGCCCAGGTCCTCGCCGACCACCAGCGCCCGCGCCCGGTGGCTCTCCAGCGCGACGATGCCGAGCAGGTCCTCGGCCGGGTAGCGCACGTACGCGCCGTCGGTGGGTCCCCCGCCGAGCCCCGGGCCCCCGGCCGGCACCCACCACAGCCGGAACAGGCCCATGACGTGGTCGATGCGCAGGCCGCCTGCCCCGGCCATCGTGGCGCGGATCGACTCGACGAACGGCTCGTAGTGGGCCAGCCGCAGCCGCCACGGCACCAGCGGCGGGGAGCCCCAGTCCTGGCCCTGGGAGTTGAAGGCGTCCGGCGGGGCGCCGACGCTCACGCCCCGGGCCAGCACGTCCTGCCACGCCCAGGCGTCGGCGCCGCCGCCCGCGACGCCGATCGGCAGGTCCTGGATCACGGTCATGCCCTCGGTCGCCCGCTCCAGCTGCAGCTGCAGGCACCACTGCAACCAGGCGTGGAAGGCGACGTCGCGCTCGTGCTCGGCGACGAAGCGGCCGACCTCCTCGCTGCGCGGGTCGCGCAGGGCCGGCGGCCAGGTGTGCCAGTCCGGCCCGTGCTCGTCGGCGAGGGCGCACCACGTCGCCCAGTCCTGCAGCTTCTGCCCCTGGTGCCACCACCAGTCGGGGAAGGCCGGGTCGTCGCGGCCGGTGGCGTCGAACACCCGGCGCAGCACCTCGCGCTTGCGGGCCCAGATCGCGTCGCGGTCGATCAGCGCGGTGTCGTTCAGCGCCCGCCCGGCGTCCTCGTCGAGGTCGACCGCCGAGGCGCCGGGCACCTCGCCCACGCGCAGGTACAGCGGGTTGCGGAAGCGGCGGGTGGCCGGCAGGTAGGGGCTGGCCTCCTGCTGCGGCGTGGGGGCGACGGCGTGCAGCGGGTTGACCAGCACGAACCCGGCGCCCTGTGCGGCGGCCATCTCCCGGACGGCGCGCAGGTCGGCGAGGTCGCCGATGCCCCAGCTGGCGCGGCTGCGGGCGGCGTACAGCTGCACCGCCCAGCCCCAGGTGCGCTCGGGCGGCCAGCACCGGCCCGGCGTGACGATCAGCCGGCGCCGGTGCCCGCCGGGGGCCTGCAGCCAGTGGTAGCCGAGCGGGAAGTCGTCGTCGAGCTCGCCGTCGACGTGCCGGGTGGACCCGTCCTCCAGGGTCACCTCGGCCTCGTCGACCTCGAGCACGTCGCCGGGGAGGGCCACGATGGGCGCCCGGTCCTCCAGGTCGTCGGGCGGGGTGCCGATCACCTCCCGCAGCCGGTCGATGGTGGCCTGCGCGACCGTGTGCTCCTCGTCGAGGGCGTCGACCCAGCGGGCATCGATTCCCCACTCGTCCGTCGTCGGGGTGCCTGTCACCCCCCGATCCTCACCGCCGCCCCCGCTCGGCGCAGTGCAAGCGCGCCGTGGCGCCGCTCTCGGTCCGGCCTCACCGCGAGGGCCGCGCCCGCGGCGTGGCCCTGGTCGTGGGGGCGGCCGACGCCGGGTCCTCCGGCCAGGGGTGGCGGGGGTAGCGGCCGCGGAGCTCGCTGCGCACGGCCGGGTACCCGGTGACCCAGAAGCCGGCGAGGTCGGTCGTCGTGGCGACGACGTGCTGCGCGGGGGAGAGCAGCTGCAGGCGCAGCGGTCGACCGGCCACCACGGGCGTGCGCGCCCACCCGAACACCTCCTGCACGCGCACCGACAGGGTGGGCACGAGCGGGTCGGTGTAGTCGACGCGGATGCGGGAGCCGGTCGGCATCGTCACCGTGTCGGGGACGACGGCGTCGAGGTCGCCGGCCACCTGCCAGGGCACCAGCGACCGCAGCGCCGCGGTGACGTCGACCCGGGCCAGGTCGGCGCGGCCCCGGACCGCGGAGACGTCGACCGCGGCGAGCAGCTCCGGGTCGCCGACCGCGGGCCACGGCTCCCCGAGGCCGGCGTGCGCGGCGGCGAGGCGGTCGCGCAGCCGGCGCGCCGCCGGTGTCCAGGGGAGCACCCCCACGCCCTCCGCGCGCAGCCCCTCGGCGACCGCGGCCGTCACGGCCGCGGGGTCGGGCTCGCGCAGCGGCCGCTCGGCCAGCACGACGGCGCCCAGCCGCTCGACGCGGGCGGCGTGCACGGTCCCCTCGCGCCAGGTCACCTCGTCGCCTTCGGCGTGCAGCGGCCCGCCGGCCTCCAGCGCGGTGGCCTCGTCGATGGCCACGGCCGCCCGCACCCGGGCGTCGCGCCGGCCGGGGGCGCGGTCGGCCACGGCGACGGCCAGCCACGGCGCCCCGGCCAGCGCCGTGCCGGGGGCCAGCTCGGCGCCGGTGCCGGCGGCCATCAGGTAGGTCGTGGTGCTGCCCGGCCGCAGCCGGGCCAGCCGCCCGGGGTGGGCCAGGCCGACGACCAGCCCGGCCGCGGTGTCGTCGGCCAGCCGGGGCGCGCCGGTGTCGCCGGCGGCGCGTTCGAGGCGGGCGACCTCGTCCCGCCAGCGGGCGGTTGCGGCGCGGTCGGCGCCCGAGCGCAGCGCCCGCCAGGTGGCGACGAGGTCGTCGGTCCGCGACGGCGGCTCCGCCGACAGCAGCGCGACGACCTCGGCCGCGCGCCGGCGGCCCACCAGCGGCGCGCCGTCCAGCAGGGCGCGGGCCAGCCGCGGGTGCACCCCGACGGCGGTCAGCGCGCGTCCCCGAGCGGTAGCGCGGCCCTCGCCGTCCACGGCGCCCAGGCCCTGCAGCGCCTCCCCGGCCACGAGCAGCGCCGCCGGCGGCGGGCGGTCGAGCAGCGCGAGCCCCTCGCCGCCGGGCGCGCCCCAGCAGGCCAGTTCGAGCGCGAAGGCGGTCAGGTCGGCGACGGCCACCTCCGGCTCATCGTGCGCGGGCAGCCGGTCGTGCTCGGCGGCGGTCCAGCAGCGGTAGACGGTGCCGGGGGCCTCGCGGCCGGCGCGGCCGGCGCGCTGGGTGACCGCCGCGCGGGAGGCGCGCACGGTGACCAGCGACCCGAGCCCGCGGGCCAGGTCGGCCCGGGGCACGCGGGCCAGCCCGGCGTCGACGACGACCCGGACACCGGGAACGGTCAGGCTGCTCTCGGCCAGGGCGGTGGCCAGCACGACCCGGCGCCGGGGGCCGGCCCGCAGCGCGGCGTCCTGCGCGGCGGCCGGCAGCCGGCCGTGCAGCGGCAGCACGTCGGCGTCCACGCCGCCCAGCCGGCCGGCCACCGTCGCGATCTCGCCGGCGCCCGGCAGGAACACCAGCACGTCGCCGGCGCGCTCGGCCAGCGCCCGCCGGACCGTCGCCGCGACGTGCGCGAGCAGCCGCGGGTCCACGCGCAGACCGTGCGGTGGGTCCACCGGCGTGGGCGGCGGCGCCTGCACCACCTCGACGTCGTGCAGTGCCCCGTGGGCCTCGACGACCGGCGCGGGACCGTCCCCGCCGCCGATGAGCGCGGCGAGCCGGCCGGCCTGCGCGGTGGCCGACATCGCCACCAGCCGCAGGTCCGGGTGCAGCACCCCGCGGACGTCCAGGGCGAGGGCGAGCGCGAGGTCGGTGTCCAGGTGCCGCTCGTGGCACTCGTCCAGGACGACCGCGGCCACCCCGGGCAGGTCCGGATCGGCCTGCAGGCGCCGCACGAGGAGGCCGGTGGTGACCACCTCGACCCGGGTGGCGGCGCTGCGCCGGCTGTCGCCGCGCACGCTGTAGCCGACCCGGCCGCCGACGGCCTCGCCGAGGAGCGCGGCCATCCGCGCGGCGGCGGCGCGGGCGGCCACGCGGCGCGGCTCGGCCACGAGGACCCGCCCGCCGGCTCGGTCGGCCAGCGCGAGCGGGACGAGCGTGGTCTTCCCGGTGCCGGGCGGGGCGACCAGCACGGCGGTGCCCCGGGCCGACAGCGCCTCGGCGAGTGCGGGCAGCGCGGCGCGGACCGGGAGGTCGGTCCCCGGCGTCCCGGGCGGTGGCAGCACCCGCCCAGTCTCCCGTGCGCCGGCCGGGCTCCCCGGCGGACGGCGGCAGGGGCCCCGGGACCGGGCGGTGAGGCAGGAGTGCCTCACCCGGGCGCGGGTAGGGCAGCCCGCATGACCGTCCTCGGGTTCCACAACTCGCACGAGCAGGTGCACCCGCGCGATCTGCTGGCCGCCGTCCGGCACGCGGAGGAGGTGGGCTTCACCGCCGCCATGTGCTCGGACCACCTGACCCCCTGGAACCCGCGGCAGGGGGAGTCGGGCTTCGCCTGGTCCTGGCTGGGCGCGGCCATGGCGACCACCGGACTGCCCTTCGGCGCGGTGAACGCCCCGGGTCAGCGCTACCACCCGGTGGTCGTGGCGCAGGCGATCGCGACCCTCGGCGCGATGTTCCCCGGCCGCTTCTGGGTGGCGCTGGGCAGCGGCGAGGCGATGAACGAGCACGTCACCGGCGACCCGTGGCCCCGCAAGGAGCTGCGCGACGCCCGGCTGCGCGAGTGCGTCGACGTCATCCGGGCGCTGCTGGCCGGCGAGGAGGTCAGCCACGACGGCCTGGTCCGCGTCGACCGCGCGAAGGTGTACACCCTCGCCGACCCGCAGCCGGCGCTGATCTGTCCCGCGGTGAGCGTCGAGACCGCCCGCCGCGGCGCCGACTGGGCCGACGGCCTGGTCACCATCAACCAGCCGCACGAGAAGCTGCGCGAGATGATCGCCGCCTACCGGGACGCCGGGGGCCGCGGGAAGCTCGTCCTGCAGGTGCACGTCTCCTGGGACCCCGACCCCGACCGGGCGCTGGCGATCGCCCACGACCAGTGGCGCAGCAACGTGTTCCCGCCGCCGCTGTGCTGGGACCTCGACAGCCCCGAGGCCTTCGAGCAGGCCAGCGCGCACGTGACGCCGCAGGGGGTGACCGACGCCGTCCGGGTGTCGGCCGACCTCGACCGGCACGCCGCCTGGATCGCCGAGTACGTCGACCTGGGCTTCGAGGAGGTCTACCTGCACCACGTCGGCAAGGAGCAGACGGCGTTCCTCGACGCGTTCGGGGAGCGCGTGCTGCCGCAGCTCGACGTCACCGCGCCGGCCCCGGCGCAGGCGATCGACCCCGCGGGCCCGCCGTCCCCGTGGCGGCCGCGGCAGGAGCCGCTGCAGTCCTCGATGGCCTGACCCGGACACCACCCGCCGTCCCGCCGACCCCCGCGATCATGGGGTCGTCGCCGCCGACACGCGCCGAAACGCCACGACCAGCGGCCACACGCCCATGATCGCGGCCGAGGTGGCCGGCCACTCCCGAGCCGAGGGGAACCCCGCGCATGCGCATCACCGACACGTCCGACCTCTGGTGGAAGACGGCGGTCGTCTACTGCCTCGACGTCGAGACCTACATGGACTGGGACGGCGACGGCTGCGGTGACCTGCAGGGGCTGGCCCAGCGGATCGACCACCTCGCCGACCTCGGCGTGACCTGCCTGTGGCTGATGCCCTTCTACCCGACCGCCGAGCGCGACGACGGTTACGACATCACCGACTTCTACGGCGTCGACCCGCGGCTGGGCACCCACGGCGACCTGGTGGAGGTGCTGCGCACCGCCAAGGACCGCGGTATGCGGGTGATCGCCGACCTCGTCGTCAACCACACCTCGATCAAGCACCCGTGGTTCCAGCAGGCGCGCAGGAGCAAGGACTCGCCGTTCCACGACTTCTACGTGTGGCGCGAGGACGAGCCGCCGGACACCTCCGACCAGGTCGTCTTCCCCGACCAGGAGGACAGCATCTGGACGCTCAACGAGCCGACGGGGGAGTGGTACCTGCACCGGTTCTACAAGGAGCAGCCCGACCTCAACGTCGCCAACCCGCTGGTCCGTGACGAGATCGCCAAGGTCATGGGCTTCTGGCTGCAGCTGGGGCTCGACGGCTTCCGGGTGGACGCCGTCCCGTTCCTGCTGGAGACCTCGGGCATCGACGAGCAGCAGGCCGCGGAGTTCCAGGACCCGCACCAGTACCTGCGGGCCCTGCGCGCGCTCGTCGCCCGGCGCGCGGAGGCGGCCGTGCTGCTCGGCGAGGTGAACCTGCCGCACGAGGAGCAGCAGCAGTTCTTCGGCGGGGTCGACGGCGACGAGCTGACCATGCAGTTCGACTTCATCGCCATGCAGGCGATGTACCTGTCGCTGGCCCGCTGCGACGCCTCGCCGCTGGTCGACGCGCTCACCGCCCGGCCGCAGGTCTCCCCGGACAACCAGTGGGGGATGTTCGTCCGCAACCACGACGAGCTCACCCTCGACAAGCTGAGCGAGGAGGAGCGGCAGGAGGTCTTCGCCGCCTTCGGCCCCGAGGAGCGGATGCAGGTCTACGGCCGCGGGCTCACCCGGCGGCTGCCGCCGATGCTCGACGGCGACCCGCGGCGGGTGCGGATGGTCTACAGCCTGATGTTCTCGCTGCCGGGCACGCCGGTGCTGTTCTACGGCGAGGAGATCGGCATGGGCGAGAACCTGGCCGCGGAGGGCCGGCTCGCCGTCCGCACCCCGATGCAGTGGACGTCGGGCCGCAACGGCGGCTTCTCCACGGCCGCGCCGTCGCGGCTGCCCGGCCCGGTCGTCGAGGGCGGCTTCTCCCCGGAGTTCGTCAACGTCGCCGACCAGCGGCGCGACCCGGACTCGCTGCTGTCGTTCGTGCGGCTGCTGATCCGCCGCTACCGCGAGTCCCCGGAGCTGGGCTGGGGCAGCTACGAGGTGCTCGGCCAGCCGCACCCGGAGGTGCTCGCCAGCCTCTCCAGCTGGGACGACGGCGCGCTGGTCGCGGTGCACAACCTCGGCCCCGAGCCGCGCACCGTGCCGCTGGTCCTGCCCGGCTGCGACTCGACCCACCGGCTGGAGGACCTGCTGGTCACCCGGACGACGGCGATCGGCGACGACGGCTCGGTCGAGCTCACCCTCGACGGCTACGGGTACCGCTGGCTGCGGGTCGTCGCGCGGGAGAGCCGCCGCCTGCTCTGACGGAGGTCCCCGGTGTCGACGTGTCGCTCTGTCGGTGAGTCACCTGGCCGACACGGACAGGTGGCGACACGACGAGATGTCGACACGCGCCGCGCGGGTCCCGGCGTCGTCGGTGGCCGCGCCTAGCGTCGCCCGCGATGTCCGAGCCCAGCGCACCCCCCGTCCCGGCCGGCCTGCCGATGGAGACCGGCCCCATCCCGCCGTACTTCGGCCTGTCGGGTCGCACCGGCCCGTCGGCACCGCAGACGGCGCCCCAGCCGCGCGCCGCCGGGGCCGGGCCGGCCCCGGCCGACACCGCCGAGGCGCCCGCCGTGCCCGCCGGCGCCACCGCGGCCGGCGCGCAGGCACCGGTGCCGGAGGCGCCCACGGCCGAGGCCCCGACCGTGTCCGGCCCGGCGGCCGACCGCGGGTCCGACCCGGCGGCCGAGCCCGCCGGCGTGCCGGACGCCTGGGCGCTCACCGGCGACGGCCCCGGCGCCGACGCCGTGCCGCCGGGCTTCCCGACGACGCCGGTGAGCACCCGGCCGCCCGTCGTCCGGGCCCGCCGCCGCGACCCGCTGACCCGGATGGGCCCGTGGGCCCCGGCCGCCGGCGCGCTGTTCGGACTGGTCGCGGGCCTGGTCGTCGCGGTGCTCCTCGCCGGGCGCGCCGACGCCTTCGGCGAGGGGCTGGCGCTGGTCTTCCTCGTCGTCGGGCTGACCATGCTCGGTGCCTCGGCCGCGCTGCTGGCCGACGAGGTGCGGATCGTGCGCCGCGGCGCCCGCGAGGCCGGGGTCCGCCCGGCGTGGGTGGAGGCGACCGCCAACCTGGTCAACGGCCTGACCCCCGCCCGGCTGCTGCTGGCGTCGAGCGCGTTCGTGCTCTTCCTCGCCGCCTACGTCGGGCGCTGACCGGGCCGGGCGGGGCCGGCGGACCGGCCCCGCCCGGCTCAGTCGAGCAGGGTCGCCGGGTCCAGGCGGCCCTCGACGACGTCGGCCGCGACGTCGTCGACCACCCGGCCGGTCGCGAACGCGTGCGCCCGGAGCACCGCGAGCGCGGCGACCACGTCGATGCCCTGCGCGACGCTGAGCATCCCGGTCGCCTGCCAGACCGCGACCCGGCGGCGCGCGTCCGGGGCGTCCCACCAGCTCGTCCCCCCGGGGGTCGCCTCGCTGCTGCGGACGAGCTCCTCGGTGAGGCACAGCAGGACCGTCTCGACGTCGTCGCGCGCCACCCGGGTCAGCCGCAGCGGGTCGGTCGCGTACAGGTCGAGGATGACGGTGGGCCCCAGCGGCGGGGCCAGCGGCAGGGACAGCACCGCGGAGAACGGGGTCTCGCCGATCAGCGAGGCGTGCAGGTCCGGCCAGTTGCGCTCGATGTCGGCCAGGTCGAAGGCGATGCCCTCCCCGGTGTCGTGCGCCCGCAGGCAGGGCCCGTCGCCGTGGGTGAACTGCAGCCGCTCGGCCAGCGCGGCCGCGTCGTCGCTCGACCCGACCGGCGTCCGCAGGCCGGCCCCCTCGTGGATGCTCAGCCCGGCCCCGTCCAGCTCCAGCGTCCGCGCCGCGGCCCGGGCCAGCCGGGTGGGCAGCATGTCCGGGCCGGCGAGCTCGCCGGGCACCGGGTCCTGCAGGGCCTCGAGGAACCGCGCCCCGGGGTCTTCCGCCGTCGTCATCGAGTCCTCCGTCGTCGCCGGGCCGAGGGTCCGCGGGACCGTGGGCCTCCGATCCGGTGATCAGCCTGCCGCCCGCCCGGCGGCGGCACCACTCAGCCGAACGCCTGGACGCCCAGGTGGAGGGCCAGCCCGAGCCCGGCGACGGCGATGACGCGGCGCAGCACCGCCGGCGGGCTGCGCCGTACCACCCGCGGGCCGAGCAGCCCGCCGGCGAACAGGCCGACCGCGAGGGGCAGGCACGCCGACCAGGCGACGTCGGTGAGCAGCACGTACCCCACGGCGGCCACCCCGTTGGCCACGGCGAGGACGGCGTTCTTCAGGGCGTTGCTGCGCGGCAGGCCGTCGCCCGTGGCCAGCAGCAGCGTGGCCAGCATGAGCACCCCGGCGGCCGCGCCGAAGTACCCGCCGTAGACGCCGATCGCGAAGACCACGCCGGGCAGCCACCGAGGATCACCGGCGCCGCCGGCGTGGGCCGCGGCCCCCTCGGCGGCGAGCTCGCGCGGGGGCCGCTGCACGAGGATCGCCACGGACGCCGCGGCGATGAGGAACGGCACGATCCGCTCGAACGCGCCGGGCGGGGTGGAGAGCAGCAGCGCCGCGCCGGCCGCGCCGCCCAGCACGGAGGCGGCGGCCAGCGGGAGGAACCGGCGGCCCTGCCCGCGCAGCTCCGGACGCGAGGCGCTGACCGACCCGACGCCGGTCATCACCAGCGCCACGGTGTTGGTGACGTTCGCCGTCACCGGCGGGACCCCGGTGGCCAGCAGCGCCGGGTAGCTGATCAGCGACGCCAGCCCGGCGACGCTGCCGACGAGGCCGGCGCCCACCCCGGCGAGGACCAGCAGGCCCCACTCCAGCGCGCTCACCGGGTGAGCAGCACGACGATGGCCACGCAGCCGAGGACGACGATCGCGGTCCGCAGCACCGCGGGCGGCAGCAGCCGGCCGAACCGGCCGCCGAGGTACCCGCCGACCACCGACCCGGCCGCCACCAGCCCGGCCGCGGCCCAGTCGACGCGGTCGGTGGCGACGACGACGTAGGCGAGCGCGGCGACGGCGTTCACCGCGGAGGTGAGCACGTTCTTGACGGCGTTCAGGCGCTGCAGCGGCTCGGGCAGCAGCAGCCCGAACACGCCGATCTGCAGGATCCCCTGGCTGGCGGAGAAGTAGCCGCCGTAGCTGCCGGTGGCGTACGCCCCGGCGACCAGGGCGGCCTTCCGGCCGGGACCGAGGGACGCCGGGCCGGTCGTCCCCGCCGCCGCCCGCCGCCGGGCGATCGACCGCTGCAGCGCCGGCTGCACGGCGACCAGGACGACGGCGAGCCCGACCAGGACCGGCACGACGGCCTCGAACGCGCTGGCCGGCAGGTGCAGCAGCAGGAAGGCGCCGGTGAGCGCGCCCAGCACCGAGGCCGGCAGGAGCATCAGCAGCAGCCGGCGCTGGCCGGTCAGCTCACGCCGGTAGCCGATCGCCCCGGCCACGTTCCCCGGCACCAGGCCCAGGCTGTTGGACACGCTGGCGGTCACCGGCGGCAGCCCGGTGGCCAGCAGCACCGGGAAGGTCACCAGCGTCCCGGAGCCGACGACGGCGTTGATGCCACCGGCGGCGAGCCCCGCCGCGGCGACCGCGACCATCTCCCAGAGAGTCATGCCGTTCTTCCGATGTCCTCTCGGCCCTGCTGAAGGGGCCCGCCGCGAGCTCGCGAGTGGTGGGGGGCAGCGGGGTCCGTCATCAGTCGCGGCGGCCGGCGTCCACGACGCGCAGCACCAGGGCGCCCTCCTCGTCGGAGGCGGCGAGGTCGACCTCGGCGTCGATGCCCCAGTCGTGGTCGCCGGCCGGGTCGTCGAGGACCTGCCGGACCCGCCACACACCCGGCGTCCCCTTGTCCCACACCAGCAGCGCCGGGCCGCGGGCGTCGGCGCCGGTGCCCACCTCGTCGTGGTCGGCGAAGTAGGCCCGCACGACCTCGCCCCAGCGGTCGGCGTCCCAGCCGGAGCCGCCGTCGAGCTCGCCGAGGTCGTACCAGCGGCGCCGGGCCCACAGCTGCACCCGGTGGAACAGCGCGTTGCGCACCATCGCGGTGAACGCCCGCTCGTTGCCGGTGAGCGGCCGGGGCCGCGCGGGGACGGCGACCGGCGCGTCCAGCGGCTGGTCGGGGTCGGTGAGGGCCTCCCACTCGTCCAGCAGCGAGGAGTCCACCTGGCGCACGAGCTCGCCGAGCCACTCGACGAGGTCGGCGACCTCCTCGGTGCGCGCGGCCGCGGGCACCCCCGACCGCAGTGCCTTGAACGCGTCGGACAGGTAGCGCAGCACCGCGCCCTCGGAGCGGGTCAGCCCGTAGGTGTTCACCAGCTCCCGGAAGGTCATCGCCCGCTCCCACATGTCGCGGACGACGGACTTCGGGGAGGGGTGCGCGTCGCGGGCCCACGGGTTGCTGCGGGTGTAGACCTCGAACGCGTGCTCCAGCAGCTCCGCGAGCGGCCGGGGGTACGTGATCTCCTCGAGGAGCTCCATCCGCTCCTCGTACTCGATCCCCTCGGCCTTCATCTGCGCGACGGCCTCGCCCTTGGCCTTGTTCAGCTGCGCGGCCAGGATCTGCCGGGGGTCGTCCAGGGTCGCCTCGATCACGCTGACGACGTCGAGGGCGTAGGTCTCGCCGTCGGCGTCCAGCAGCTCGATGGCGGCCAGGGCGAAGGTCGACAGCGGGGAGTTGAGCGCGAAGTCCGGCGGCAGGTCGACGGTGAGGTCGTAGCGGCGGCCGTCCGGCTCGGGCTCGGGCAGCCGCTCGAGCACCCCGGCCTGCAGCAGCGAGCGGGCGATGCCGATCGCCTCGCGGACGTGCCGCAGCTGCTTCTTGCGCGGCTCGTGGTTGTCGGTGAGCAGCCGGCGCATCGCGGCGAACGGGTCGCCGGGACGGTCGACGACGTCGAGCACCATCGCCGTCGTCACGCGCATGTTGCTGGCCAGCGGCTCGGGGTCGGCGGCGACCAGGCGCTGCATCGTCGTCTCCGACCACGGCACCATGCCCTCGGGCACCTTCTTGCGGACCAGCTTGCGGCGCTTCTTCGGGTCGTCGCTGACCTTGGCGAACTGCTTGAGGTTCTCCACCTCGTGGTCGGGGGCCTGGACGACGACGGTGCCCGCGGTGTCGTAGCCGGCCCGGCCGGCGCGGCCGGCGATCTGGTGGAACTCGCGGGCGTTGAGCAGCCGCATGCGGGTGCCGTCGTACTTGCTCAGCGCGGAGAAGACCACGGTGCGGATCGGCACGTTGATGCCGACGCCGAGGGTGTCGGTGCCGCAGATGACCTTGAGCAGCCCGGCCTGGGCGAGCTGCTCGACCAGCCGCCGGTACTTGGGCAGCATCCCGGCGTGGTGCACGCCGATGCCGTGGCGGACCAGCCGCGACAGCGTCGTGCCGAACGCGGAGGTGAACCGGAAACCGCCGATCATGTCGGCGATCGCGGCCTTCTCCTCCTTGCTGGAGACGTTGACGCTCATCAGCGCCTGCGCCCGTTCCAGCGCCGAGGCCTGGGTGAAGTGGACGACGTAGACCGGGGCCTGCCGGGTGTCCAGCAGCTCCTGGATGGTCTCGTGCATCGGCGTCGTCGCGTAGTAGTGGTGCAGCGGCACGGGGCGCTCGGCGCTGGCGACCAGTGCGGTGGGCCGGCCGGTGCGGCGGGAGATGTCCGCGCGCAGCTCCGTGGTGTCGCCGAGGGTGGCGCTCATCAGCAGGAACTGCGCCCCCGGCAGCTCCAGCAGCGGCACCTGCCACGCCCAGCCGCGGTCGGGGTCGCCGTAGAAGTGGAACTCGTCCATCACGACGAGCGCGCCGTCCAGGCCGGGGGCGTCGCCGCCCTCGCGCAGCGCGATGTTGGCCAGGATCTCCGCGGTGCACACGATCACGGGCGCGTCCCGGTTCACCGCGGCGTCCCCGGTGAGCATGCCGACGTTGGCCGCGCCGAACACGCCGCACAGCGCGAAGAACTTCTCGCTCACCAGCGCCTTGATCGGCGCCGTGTAGTAGCTGCGCCGGCCGGCGGCCAGGGCGGCGTACTGGGCGCCGGTCGCCACCAGCGACTTGCCCGACCCGGTCGGGGTGGCCAGGACGACGTTGGCGCCGCCGAGCAGCTCGATCAGCGCCTCCTCCTGCGCCGGGTAGAGCGTCGTCCCGCCGGCGTCGGCCCAGGTGGCGAAGGCGGTGAACAGCTCGTCGGGGTCGGCGCCCCGGGCCCGCAGCGACGTGAGGTCGGCGGGGTCGTCCAGCAGGGGGGTGGCGGTCGTCGCGGTCATCGTGGGGGACAGCGTGCCCGACGGCCCGTCCCTTCCCGCGCAGGTGGCGTCGGCGACGGCTTCCGTCACGACTCGGTAACGGAAGCTCCCCCGATGTGTGAGGTGAACCGACTAAGGTCAGAAAGTGAACAACAGGTGAACGAGAGGTGGCACGACGATGCGCGTTGAGGAACGACCGCTGGTCAGGTGGGTGCCCGCCGTCGACAGGACGGGGCGCCGCTACATGGAGATGCGCTGGGAGCTGCCGACGACGGGGCCGCAGCAGGTGGCGCGCGCGGCCTGATCCGCAGCGCAGCACTCACGGGAAACCGGCCGGGCACCAGCCCGGCCGGTTCCGTGCGTTCCGGGGCGGGTAGGCGCCTCGGGAGCGGGGGAGCAGCGCCCCGCGCCGCGAGCCGCCCGCAGGAGGAACCCGTGTCGTCACCCCGCCCCGAGTCACAGCCCGAGCAGCAGCAGACCCCGCCCGGGACGCTCGGCGAGATGGACCCGAGGCCCGATCACGGCGAGGACAGCTACACCGGCTCCGGGCGGCTGACCGGCAAGACCGCGGTCGTCACCGGCGGCGACAGCGGCATCGGCCGGGCCGTGGCCATCGCCTTCGCCCGCGAGGGAGCCGACGTGCTCGTCTCCTACCTGTCCGAGCACGAGGACGCGCAGGACACGGCCCGGTACGTCGAGCAGGCCGGCCGCCGGTGTGTCCTCGTCCCGGGGGACATCTCGGACCGCGCGCACGTGAAGACGATCGTCCCGAAGGCCGTCGAGGCGTTCGGCAGGGTCGACGTCCTGGTGAACAACGCCGCCTTCCAGATGACCCACGAGACCCTGGAGGAGGTCTCCGACGAGGAGTGGGACCACACCCTCGCCACCAACCTCACCGCGATGTTCACCCTCTGCCGGGACGCGGTCGGGCACATGCCCGCGGGCGGGTCGATCATCAACTCGTCGTCGGTGAACTCCGACATGCCGAGCCCCCAGCTCGCGCCCTACGCGATGACCAAGGCCGCGATCGCCAACTTCACCGCCAGCCTCGCGCAGATGTACGCCGAGAAGGGGATCCGGGCCAACAGCGTCGCGCCCGGGCCGGTGTGGACGCCGCTGATCCCCTCGACGATGCCGCCCGAGAAGGTCGAGAGCTTCGGCCAGCAGGTGCCGCTGGGCCGCGCCGCGCAGCCGGCCGAGCTCGCACCGGTGTACGTGCTGCTGGCGAGCGACGAGGCGTCCTACGTGTCCGGCGCCCGGGTCGCGGTGACCGGCGGCAACCCGATCCTCTGACCGGTCAGGCGGTCCGCCGCCCGAGGGCGGCGGCGATCCCGCGGATCGCCGCCGGCCCGACCCGGCAGCAGCCGCCGACCAGCCGCGCCCCGGCCATGACCCACCCCGGCACCTCGGTGGGGTCGAGGCGACCCGCGCCGGTCCACCGCCGGGCGCCGGCGTCCCAGCCCTCGCCGCTGTTGGGGTAGACGACGACGGGCAGCCCGCTGGTCGCCGCCGCGACGACCCCGGCCGGGACGTCGGCGGGCGCGGTGCAGTTCACGCCCACCGCGACGACGGCGTCCACGTCGGCGGCCATCGCGAACACGTCGGCGGCGAGCTCGCCCCGGCGCGTGCGGGCCAGGCCCGCGGCGTCGCGGACGGTGGTCAGCGACAGCCACACCGGCACGCCGAGGTCGCCGGCCTCGACCAGCAGCGCCTCGGCCTCGGCGGCGGCGGCCACCGTCTCGCAGGCCAGCACGTCCGCCCCGGCCGCGGCCAGCGCCGCCATGCGCGGCCGGTGGAACTCCCGCAGCCGCCGGACCCCGACGTCGTCCACGTAGGCGCCGGTGTACTCCGACCCGTCGGCCAGCACCGCCCCGTAGGGGCCGACGGAACCCGCCACCCAGCCCCGCGGGGCGCCGTCGCGGGCCAGCCGCACCGACGTCGCGATCAGTGCGAGCGCCTCCGCCCGGTCCAGCCCCGCGTGCGCGGCCAGCCCCTCGACGCCGGCCTGGTAGCTGGCCGTCGTCGCCACCTCCGCGCCGGCGGCGGCGAACGCCGCGTGGGCCGCGACGACGGCGGCCGGGTCGTCCCGCAGCAGCCGCGCCGACCACAGCGCACCCGAGACGTCGTGGCCCTGCGCCTCGAGCTCGGTGGCCAGCCCGCCGTCGAGGACCACCGGCCCGGCGGCGAGCGCGGCGGCGAGGGTCTCTGCGGGCACGCGACCATCGTCCCGCGCTGCGGACCGGACCCGCCGACCGGAGGATCGGGGGATGGTCTTCATCTGGAGCAGCGGCGGCCGGCGGCGGCGGGGTGGCCCCGGTCCCGGCTGGGGCCGCGGCTACGGCCCGCCCCCCGGGTACGGCCGCGGCTACGGTCCACCGCCCGGCTACGGCCCGCCGCCGGGCTACGGCCGTCGCCGCGACGACGGCTCCTGCCTGCGCGACCTGCTGTTCCTCAACACCGGGTGCTGCCTGGCCAACGCCATCGGCTGCGGCATGGACATGGTGCTGCTCGCCCCGACCACCGCCCGCCACGTGCACGGTGCCGGGACCGGCCCGCGCGGCACCCGGTGGGCCGACCGGCTGGTGGCCGCCGTCCGCGTCTACCAGCGCGAGATCAGCCCGCGGCGCCCGCCGTGCTGCCGCTTCGAGCCCACGTGCTCCACCTATGCCGTCGAGGCGCTGGAGACCCACGGTGCCCGCCGCGGGACGTGGTTGACGGTGCGCCGCCTGGCCCGCTGCCGCCCCGGTGCCCGCGGGGGCGCGGACCCGGTGCCGGCCGCCGCCTGAGAACCCGGTTGCGCCGGCCGCGAGACTGTCCGGGTGCCCGCCTCCGACGACGCCGCCGGTGACCTCCCCGTCACCGGCTCCGTCGTCGTGCCCGCCGGCGAGCTGCGCTGGCGGTTCTCCCGTTCGTCGGGCCCCGGGGGGCAGGGCGTCAACACGGCCGACTCGCGGGTCGAGCTCTCGGTCGCCCCGCTGGCCCTGCCGGGCCTGGGGGAGGCGCAGCGGGCGCGGCTGGCCGACCGGCTCGGCGGCCGCCTGGTGGACGGCGTCCTGACCGTCGTCGCGGCCGAGCACCGCCAGCAGCTGCGCAACCGGCAGGCGGCCCGGGAGCGCCTGGCCGCCGTGCTGCGCGCCGCGCTCGCGCCGCCACCGCCTCCCCGGCGGCGCACGAAGCCGACCCGCGGCTCGCAGGAGCGGCGCATCCAGGCCAAGAAGCAGCGCGGCGAGCTCAAGCGCCGCCGCGGCTCCTGGGACTGACCGGGCGGTGGACGAGGAACGGCGGGCCCACCTGGACCGGGTCCTGATCGGCGGCCGCGAGCCCGTCGACATCGTGGTGGTCGACCACGACGAGCGCTGGGCGGCCCGCTTCGGCGAGGTCGCCGACCGCATCCGCCGGGCCCTGAGCGGCCGCGCCGGAGGCGTCGAGCACATCGGGTCGACCTCGGTGCCCGGCCTGGCCGCCAAGCCGATCGTCGACGTGCTGCTCACCGTCGCCGACGTCGAGGACGAGGCGGCCTACCTGCCCGGCCTGGAGTCGGCGGGCTTCGAGCTCCGCGTCCGCGAGCCGGGGCACCGGATGGTCCGGACCCCGGCCCACGACGTGCACGTGCACGTGTACGAGCCGGACCGGCCGGAGGTGGACGCCTACCTCGACCTGCGCGACTGGCTGCGCGTGGACGCACCCGACCGCGCGCTGTATGCGGCGACCAAGCGCGCGCTGGCCCGGCGGCGGTGGGAGGACATGAACGACTACGCCGACGCCAAGACCGACGTCGTGCTCGAGGTCCTGGGCCGGGCGCGCGCGTGGCGGGCGGGCGCCCGGGCGCCGCGCGGGGGAGCCTGACGCCGCGTCCCGGTCAGGACAGCCGCTCCCTCAGGTGCACGGTGACCTCCTCCCCGGCGCGGCTCTTGCCGATGGCGGTGCAGATCGCCGCCCGCAGCGGCAGCCAGTGCGGCCCCGACCCCGAGGGCATCAGCGTGGCCGAGAAGGGGTGGCCGTCGGTGGTGCCGCTGACCTTGACCGCGCGGCGGGTGCCCAGCAGCTCCGCCGAACCGGGCACGGTCAGGTACGTGGGGAAGGCGCCGTCCTTCTCGATGGGCGCGGTGAAGGTGACGTCCAGCGGGGTGCTCATGCCCCTTCCGACCGGCCGGGCTCCGCCGACTCATCGCGGCGGCGTCGCAGGAACGCGGCTTCGCGCCCGTTCCTGGCCAGCGCGAGGGCCCGCTCGTAGGCGGCGCGCGCCTCGGCGGTGCGGCCCAGCCGCCGGAGCAGGTCGGCGCGGACGGCGGGCAGCAGGTGCGACCGGGGCAGGTCGACGCCCTCCAGCGCGGCGAGCCCGGCGGCGGGGCCCTGGACCTCGGCGACCGCGACCGCCCGGTTGAGCGCGACCACCGGCGACGGGGTCAGCGCCAGGAGGTGGTCGTACAGCGCGAGGACCTGACCCCAGTCGGTGCCGGCGCCGGTCGGCGCGTCGGCGTGCACCGCCTGGATCGCCGCCTGCAGCTGGTACGGCCCGGGCGCGGCCCGGCGCAGGCAGCGGCGCACCAGCTCCTGCCCCTCGGCGACCAGCGCGGCGTCCCAGCGGGAGCGGTCCTGCTCGGCGAGCGGCACGAGGTCGCCGGTGGCCGAGACGCGGGCCGCGCGGCGGGACTCGGTCAGCAGCATCAGCGCCAGCAGCCCCAGCGCCTCCGGCTCGTCGGGCATCAGCTCGACCAGCGCCCGGCCGAGCCGGACCGCCTCGGCGCACAGGTCGGTGCGCACCAGCTCGTCCCCGGCGCTGGCCGTGTGCCCCTCGGTGAACACCAGGGAGACGACGGCGAGCACCCCGGCCAGCCGCTCGGGCAGGTCGGCCTCCCGCGGCACCCGGTAGGGGATGCGGGCGTCGCGGATCTTGGCCTTCGCACGCACCAGCCGCTGCGCCATCGTCGGCTCCGGCACGCCGAAGGCGTGCGCGACCTCGGCGGTGGTCAGCCCGCCGACCAGGCGGAGGGTGAGCGCCACCCGGGCGGCCGGTGCGAGGGCCGGGTGGCAGCAGGTGAAGAGCATGCGCAGCCGGTCGTCGCGCACGGCGCCCTCCTCGGGCTGCGGGTCGGGACCGGCCAGGAGCGCCGCCTGCACGTACCGCTGGGTGCGGGTCGACTCCCGGCGGACCCGGTCGATCGCCCGGTGCCGGGCGGTGGTGACGATCCAGCCGGCCGGGCTGCGCGGGACGCCGTCGACCGGCCAGCGCTGGAGCGCGGTCACGAACGCGTCCTGCACCGCCTCCTCGGCGGTGTCGATGTCGCCGAGGAGGCGGGTGAGGACGGCGACCGCGCGGCCGTACGCCTCGCGGAAGACCGCCTCGACGTCGGGTGCACCCATGCCGTCAGGGGCGGCCGGAGCCGTCCTGGAACGGCCGGACCTCGATCGGCAGCGTGGTCGCCCGCGCCACCCGCCGGCCCCACTCCAGGGCGGTGTCCAGGTCGGGCACGTCGATGACCGAGAAGCCGCCGACGTGCTCCTTGGCCTCGACGAACGGCCCGTCGACGAGCAGCAGCCCGCCGTCCTGGTGGCGCAGCGTGGTGGCGGTCGCCGGCGGGTGCAGGCCACCGCCGAACACCCAGCAGCCGGCGTCCACCATCGCCCGGTGCACGGCGTCGGTGTCGCGCATGATCGGCTCGAGGACCTCCGGCGGGGGCGGCGTCCCGTCGCCGGGCTGGACCACGGTCAGCAGGTAGTGCGGCATGGCGTCTCCTCCGGTCCGGCGGGCGGCTGCGGCGCCCGCTCGCCTCCTGGACGAACGAGGTCAGCCGGATTCGACACCCGTCGCGGGCGGGCGCACGAGCACCCACACCGGGAGCTCCTCGTCCGCCGTGTGCAGCGACGCCGACACCTCGAAGCCCGAGCCGCGCAGGAACCGGACGGCGGCCCAGGTGTACACCGCGGCGGCGGCCGGCACCCCGTCGGTGTCGCAGCGGGCCAGCGCCGGGCCGAGGACGGCGCGCCCGAGCCCCTGGCGGCGGGCCGAGGGGCGGGTGCCCAGGTGTTCCAGCCACCAGTGCGGCCCGGCCGGCCGGGCGGCGTCGACGAGCTCCCGGGTGGCGGCGACGCGGGCGGCGTGCGGACCCGACAGCACCGGCAGCTCGCGGGCCAGGGCGGCGCGGACGTCGTCCGGGACCGGGGAGGTGCCCGGGGCGCCGGGCGGGGCGGCCCAGGTGGCGACGGCGGTGACGTCCTCGGTCACCCAGGCGCTGCCCGTGGCGACGCCGCGGTGGCCGGCCGCGAGCTCGTGCCAGCGGGTCAGCCGCTGGACCCGGCCGTCCTCGGGCAGCGCCCAGCGGGTCCACCGCGAGTCGGCCTGCGCCACGGTGAGGGTGGCGGCGATCCGGGGGACGTCGCGCTGCTCGGCCGGGCGGACCGAGGGCGCACCCACCTGCACGACCGTGGGGACGTCGCTCATCCCGGCATCAGACCACGACGCCCCGACCACCCGGGCAGGGCGGTCGGGGCGGTCGGGCTCAGACCTCGAACCCGGCGCGGTCGACCCGGCGGTGGTAGCGGGTGCCCAGGGTCCCGCCCAGCAGCGCGCCGGCCAGCGTGGCGACCAGGACGGCGACCAGCGCGATGATCCCGCCGGTGGTGCCGGTGCCCTCGTCGATCGGGATGCGAGGCAGGTCCAGCCGCTCCAGCACGTTGTACTCGCGGCCGAAGACGATCCCGGCGACCGCCAGCGCGGCCACGACGAGCAGGCCGATCAGCCAGACCGCCAGGCCCTGGCGGATGCCGTCGAACCGCGCCATCCGCCCGGCGACGTAGCCGCCGGCCAGGTAGGCGAGGAACAGGACGACGACGAGGGCGATGCCGCCGCCCAGGCCGATCGTCGCCGCCTGGTCGGCGGCCTCGTCGGCGGTGTCGATGCCCCGCGTCAGCCCGATCGCGACGCCCGCCGCGGCCAGCAGCGCGACGAGGACGACGGCGAGGCCGTTGGCCGACAGCCAGCCGAAGAACGCCGCGCCCCACTTGATGCCGCCGAACCGGGCGTGCTGCGCGGCGACCGCGTCGCGGGCGGTGCCCCGGGTGGCGCGGGCGCCGCCGGGGGTGTCGGAGGTGGCGGGGTCGGTGCTGCTGCTCATGGCGCCTCCAGGGTCCGGGGGAGGAGCGGGTGCCCGCGGGACCGGCCGGTCAACCACCGGTGCGGCCGCGTTCCCCCGTCCGTGGTCAGGCGGGGCGCTGCGGGTGCCGCGGGTCGCGGCCCTCGCGGAGCACCGCCTCCAGCCGCCCGAGCAGGTCCTCCAGCGCCTCCTCGAACTCGGCCGCGGACTCGTCGACCGACAGCAGCGGCTCCAGCCGCACGAGGGTGGGGTAGCCGTCGAGGTCGGCCGGGGTGCCGGGGGTGCCGACCCCGGCGTCCTCGGCGTTGACCGGCACGCCCTTCTGCGAGACCTCCAGCAGCAGGTGGCCGAGCAGGAAGCTGCTGTAGGCCCGGTAGGCGGTGACCGCCGAGCCGTCGGAGAAGCCGCTGCCGGTCATCGCGACCAGGAAGGACTCCACCCAGCGCAGGCTGCGCAGCGGCGGGCGCACCCACGGAGCGGCCGGCGGCCGGGTCGCCACGAGCGGGAACACCTCGGGATGGGCCAGGGCGATCCGGCGGACCCCGTGCGCGAGCCGCTGCAGGTAGTCCTGCCAGCCGTGCGCGGCCTGCAGGTGCACGTCGGGGTCGCCGTAGAGCTCGTCGAGCACGCTCTCCACGACGCCGTCCAGCAGCTGCTCGCGGCCGGGGACGTAGCGGTAGAGGGCCATGGCCTCGACCCCCAGCGCGGCGCCGAGGCGGCGCATGGTGAGCGCGCCCAGCCCGTGCCGGTCGATGAACTCGACCGCGGCGCCCAGGATGCGCCGCCGGTCGAGCGGGGCGCGGCCGGTGCCCGGCGGTCCGGCCGGCAGCACCGACGCCGCGCCGCCGCGCGCGGCGGGGGAGTCCGGGTCGCGGGGCGCCGCGGCGTCGTCGGTCGGTCCCACGGTTCCTCCTCGCCCTCGGCGGGTGGTCGGGGGTACCTCCCCGGCGGCCCGTCCCGTCCCGTCCCCCCGCCAGTGCCCCGTGGAGGCCGCGTTCAAGGGTGGTGGGTGACCGGTCCGGCGGATCGGGTCTTCGTCACGATCCGGCCACGTACTGAGGTGAGGCTTGCCTAAGTCGGCGCCGCTGGCTAGAACTGTTCCTCATGTCGATCATGAACCGCACGCGGGGCGCCGTCGTCGCGGGCCTGTCACTCTCGCTGGTCCTCACCGGCTGCGGCTCGGACGACGACAGCGGGGGCTCCTCCGGCGCGTCGTCGTCCGGGAGCTCCTCCGCCTTCCCCGTGACCATCGAACACGCCTACGGCGAGACCGAGATCCCCGAGGAGCCCCAGCGGGTGGTCTCCCTCGGCTACACCGAGCAGGACGCGATCCTGGCCTTCGGCGTCGTCCCGGTCGCCGTCCGCTACGCCTTCGGACCCGAGGACGACGTCTTCTTCCCGTGGGCCGACGACGCGGCCGGTGACGCCGACGTGACGATCCTCCCGCGCGCGGAGGTGGACCCCGAGCAGATCGCCGCGGCGCGCCCGGACCTGATCATGGCCGTCACCGCGGGGCTCACCGAGGCCGAGTACGAGACCCTCAGCGGCATCGCCCCGGTCGTCGTCCAGCCGCCGGACTTCCCGGCCTTCGGCACGCCGTGGCAGGAGCAGACCCGCATCGCCGGGCGGGCGCTCGGTCAGGAGGAGCGGGCCGAGGAGCTCATCAGCGGGGTCGAGGAGCAGTTCGACGCGGCCCGCGCCGCCCACCCCGACCTGCAGGGCAGGACGGTGACGCTCTCGGGCGTCGCGTACCAGGGGCAGTACCCGTTCCACGCCTCCACCGACACCCGCACCCAGTTCTTCCTGGACTTCGGCATGACCGTGTCCCCGCGGCTGGACGAGATCGCCGGCGACCAGTTCTACGGCACCGTGAGCCAGGAGCAGGCCGACCTGCTCGACGCCGACGTGCTCCTCTGGCAGTCGGGCTCGGCGGAGGAGCGGGCGCAGATCGAGGGCGACCCGGTGCTCAACGCGATCCCCGCCGTCGCCCAGGGCCGGTCGCTGTTCGTCGAGGACGCGGACTACGCGGCGCTGCAGTTCTCGAGCGTGCTGAGCCTGCCGTACCTGCTCGACAGCCTCGTCCCGAAGCTGTCGCAGGTCGTGCAGGGCGCCGACGCCTGAGGTCCTGGTCCACCCACCACGGCGGGCGCCGTCCCCTCCCGGGGGCGGCGCCCGCCGCCGTCGGTGGTCAGGGTGCCGGGACGGTCACGGCCGCTGCGCGCGGACCGCCGCACTCCTCGCTGCCGCCGACCCGGCGCCAGTCGAGATCGGTGGGGACGACGGCACGCGGGTGCCCGGCGACCAGCACCGTGACGACGACCGACGACGGCTGTCCGGTCACGGGGACCGTCGCCGTCGACCCCGCCAGCGGTGCGGAGGACTCCCGGTTCCCGGAGCCCCCGTCCGGGCCGCTGGGGGCGCAGGACCGGTCGCAGGTGACCGTCACCGTGCGCTCCGCGTCCAGCGACCAGCCGGCCGCCAGGTGGACGGTGACGGCATCCAGCCAGCCGACGGGCGGGCACACGGTGCCGTCGGCCTCCCCGGCGCACCCGGCCCCCGTCAGCAGGACGACCGCCGCGGCGGGGAGGACCGCGCGTGGTGTCACCGGTCGCCGGTCACTCACGGTCGGCGCCAGCGTCGTGACCGCCGGTACCGCCACGGCCCGGGACGATGACCGCCGCGGGCGCCGGCCCCGCCGCCCGGCGGCTGCCTCCTCCGCCAACTGTCGGGCGGCCACGACCGACGCGGGCTCCGCAGTCACCAGTCGATCCCCACGTCGTCCAGCGGGGACGTGCGGTCCAGGACCCGGCCCTGCCCGTCCAGCAGCTCGACGGTCGCCAGGCCCCGGGGAGCCGGACCGACGCCGACGCCGTCTGTCAGCGGGAGCTCACCGATGCCGGCCCCGTCGTCGTCGAGCAGCCGTGCAGTCCCAGCCCCGGGCGGCCCGACCACGACCAGTTGCACGAGGACCGGGGACTCCGCGGCCGTCATGTCGGAGACGTGGCAGACGGCGGCGACCGCCTTCGCGGCGTCCGAGGCCGGCCGCAGCGCCGAGCCGCACGTCGTCCCGCCGGCCGATCCGTCGTCGGCGGCGAGACCCAGCGACGTGCCGACCCACACCGCGCCGGAGGGCAGCGTCCCCGTGACGACGGCGACGCGGGCCGGCCGGGGAGCGGGGGCGGGGACGTCCCCGCTCCACAACACGCTGAACGGCACGTCGGCCGGGCCGAGTCCGGTGGTCGCCAGCAGCGTCCGCATCACCGAGTCGGTGATGCCGTCGGCCGGCGAGGGAGTGGGCCGCTCGCGACGCCAGGACACGGCCAGGTCCGGAGCGACGTCGTCGGGGTCGGCGCGCCCGTCGGGACTCGTCGTCGCCACCTCCGCGCCGTCGCGGGTCACCCGGAAGCGCACCGCCAGGCCGTGACCGCCACCGGACGGCGTCAGCGCGAGGACGGCGACGCCGTCAGGAGCCGGGACCGGGTCGTAGGTCCGCGTCACCCGGGCGTCGGCGGCGACCTCCGGGCGCCGCGACACCGCGACGGCGTCCCCGGGCGCGGTGACGAGCACGACGGCCCCGGTGTCCGCGTCCGAGTAGCCGAGGGGGCGAGTCGGGTCGACCCCGTGCGGCACGTCCTGCACCACCATCTGCGCCGGCGCGGCGCCAGGCGGGCCGACGAACCACGCGACGGCGACGTCGCTCAGGGCGCCGAGGTCGGTCTGCCGCGCGGGGTCGTCGTACGGCGGTTCCGGGGCGGCGGTGTTCGGGCCGGTCACCAGCGCCCAGCGGGCACCGGCCACGTCGCCGGCCCAGACCACTCGCCGGGACTGGACCGGAGGGTCGGGGAGTCCGGGGAACGACGGGTCGTCTCCCGCGACGGGCCACCGGGCCTGGGTCCACGGCAGCTGTCGCACCCCCTCCAGGAACGCGGCGTCGCCGGCCAGCGGGCCCCGGGGCGGACCGGCCAGCACGTCGACCGCGGCCGGCGTGCTCGCGGGAGCGGGATCACCCACTGCGGGGGACGGCGCATCCGAGGGCCCGGCCAGGACAGCCGGGACGGCGACGACGACCGCCGCCACCGCGGCCGTCAGTGCGGCGAGGCCGGCGCGCTGACGGCGCTGGGCCCGCGCGCGGGCGACGACGCGCGTGTCCAGGTGGGGGTCCTCGGCCGGCGCCGCGCGCTCGGCCAGGCGCCTGAGCCGTTCCTGCAGCTCGCTCTCGGTGCTCACGGTCGCTCCTCGGGGACTCGGGCCGGGACCGACGGGGCCAGTGCCGCGCGCAACCGGGCCAGGCCGCGGGTCGTCTGGGTGTCGACGGTGCTGGTCGAGCAGCCCATCGCCTCGGCGGTCTGCTGCATCGAGAGGTCGGCGTAGTAGCGGAGGACCACGGCCGTGCGCATGCGCGGGGGCAGTGTCCGCAGCGCCGTGCGGAGGTCCTCGTCCGGTTCGGTCGGAGCGGTCGCGTCCTCGGCGCGGTCGGGGAGGCTCTCCATCACCTGCTCGCCGTGCCACCGCCGGCGACGCCAGCTGACGTGGCTGGTGACGAGCACCCGCCGGACGTAGGGCAGGGGTGCGCCCGCGGCCGACACGCGTGACCAGTGCCGGTAGGTCCGCACCAGCGCGGTCTGCACGAGGTCCTCGGCGTGCCCCCGGTCGCCGGTCAGCAGCACGGCGAGCCGGAGCAGCCCCGCCTGCTCGCGCGCCACGAAGTCGGCGAAGGACCGGTCGTCGTCCCCGTTCCCGTCGTCCGCCACGCCGTCCCCTCCCGCCGGTCCTGCCCCCTACACGCGGCGGGACGTCCCGGGACCCCACAGGCTCCTGGTCACGATCAGGTCACGGCCGGTCGGCGGTCCCCGCCGTCCCCGTCCCCGGTCCTCCCGAGACGATCGCCACGCCGCGCGACGACGGGCAGGTCAGGAGCGGGGCAGGTCCAGGGCGGCGAGGACGGCGGCGACCGCCTCGTCGCGGACGAAGTCCAGCGCCAGCAGCCGGTGCACGAGCACGCCGCGGCGGGTCAGCCGCAGGTCGGCCATCCGCAGGCGGGGGAGCGCGGTCCCGCCGGGGCGCGGGGCGGCCGGCGGCGGGTCGAGCAGCCCCCGGCGCTGCAGGTCGGTGACGTCCTCGAGCGCGCCCCAGGCGGTCCAGCCGCGCGGGTCGGCCGGCAGCGGGGCCATCGGCAGCGGTGTCCGCTCCCGCCGCCCGACGCCGGCCAGGACGACCAGCTGCCGGCCGGTGAGCTCGCCGGCCAGCCACAGCCCGCGGTGCACCAGCGCGGCGTCGAGGTCGGGCGACACCGCGGCCTCGGCCAGCAGGTAGCCCAGGTGGCGCACCCGCCACTCCTCCGGCGTGTGCCGGGCGGCGAGGACGGCGGCCTCGGCGAGCTCGTCGGCGGGTGCGCGGCCGCCCACGTCGGGGGTGAGCCAGCCGTCGGTGCGCACCGGGCGCCCCTGCGAGCCCCGCGTGACGGTCAGCTCGACGGCGAACGCCAGGGCGGCCCCGGCCCGCACCCGCTCTCGCGGCGCGGGCAGCAGCGCGGCGTCGGCGGCGACCCGGCGCAGGCACGCGGCCAGCCGCGGGTCGACGGTCACCCGCGAGGCGCCGGGCTCGAACAGCAGCGCGGCGGCCGACCGGCTCATCGACCCCGCGACGGGCTCGCCGGTCTCGACGAGGGTCCGGCCCTCGGGTGCCGCGCCGTCCAGGAGATCCGTCACGCGGTGATCATCCCGGTCGTGGCGGGCGGGCGCACCGCGCCGGCCGCCGGTCTCACCACCGCGGGTCAGGCCGCGGCACCCGGCCCGGTCAGGGGGCGAGCCGGTAGCCGCCCGCGGCGGGCTCGACCACGCCGCCGAGCGCGGCGCGCAACGCCTCCGCGGCCGCCGCCACGGCGTCCGCGTCCCCGGCCCGGGAGGCCGCCAGCTCCGCGACGCCGACGACGTCCCCGGGACGGCGGGCCAGCACCCGCAGCACCGCCACCGCGGCGCGGGAGAGCGGCACCGGCCGGCCGTCGACGACCGCCGCGGTGCCCCGCACCTGCAGCGTGCCCGACCCCAGCCGCAGCACCGGGTCGCGCTCCGGCAGGCGCGCCACCACCTCGCGGGCCAACGCCGCCAGCCGGGCCCGCTCCGGCTGCCGGGTGCCGATCCCGGCGGCCTCCAGCGGCGCCGCGGTGACCGGGCCCACCGCGACGGCCAGGACCCGGTCGCGCAGCGCCGCCACCAGCTCCTCCCGCCGGCCGAGGTCGTCGGCCACCTGCAGCAGGCTCGCGGCGGCCGGGGCGCTGGTGAAGGTGACGGCGTCGACCTCCCCGTCCGCGACCTGCGCCACCAGCCGGCGCACCGGGGTGACGTCCTCGGGGAGCTCCCAGCGGTAGACCGGCACCGTCAGCACCTCGGCGCCCTCGCCGCGCAGCGCGGCCACCAGCTCGGCGAGCGGGTCGCCGTGCAGCTGGACGGCGATGCGGCGGCCTGCCAGGGGCCCCTCGGCGCCCGACAGCAGGTGCTCGAGCACCTCCGCGGAGGACTCCGAGGCCGGCGACCACGCGTCGACCAGTCCCGCGCCGCGGATCGCCCCGCGCGCCTTCGGACCCCGGGCGAGCACCCGGGCGGGCCGCAGGTGCTCGACCAGCGGCAGCCCCCACGCCCCGGCCGCCTCCAGCCACCCGCGGAAGCCCACGGCCGTCGTGGCGACCACCAGGTCGACCGGGGCGGCCAGCACGGCGCGGGTGGCGGCGCCCAGCTCGGCGTCGTCGGGCAGCGGGACGATCCGGATGGCGGGGGCGTGGACCACCTGCGCGCCGCGGCGCTCCAGCAGCGCGCCGAGCTCCTCCGCGCGGCGGGCGGCGGTCACCGCGACCGTGTAGCCGGCCAGCGGGAGGACGCCGTCGTCCTCCGCTCCCGTGTCGGTCACCCGCACCTCCCCGCTCGTGTCCCGGCGTCCCATCGTCGGCCACCGCCCGCCGCGCCCGGCGGGCGGCCCGCCTCAGCGGACGGCGACCGTCCAGGTCGGCACGGCGCCCCCGGTGCCGACCACGAGACCGCGGCGGGCCAGCAGTCGCAGGTGGGCGTCGGTCTCGGTGACGGCGAACACCCGCATGGCGTCGGCGTACTGCTCCCACGGGCGCGACCAGGTCAGGTGGGCGGCCAGGTCCCACGGCGTGCTGTGCGGGTGGGTGCGGATCGCGTCCAGCAGCTCGGCCAGCCGCTGCTCGTGGTGGGCGGTGAGCTCGTGGGCGCGCTGCGCCAGCCCCCGGAACCGCCACTCGTGGGCGGGCAACACCTCCGCGGGCTCCGGGCGCTCGCCGACCGCGGCCAGCGACGACAGGTACTCGCCCAGCGGGTCGGCGGCGAGCCGGGGCCCGGTGGAGACGTTCGGGCTGATCCGGGGGAGCACGTGGTCCCCGGCCAGGAACAGGCCGGTGCGCTCCTCGTCGAAGCACAGGTGCCCGGGCGTGTGCCCCGGGGTGTGGACGGCGCGCAGGCTCCACCCGGGGAAGTCGGCCACCTCGCCGTCCTCCAGCAGCCGGTCGGGGACCGCGATCCGGCGCAGCCCGTCCAGCCGGTCGGGCGTGGGGGCGTCGGCGATCGCGGTCGCCTCGTCGGCGCCGAGGGAGACCATGAACGCCACCTGGTCGGCGATGTACTCCTCCGGCCCGGTGGCCGCCGTCTGCCGCACGACCGCCGCGTCGGCCGGGTGCATCGCCACCCACGCGCCCGAGGCCTCCCGCACCCGGCCGGACAGGCCGTGGTGGTCGGCGTGCATGTGGGTGACCAGCACGCCCCGCACGTCGGAGACGTCCCCGCCCAGCGCCGCGAACCCCGCCTGCAGGGCGGCCCACGCGTCGTCGGAGTCCCAGCCGGTGTCGACCAGCCCCAGCCCGCCGCCGGACAGGGCGAACACGTGGGCGGTGACGTAGCGCAGCGGGTTCCCGGGCATGGGCACCGGCAGCGACCACAGGCCCTCGCGCAGCTGCTCGACCGGCGGCACCTCCCGCGCCAGCCACGCCTCGCGCTGCACGGTGCCGGTGACCTCGACGTCGCTGTCCACGCCCGCACTGTGCCAGTGGCCGCCGGCCGGCCGCCGCCCGGCGCTGGGATGATGGGGGCGTGCCCGCGCCGGAGAGCCCCGCCCGCGTCTCAGCCGTGCCCCGCCGCCTGCGCCTGGTGTGCGCGGTCGCCGCGGCCGTCGTCGTCGTCGCGATGGTGGTCGTCGGCCTGCTGCTGCCGGACTCCTCGACCGGCGTCGTCTCCTTCGGCTGGGCCGACCAGATGGCGATCATCGGCATCGGGGTGTGCCTGGGGCTGGGCATCCTCACGCTGGGGCGCTCCCGCGTGGACGCCGATGCCTCGGGTGTGCGCGTGCGCAACCTCTTCGTCACCCACGAGTACCCCTGGTCGGCCGTCCGCTCGGTGCGCTTCGACCGGCACTCGTCGTGGGCCAGCCTCCTGCTCGGCAACGGCGACGAGGTGTCGGTGCTGGCCGTCCAGGCGGGGGACCGCGACCGCGCCGTCCGGGCGGTGGAGGGGCTGCGCGCCCTGCACGCGGCGGCGAAGGCCGCGGAGCCGGCGCCCCTCCCGCTGCTGTACGACGACTGAGGGCGGACCCGTCCTCCGCCCCCTCGCGAGCTCGGGACGAGCCGCTGGGCCGGGCCGCCGCCGGTGGCGCCTGGGGAGGGGAATGCGCGAGACGGGGGCGACGCTGTAGTGTGGGCGTGCCTCCCCGCTACACGAGGCGCGTGAACCACCCAGCGGCCCCGCCCCGGGCCGCTGACCAAGAGGAGCCCGCTCCCACCTGACGCCACCCCGGCGCCCAGGTCCCCGGTTCGCAGGTGCCGGCCCCGGCCGTCGCCCGCGACGCGCACCACCGGCCCCGGTGTGTGCGCCACCGGCCAGTGGGCCCCGCCGAGCGACCGCTCGCGGGGCCTCCTGTCTGCCGGCGTCCGGTGCGGCGAGCGAGCCCTCCCATGCTGAAGCAGAGGAGAGGCCATCACCGAGCCCCGCATCAACGACCGTATCCGCGTCCCCGAGGTCCGCCTGGTCGGTCCCGAGGGCGAGCAGGTCGGCATCGTGTCGATCGGCGAAGCGCTGCGTCTGGCCCAGGACTCCGAGCTCGACCTGGTCGAGGTCGCGCCCATGGCCCGGCCGCCCGTCGCCAAGCTCATGGACTACGGGAAGTTCAAGTACGAGTCCGCGCAGAAGGCCCGCGAGGCCCGGCGGAACCAGGCGCTCACCGTCATCAAGGAGATGCGGCTGCGCCTCAAGATCGACCCGCACGACTACGAGACCAAGAAGGGCCACGTCGAGCGCTTCCTCAAGGGCGGCGACAAGGTCAAGATCACCGTGATGTTCCGTGGCCGCGAGCAGTCGCGCCCGGAGATGGGGTACCGCCTGCTGCAGCGGCTGGCCGCCGACGTGTCCGAACTGGGCGTCGTCGAGTCCAACCCGAAGCAGGACGGCCGCAACATGGTCATGGTGATCGCGCCGCACCGGAACGCCCAGGCCCTCCAGCAGGCGGCCCAGGCCGCCAAGGGGCGCGAGGCCAAGGCCGAGCGAGGCCAGGCGCCGGCCCCGCAGCAGGAGACGGAGCAGGCCGAGCAGGCCCAGGAGCAGGCGCCCACCGCCTGACCTCTGCCTCCCGCGCAGACCGCACCACCGAGACCTCGGGTGCGCGCGGCAGCCCCGGCTGCCGCGCGCACCCGCACGACGACGACCAGGACAGGCGAGGACATGCCGAAGCAGAAGACCCACAAGGGCACGGCCAAGCGGGTGCGCGTCACCGGCACCGGCAAGCTCATGCGCGAGCAGGCCAACAACCAGCACAAGTTCGAGCACAAGTCGGGTCAGCGTCGTCGCCGCCTCGACCAGGACCAGGTCATCTCGCCGTCCGACGCGAAGAACCTCAAGAAGCTGCTGGGCATCTGACCGCCCGCTCGTAACGACAAGACAGGAGCTCTCACGTGGCACGCGTGAAGCGGGCGGTCAACGCCCAGAAGAAGCGCCGGACGACCCTGGAGGCCGCCAGCGGCTACCGGGGCCAGCGGTCCCGTCTGTACCGCAAGGCCAAGGAGCAGATCCTCCACTCGGCCACCTACAACTACCGCGACCGCAAGGTGCGCAAGGGTGACTTCCGCAAGCTGTGGATCACCCGCATCAACGCCGCGGCCCGCCAGAACGACATGACCTACAACCGGTTCATGCAGGGCCTCAAGCTGGCCGGCATCGAGCTCGACCGGCGCGTGCTGGCCGAGCTGGCCGTCAGCGAGCCGGCCGCCTTCGCCGCGCTCGTCGAGTCCGCCCGGGCCGCGCTCGCCGCGAACCCCGAGGCGACCGGCGCCCAGGCCGCCTGAGCAGCCGTCTGAGCACCACCCCTCCGGCGCCGCCGGTTCCCGGTCCACCACGACCGGGGCCGGCGGCGTCGGCGTGCGCGGGGCCGGCCGCCCCCCGCCGCGCCCGCCCCACCCATTCCCGCCGCGCCCGCCCCACCCATTCCCGCCGAGATCGCCGATCTCGGCGCCATCAGCCGCTCATGCCGCCGAGATCGCCGATCTCGGCGGGGGTGGGGGCAGCCCGCACCGGAGGGACGACGCCATGACCGAGCAGCTCACCGAGCGGTCGGCGCGCGTCGTCGCCGCCCGCAAGCTCACCCGCCGGGCCGGCCGGGACGCCGCGGGCCTGTTCCTCGCCGAGGGCCGGCAGGCGGTGTCGGCGGCGCTGGCCGCGGCGCCGGAGACGGTCCGCGAGGTGTTCGCCACCGAGGCCGCCGCGGCCGCCGCCGCGGACCTGCTGGCCGGGGCCGGGGTCCCGGTGCGGCTGGTCACCGAGAAGGCCGCGGCCGGGCTGTCGGAGACCGTGACGCCGCAGGGGCTGGTGGCGGTGTGCGGGCTGCGGGACGTGCCCGTGCCGGCCCTGCTGGACGCCCCGCCGCGGCTGTCGGTCGCGCTGGCCGAGCTCAACGACCCGGGCAACGCCGGGACGGTGCTGCGGACCGCCGACGCCTGCGGGGCCGGTGCCGTCGTCTTCGGCGCCGGGTCGGCCGATCCCTACGGCGGCAAGGCGGTGCGCTCCAGCGCCGGCAGCCTGTTCCACGTCGACGTCGTCCGCGGCGCGCCGCTGGCGGAGCTGCTGCCCGCCGCCCGCGCCGCCGGGGTGACCGTGCTGGCCGCCGACGGCGGGGGAGAGGCCTCCCTCGACGGGCTGGGCGACATCCTGCGCGGCCCGGTGCTGTGGCTGTTCGGCAACGAGGCCCGGGGCGTCCCCGCCGGGCTGGCCGCGCTCGCGGACGCGCGGGTGCGCATCCCGATGCGCGGGCGGGCCGAGAGCCTCAACCTCGCCGCGGCCGCCGCCATCTGCCTCTACGCCACCCAGCTCGCCCAGGGCTGAGCCCCGCGCGGGCCCTCAGCGCGTGGCGGCCGCCTTCGCCTCGTACATCCGCAGGTCGGCCAGGTGCAGCAGCGCGTCGACGCCGTCGCCGTCCTCCGGGGCCACGGCGATCCCCACGCTGGCGCCCACGCTGACCGTGGCGCCGCGCACCTGCGCCGGGCGGCACACCGAGGCGAGCAGCTCGTCGGCCACCCGGCGGGCCTCGGCATGCGCGCCGTCGGCGGGCAGGCCCGGCAGGGCGACGAGGAACTCGTCGCCGCCCAGCCGGGCGACCAGGTCGCGGCGGCGCAGCCGCTGCCGCAGCCGGCCGGCGACCTGCTGCAGCAGCTCGTCGCCGGCCGCGTGGCCCAGCCGGTCGTTGACCGCCTTGAAGCCGTCGAGGTCCAGGAACAGCAGCGCCAGCGCGTCCCCGCGGGCGCGGGCGTCCCACAGCGCGGTCTCGGCCTGCTCGTGCAGCCGGCGGCGGTTGGCCAGGCCGGTGAGCGGGTCGGTGCCGGCGAGCTCCTCGATCCGCTCCAGGGCCGCGCGGGTGCGGTCGCGCTCCTGCAGCAGCGCCCGCTCGGCCTCGACGCGCGCGGTGACGTCGACCTGCACGCCGATGTACTGCACGACCGTGCCCGAGGCGTCGCGGACCGGCGCCAGGTGCAGCTCGTTCCACCACGGCGTGCGCTCCGGACCGCGGACGTTGAGCAGCGTCTCCCGGCACTCCTGCCCGGCGGCGACGGCCGCGCGGATGCGGGCCAGCGCCGCGGGATCGGTGTCGGGGCTCTGCAGGAACCGGCAGTTGCGGCCCAGCAGCTCCTCGCGGGGCAGGCCGGCCAGCCGCTCGAAGCCGGGGTTGACGTACACCAGCGGCTGGTCGGGGCGGCGCAGGTCGGCGACGGCGACGCCGCTGGGCGTGGCCGCCAGGCCCTCCAGCAGCAGGACCTCCGCGGCCGGGTCCCCACCCGGCGCGCGGGGGACGGGCACCGCGACCGGCGCGGACGGGGCCGCGGGGCGGACGGGCCGCGGCGGGCCGACGCGCGGCGCGACGCGGGCGAGCAGGGACGACGTCGCGCGCACCACCGTCTCCCGGTCGTAGGTCAGCGCGTACTGGAACCGGCGCTCGGCGTCGGGGCCGGAGTCGCCGAGGTCGCGGGCCAGCAGGGCCGCGGAGAAGTGCGGGCTGAGGACCGCGAGGTCCCACTCGCCGCGCACCGGGTCGCCGTCGGCCAGCGTGGCGCCGCGCAGCCCCGGCAGCGGCTCCTCGGGCAGGCCCTCGCCCAGCGCGCACACGAACGCCGTCCGCTCGACCAGGTCGCGGTAGCGCTGCGTGGTGGCGGGCGTGAAGTGGCGGGCCTCCTGGAACGTGGCGGCGACGACGCACGTCGCGCCCATGCGCAGGGCCTCCCGCTCCAGCTGCTTGGACAGCTCGATGAGCAGCGCCTTGGGCGACTGCCGCAGCGGGGTGCCCGGGGGCAGGCAGGCGAACGGGGACACGCTCTCGTCCGCCACGACCGCCTCGGCGCACCCGGGCAGCACGAGCTCGCCGACCTCGCGGTCGGTCACGGGCACCGCCGACGGGCGGCCGAAGTACCAGCCCTGGCCGAGCGTGGCGCCCAGGGCGCGCGCCATCGCCAGGTGCCGCTCGTGCTCGATGCCCTCGGCCAGCACGACCGCGCCGGTCCGCTCGGCGTAGGCGTTGACCGCGTTCATGATCTCGGCGACGTCGGGACCGGGGCGGTCCTGCACCAGCCGCAGGTCCAGCTTCACCACGTCCGGGCGCAGCAGCGGCATGAACGCCAGCGACATCGGCTCGGCGCCGACGTCGTCCACCGCCACGCCCCAGCCGACCGAGCGCACCCGCTCGACCGTGCGCAGCAGCTCGGCGGGCCGGGTGGCCAGCGCCCGCTCGGTGATCTCCAGGACGACGCGCAGCCGGCCCGGCGCCGCGGCGGCCAGCCCCAGCAGCGTCTCCAGCGGCGCGTGGTCGAGCACCTCGGGCTCCACGTTGACGAACAGCGTCAGCGGCGCGGTCAGCCCCTGCTCCAGCGCGCCGCGCAGCGCCGCGGCCCGGCACGCCTCGTCCAGCTCGGCCAGCCGGGCCGCGGCGCGGGCGGCGCCGAACAGCTGGTCGGGGCGCTCGAGCGGGCCCTGCGGTCCGCGGGCCAGGGCCTCGTAGGCGACCAGCCGGCCGGTGTCCATCTCGACGATGGGCTGGAACACGCTGCGGACGCCGCCGGAGGAGAGGACGGCGTCGAGCTCGCCACCGAGGTCGGCGGGAGCGTCGGGCGCGAGCAGGGAGAGGTCCACGGGCAGGGGATCGGCACCCGGGCGCCCCGGGCACACGGGGACGGCGACCGGCCACCCCCAGCGGGGGAGGCCGGTCAGCCGCCGGCGATCAGCGCGATGGCGACCCCGGCCGCGGCCAGCCCCGCCGCCTGGGCGCCGACCAGCCGCTCGCGCAGCAGGGTCTGGGCCAGCACGACGGTGCTCACCGGGTACAGCGCCGACAGCACGCCGATGACGGCCAGCTGGCCCGGGGCCTGGGTGGCGAGCAGGAACAGCGCGTTGGCCGTCATGTCCCCGACGCCGGAGGCCACGACCAGCGGCAGCGCCGCCCGCGGTGGGCGCACCGACCCCCGCGTCGCCCCCGCGACCGCGAGCACCAGCAGGACCGACGCCGCCCGGGCCGCCACCAGCGGCGTGAGCCGGGCGTCGGCGGAGGTCTGGTCCAGCAGGGCGAAGAACAGGCCGAACGCCGCGCCGGCGGCCAGGGCCGGCAGCAGCGCCGCCGGGCGGGCCGCCCGCAGCGCGCCCAGCCCCTCCTCGGCGGACACGAGCGCGATCGCGACCAGGGCGAGCAGGATGCCCGCCGTCGCCCAGGGGCCCACGCGCTCCCCGGACGCCAGCCCGACGACGACGGGGACGGCGGCGGCGGTGACGGCGGTCGTCGGCGCGACCACGCTCATCACCCCTCCGGCGAGGGTGCGGAAGAAGATGGTCAGCCCGGTCGCACCGGCCAGTCCCGCGGCCGCGCCCCACGCCAGGTCCGCGGCGGTGGCGGGGCCGCCGACCCAGGGCAGGAGCAGCAGCAGGGCGGCCAGGCCGGCCGCCTGGGACACCGCGACGACCGCGAGCACCGGGGCCCGGCGGCTGGCGAGCCCGCCGAGGAAGTCCGACGTCCCGTAGACGACGGCCGACGCGAGCGCCAGCAGGACGGCCACGCTGCTCCTCTCCCGCGCCGGGGCCGACCCGGCGCGACCCGGCGCGGGGGCCTGCGCCGGCGCCCGCCGGGCACGAGTGTGCCGACCGCCCGCGGCGGGCGGCGGTCGGGTCGGCGGGTCCCCCGAGAACCCACGCGCGCCCGGGGGGCGGTGCCGGGCAGAATGGCCTCCCGTGTCTGGCGCCAACGACCCCTACGACCCCAAGCAGGTCGCCGCGCTGTCCGCCGAGTCCCTCGACGCCGCGGTCGCCGCCGCGGTCGAGGCCTTCGGCGCGGCCGCCGACCTCGCCGGCCTGGCCGCGGTGCGGCCGGCCCACCTCGGCGACCGGGCGCCGGTGCTGCTGGCGCGCCGCGAGCTCGGTGCGCTGCCGCCGGCCGCGCGCTCGGACGCCGGGAAGCGGGTCAACGCCGCCCGCGTCGCCGTCACCGAGGCCTACGAGCGCCGGCTGGCCGAGCTGGAGGCCGAGCGCGACGCGCGCGTGCTGGCCGAGGAGCGGGTGGACGTCACCCTGCCCTGGGACCGCTCGCCCCGCGGCGCGCGGCACCCGCTGACCACGCTCACCGAGCGCATCGCCGACGTCTTCGTCGGCATGGGCTACGAGGTCGCCGAGGGCCCGGAGCTCGAGGCGGAGTGGCTGAACTTCGACGCGCTCAACATCGGCCGCGACCACCCGGCGCGCACGATGATGGACACCTTCTTCGTCGCGCCGGAGGACGCGGGTCTGGTGCTGCGCACGCACACCAGCCCGGTCCAGGCGCGCACCCTGCTGTCGCGCCGGCCGCCGGTCTACGTCGTCGCGCCCGGGCGGGTCTACCGCACCGACGAGCTCGACGCGACGCACACCCCGGTCTTCCACCAGGTGGAGGGCCTGGCGGTCGACCGCGGGCTGACCATGGCCCACCTGCGCGGCACCCTGGACCACCTGGCCCGCTCGCTGTTCGGCGCCGACGCGATCACCCGCTGGCGGCCGTCCTACTTCCCGTTCACCGAGCCGTCGGCGGAGTTCGACGTCTGGTTCCCCGAGCACCGCGACGGCCCGCGCTGGGTCGAGTGGGGCGGGTGCGGGATGGTCAACCCGCGGGTGCTCGTCGCCTGCGGCGTGGACCCGGAGGAGTACAGCGGGTTCGCCTTCGGCATGGGCATCGAGCGGGCCCTGCAGTTCCGCTCGGGTGTCGGCGACATGCGCGACATCGTCGAGGGCGACGTCCGGTTCACGACTGCGTTCGGAGTGGAGCTCTGATGCGGGTCCCCATCGGCTGGCTGGCCGAGCACGTCGACGTCCCCGCCGGGACGAGCGTCGAGGAGCTCGACACCGCCTTCGTCCGGCTCGGCCTGGAGGTCGAGGAGATCCACCGCCCCGAGCCGGTCACCGGCCCGCTCGTGGTCGGCCGGGTGCTGGAGATCGAGGAGCTGACCGGCTTCAAGAAGCCGATCCGGTTCTGCCAGGTCGACGTCGGGGAGGCGCAGTCGCGGGGCATCGTGTGCGGCGCGCGGAACTTCGCCGTCGGCGACGCCGTGGTGGTCGCGCTGCCCGGCGCCGTGCTGCCCGGTGGCTTCGCGATCGCCTCGCGGAAGACCTACGACCGGGTGTCGGACGGGATGATCTGCTCGGTCCGCGAGCTCGGCGTGGGCGAGGACCACGCCGGGATCCTCGTGCTCGGGGACGACGCCCCCGCCCCCGGGACGCCGGCGGCGCCGCTGGTCGGGCTCGACGACGTCGTCATCGAGCTGGCCGTCACCCCCGACCGCGGCTACTGCCTGTCGATGCGCGGCATCGCCCGCGAGATGGGCACCGGCCTGGGCGTCGACTGGCGCGACCCGGGGGCGCTGGAGCTGCCCGCGTGGTCGGGCGAGCCCGCCTGGCAGGTGCGCGTCGAGGACGCCGAGCGCTGCGACCGCTTCTCGATGATCGCGCTCGAGGGGCTGGACCCGACCGCGCCCAGCCCGTGGTGGATGCGCCGCCGGCTCGCGCAGTCCGGCGTCCGCAGCATCTCGCTGGCCGTCGACGTCACCAACTACGTGATGCTCGAGCTCGGGCAGCCGATGCACGCCTTCGACCGCGCCGCGGTGACCGGCCCGATCGTCGTCCGCCGGGCGCGGGCGGGGGAGCGGGTGACCACCCTCGACGGCGCCGACCGCGTGCTGGACGCCGACGACCTGCTCATCACCGATGACACCGGCCCGATCGGGCTGGCCGCCGTCATGGGCGGCGCGTCCACCGAGATCGGGGACGGCACGACCGACGTGCTGCTGGAGGCCGCGCACTGGGAGCCCACCGGGGTGGCGCGCACCGCCCGCCGGCACCGGCTGCCCAGCGAGGCCGCCAAGCGCTTCGAGCGCGGGGTCGACCCGGAGATGACCGTCGTCGCCCTCGCGCGGGCCGCCCAGCTGCTCGCCGAGTACGGCGGCGCGCGGGTCGTCGGGGCGCCGGTCGACGTCGACACCCGCCGCCCGCGGACGGCGATCACCCTCGACGCCGGGCGGCCCGCCCGCGTCGCCGGCGTGCCCTATCCCGCCGCGGAGGTGGTCGAGCGGCTGACCCAGGTCGGCTGCGCGGTCGAGGGGACGGCGGGCACGCTCACCGTCACCCCGCCGTCGTGGCGCCCGGACCTGACCGACCCGGCCGACCTGGTCGAGGAGGTCGTCCGGCTGGCCGGCATCGACGACATCCCGTCGGTCCTGCCCACCGCCCCGCCCGGCCGCGGGCTGACCGACGGCCAGCGCCGCCGCCGCGCGATCGGCCGGGCGCTGGCCGAGGCCGGCTACGTCGAGGCGCCGGCGTACCCGTTCGTCGGGGAGCGGGCGCTGGACGCGCTCGGCCTGCCCGCCGACGACGAGCGCCGCGCGGTGGTCGTCGTCCGCAACCCGCTGTCGGAGGAGGAGCCGGCGCTGCGCACCACGCTGCTGCCCGGCCTGCTCGCGACCCTGGCCCGCAACCTCGCCCGCGGCCGGCGCGACCTGGCGCTGTTCGAGCACGGCTCGGTGTTCCCCGGGGGGCACCGCACCCCGGCGCCGCTGCCGGGCGTGGCCGGCCGGCCCGACGACGCGACGCTGGCCGCGCTGCTCGGCGCCGTCCCCGACCAGCCCTGGCACGTCGCCGTGGCGCTCACCGGGCAGCGCGAGGCGCGCGGCTGGTGGGGGCCCGGCCGGCCCGCCGAGTGGGCCGACGCCGTCGAGGCCGCCCGCCGGGTCGCCGCCGCCGCCGGCGTGCAGCTGACCGTGCGCGCCGGCGACCGCGCGCCCTGGCACCCCGGCCGCTGCGCGGAGCTGCTCGTGGACGGCGTCGTGGTGGGGCACGCCGGTGAGCTGCACCCGCGGGTGTGCGCGGCGCTGGAGCTGCCGGCGCGCACCTCGGTGATGGAGCTCGACGTCGACGCCCTGCCGGCCGCTGCGGTCCCGGTCGGTCCGGCGGTCTCGGCCTTCCCGCCGGTCTACCTGGACCTGGCCTTCGTCGTCGCCGACCCGGTGCCGGCGGCCGACGTCGCGGCCGCGGTCCGCGAGAGCGCCGGGGACCTGCTCGAGGACGTCCGGCTGTTCGACGTCTACGCCGGGCCGCAGGTCGGTGCCGGCCGCCGGTCGCTGGCCTTCGCGCTGACGTTGCGGGCGCCGGACCGGACCCTCAGCGGCGAGGAGGCCGCCGAGGTCCGCGAGCGCGTCATCCGGTTCGTGGAGCAGGCGCACGGGGCCGAGCTGCGTGGCTGAGCTGGCCGGGGTCGCGCTGGTCACCGGCTCGGGGTCGGGCATCGGCCGGGCCCTCGCCGAGGGCCTGGCCGCCCGCGGCATGGCCGTCGCCGGGCTGGCCCGGTCGGCCGGCCGGCTGCGGGCGGCGATGGACGAGATCGCCGCCGCCACCGGCGCCCCCACCCTGGCCGTGACCGCCGACGTCACCGACCGGGCGGCCGTCGACGCGGCGGTGGCGCAGGTGACCGACGAGCTCGGCCGGGTCGACCTGCTGGTCAACAACGCGGGGCTGATCGACGCGGCCGAGGAGCCGCTGTGGGAGGCCGACCCCGACCAGTGGTGGGACGTCGTCGCCAGCCACGTGCGCGGCGGGTTCCTGCTCTGCCGCGCCGTCGTCCCGTGGATGGTGCTGCGCAACCGCGGCCGCATCGTCAACGTCGCCAGCGGGATGAGCGTGCGCGCCCGGCCGGAGTACTCGGCCTACTCGGTGGCCAAGACCGGGCTGATGCGGCTCACCGAGGCCCTGGCGGGAGCGCTGGAGGGGTCGGACGTGCGCGCGTTCGACCTGGCCCCCGGCGTCGTCCGGACGACGATGACCGAGGCCATGCCCCTGCACGCCGGGCGGACCGAGTGGACCGACCCGGCCGACGTCGTCCGGTTCGTGACCGCGATCGCCGCGGGCGAGCTCGACGCCTGGAGCGGGCGGTTCCTGCGCGTCGGCGGCGACGACCTCGACGCCCTCCGCGGCCGCACCCCCGAGGGCGACGCCCGCCGGCTGCGGCTGCGCCCGTACGGCGACGACGACCCGCTCGCCTGACCCGGACCGCGGGGCCCTCCCGGGAAACCGCCATGCACGGTCATGCACGGCCGTGTATGGTCATGCATCGTGAGCGCATCGCAGACGTGGACGGTCGGGGTCACCGGCGCCACCGGGTACGCGGGGGGTGAGGTGTGCCGGCTGCTGGCCGGCCACCCGCAGCTCCGGCTGACCGGGGTGCACGCGGCATCGAGCGCCGGCCGACGCCTCGGTGAGCTCCAGCCGCACCTGCTGCCCTACGCCGACCTCGAGGTCCGGCCCAGCGGCGTCGAGGACCTCGCCGGCTACGACGTCGTCGTCCTGGCGCTGCCGCACGGCGAGTCCGCCGCGATCGCCGCGCAGCTGCCCGCCGACACCCTGGTCATCGACTGCGGCGCCGACCACCGGCTGACCGACCCGGCCGCGTGGACCCGGTGGTACGGGAACGAGCACGCGGGCTCCTGGCCCTACGGCCTGCCCGAGCTGCCCGGCCAGCGGGAGAAGCTCGCCGGGGCGCGGCGGATCGCCGTCCCGGGCTGCTACCCGACCTCGGTCACCCTGGCCATGGCCCCGGCCCTGGCCGCCGGCCTGGTCGAGCCCGAGGTCGTCGTCGTGGCGGCCTCCGGCACGTCGGGCGCGGGCAAGTCGGTCAAGCCGCACCTGCTGGGCAGCGAGGTCATGGGCTCGGTCAGCGCCTACGGCGTGGGCGGGGTGCACCGGCACACGCCGGAGATGGCGCAGACGCTCTCGCAGGCCGCCGGCGCGCCGGTGTCGGTCAGCTTCACCCCGACGCTGGTGCCGATGAGCCGGGGCATCCTCGCCACCTGCTCGGCGCGGCTCGCCCCCGGTGTGGACGCCGACGCCGCCCGGGCCGCCTACGCCGAGGCCTACGCCGACGAGCCGTTCGTGCACCTCCTGCCCGAGGGCCAGTGGCCGACCACCGCCCAGGTGCTCGGCGCCAACACCGTCGCCATCCAGCTCGCGGTCGACCCCGACGCCGGCCGGCTGGTCGTCGTCGCCGCCGTCGACAACCTGACCAAGGGCACCGGGGGAGCGGCGGTCCAGTGCGCCAACCTCGCCCTCGGCCTGCCCGAGACCACCGGCCTGCCCCTCGTAGGAGTCGCACCGTGACCACCACCGCCGCCCAGGGCTTCCGGGCCGCCGGCGTCGCCGCCGGGCTCAAGTCCTCCGGCGCACCCGACGTCGCGCTGGTCGTCAACGACGGTCCCGACGACGCCGCGGCCGCCGTCTTCACCACCAACCGCTTCCCGGCCGCACCGGTGCAGTGGAGCCGCCAGGTGCTCTCCACCGGCCGGCTGCGGGCCGTCGTCCTCAACTCCGGCGGGGCCAACGCCTGCACCGGACCCGAGGGCTTCGCCGACACCCACGCCACGGCCGAGCACGCCGCGGCTGCGCTCGGCCTCGGCGCGGTCGACGTCGCCGTCGCCAGCACCGGGCTCATCGGCGTGCGGCTGCCCATGGACCGGCTGCTCCCGGGGGTCACCGACGCCGCGAAGGCGCTGAGCGCCGACGGCGGGCCGGACGCCGCCCGGGCGATCATGACCACCGACTCGGTGCCGAAGACGGCGGTCGTCGAGCGCGACGGCTGGACCGTCGGCGGGATGGCCAAGGGCGCGGGCATGCTCGCGCCCAGCCTCGCCACGATGCTCGTCGTGGTGACCACCGACGCGGTGGTGCCGGGCGCGGTCCTGCAGACCGCGCTGGAGGCGGCCACGAGGGCGTCGTTCGAGCGGGTCGACTCCGACGGCTGCCTGTCCACCAACGACACGGTCGTGGCCATGGCGAACGGGGCCAGCGGGGTGACCCCCGGCGCCGCGGAGCTCACCGAGGCACTGACCGCGCTCTGCACCGACCTGGCCCTGCAGCTGCTCGCCGACGCCGAGGGCTCCACCAAGGACATCGCGATCACCGTCCGCAACGCCGCCACGGTCGAGGACGCGCTGACCGCCGGCCGGGCCTGCGCCCGCAACAACCTGCTCAAGACCGCGCTGTTCGGCAACGACCCCAACTGGGGCCGGGTGCTCGCCGCGATCGGCACCACCGACGCCGCCTTCGAGGCCGACTCGGTCGACGTCACGATCAACGGGGTCACCGTCGGCCGGAACGGGTCGATCGGCGACCCGCGGGAGGGCGTGGACCTCACCGGCCGGGCCGTCACCATCGACGTCGACCTCCGGGCCGGCACCGAGCAGGCGACGATCTGGACCAACGACCTGTCCATCGCCTACGTGCACGAGAACTCGGCGTACTCCACATGAGCGTCAGCGAGCCCGAACCCCACGTCACGACGGTGCACGACCCGGACGCGCAGGACCCCACCCCGCCGGACGTGCGCATCGACGCGCACGCCCCCGACGTGGGGGCCGTGCGCCGCCGCATCGGCACGACCCGCAAGATGCGCACCTACGACCCGGCCGGTGACGCGGCCAAGGTCGCCGTCCTCACCGGCGCGCTGCCGTGGCTCAAGGAGTTCCACGGCAACGTCGTGGTGATCAAGTACGGCGGCCACGCGATGGTCGACGACGAGTGCCGGCGCGCCTTCGCCGACGACATGGTGTTCCTGCGGACCTGCGGGATCCTGCCCGTCGTCGTGCACGGCGGCGGCCCGCAGATCACCGACATGCTGGGTCGCCTGGGCATCACCAGCGAGTTCCGCGGCGGGCTGCGGGTGACCACCGAGGAGACCATCGACGTCGTCCGGATGGTGCTCACCGGCCAGGTCACCCCCGAGGTGGTCGGGCTGATCAACCAGCACGGCCCGCTGGCCGTGGGCCTGTCCGGGGAGGACGGCGGCCTGTTCCGCGCCGAGCGCACCCGGGCGCTGGTCGACGGCGAGCCGGTGGACGTCGGCCTGGTCGGCGACGTCGTCGAGGTCGACCCGACCCCGGTCCAGGCGCTGCTGGAGCGCGGGCACATCCCGGTCATCGCGACCGTCGCGCCCGACGCCGACGGCGTGGTGCACAACGTCAACGCCGACACCGCCGCGGCCGCGGTCGCCGTCGCGCTGGACGCCGTCAAGCTCGTCGTCCTCACCGACGTCGAGGGGCTCTACGCCGACTGGCCCGACCGGGGCTCGCTGGTGCAGCAGATCGACGCCGCGGAGCTGGCCGAGATCCTGCCGGACCTGGACTCCGGGATGGTGCCGAAGATGGCCGCCTGCCTGCGGGCGGTCGAGGGCGGGGTGAAGCGGGCGACCGTCGTCGACGGGCGCACCCCGCACGCCCTGCTGCTGGAGATGTTCACGAGCGAGGGCACCGGGACGATGGTCGTCCCCGCCCCGCCGACCCACGACCCGACGACCCACGACGCGACGACCCACGACGCGACGACCCACGACCCGACGACCCACGACCCGACGACCCAGGAGGAGGCGACAGCATGACGAGCACGACGCACACGGAGGAGCTGGGCCGCCGCTGGTCGGCGGTCATGATGGGCAACTACCGGACGCCGCCGATCGCCCTGGCCCGGGGCGAGGGCGCGCGCGTCTGGGACGTCGACGGCCGCGAGTACACCGACCTGCTCGGCGGCATCGCGACGACGATCCTGGGCCACGCCCACCCGCGGGTCGTCGAGGCGATCACCCGGCAGGCGCAGGTCCTCGGGCACGTGTCGAACCTGGCGATGCACGAGCCGGGCGTGCTGCTCGCCGAGCGGCTGCTGGAGCTCGCCGGCCGGCCGGGCCGGGTCTTCTTCTGCAACTCCGGCGCGGAGGCCAACGAGGCCGCGTTCAAGCTCAGCCGGCTGACCGGCCGGCCCGGCGTGGTCACCGCCGAGGGCGGCTTCCACGGCCGGACCATGGGCGCCCTCGCGCTCACCGGGCAGCCGTCCAAGGCCGCCGCGTTCGCCCCGCTGCCCGGCGGGGTGTCCCACGTGCCCTACGGCGACGCCGACGCCCTCGCCGGGGCCGTCTCCGACACGACGGCGATGGTGCTGCTCGAGCCCGTCCAGGGCGAGGGCGGGGTCCAGCCCGCGCCCGCCGGCTACCTGGCCGCCGCCGCCTCGACCGCGGCCGGCGCGGGCGCGCTGTTCGCCCTCGACGAGGTGCAGACCGGCATCGGCCGCACCGGGCACTGGTTCGCCTCCCAGGCCGACGGGCTGCGCCCCGACGTGATCACCCTCGCCAAGGCCCTCGGTGGGGGGCTGCCGATCGGCGCGATGCTCGCCTTCGGCGACGCCGCGGAGCTGATGACCGCCGGCTCGCACGGGTCCACCTTCGGCGGCAACCCGATCGCCGCGGCCGCCGCCCTGGCCGTGCTCGACACCCTCCGCGACGAGGGGCTGCTGGAGCGGGCCAAGGAGCTCGAGCACCGGTTCAGCACCGGCATCGAGGGGCTCGGGCACGACGCGGTCGCCGGCGTCCGGGGGAGGGGCGCGCTGCTCGGCGTCGTCCTCACCGCGCCGGTCGCGGCCGCCACCGAGACCGCGCTGCGCGACGCCGGGTTCCTCGTCAACGCCGTCGCCCCCGACGTCGTCCGGCTGGCCCCGTCCCTGGTGGTCACCGACGCCCAGGTCGACGCCTTCGTCGCCGCCCTGCCGGGCGCCCTGGACGTGGCGGGCCGGTCGTGACCCGCCACTTCCTGCGCGACGACGACCTCTCGCCCGCCGAGCAGGCCGAGGTCCTCGCCCTCGCCGCCGAGCTCAAGCGCACCCGGCACACCGACGCCGCGCCGACCCCGCTGCGGGCGGCCAACGGGGTGCCGCGCGCGGTGGCCGTGCTGTTCGACAAGCCGTCCACCCGCACGCGGGTGTCGTTCTCCGTCGGCGTCGCCGAGCTCGGCGGCTACCCGCTGGTCATCGACGCCGCCGCCAGCCAGCTGGGCCGCGGCGAACCGGTCGAGGACACGGCGCGGGTGCTGGACCGGCAGGTGTCGGCGATCGTCTGGCGCACCTTCGGCCAGGACCGCATCGAGGCCATGGCGGGGGCCAGCCGGGTGCCGGTGGTCAACGCGCTCACCGACGAGTTCCACCCCTGCCAGATCCTCGCCGACCTGCAGACCGTCGCCGAGCACAAGGGCGCCCTGGCGGGGCTCACGATGAGCTACCTCGGCGACGGCGCCAACAACATGGCGCACTCCTACCTGCTGGGCGGGGCGACCGCCGGCATGCACGTGCGGATCGGCTCGCCGGAGGGGTTCCAGCCCGACCCGGCGGTGCTGGCGCGGGCCGCGGAGATCACCGCGGGGACCGGCGGCTCGGTGTGCTGGACCGCCGACCCCGCGGCCGCCGCCGACGGCGCCGACGTCCTGGTCACCGACACCTGGGTGTCCATGGGGCAGGAGTCGGAGTACGAGGAGCGCATCGCCCCGTTCCTGCCCTACGCCGTCGACGAGGTGGCGCTGGCCCGGGCGGCCGGCGACGCCGTCGTCCTGCACTGCCTGCCCGCCTACCGCGGCAAGGAGATCGCCGCGGAGGTCCTCGACGGCCCGCGCAGCGTCGTCTGGGACGAGGCGGAGAACCGGCTGCACGCCCAGAAGGCGGTGCTCACGTGGCTGCTGGAGCGTGCCCGGTGAGGTGCCGACGCCGATGACCGGTGCGCTGTCGCGCAGCGCCCGCCAGGCGCGCATCCGCGAGCTGATCGAGGCCCAGGCGGTGACCTCGCAGACCCAGCTGGCCGCGCTCCTGGCGGCGTCGGGCGTCGAGGTCACCCAGGCGACGCTGTCGCGGGACCTGGAGGACCTGGGCGCGGTCAAGCTGCGCGGGTCCGACGGCGCCCCCGCCAGCTACGTCCTGCCGCCGGAGAACGCGCCGCTGCGGCCCGCGCAGAGCGCCCCGGCCCGCCTCACCCGCCTGCTGGCCGACCTGCTCATCGGCGCGGAGGGCAGCGCGAACCTCGCCGTCCTGCGCACCCCGCCCGGTGCGGCGCAGTTCCTCGCCTCCGCCCTGGACAAGGTGGGGCTGCCCGACGTCCTGGGCACCATCGCGGGGGACGACACGCTGCTCGTCGTCTCCCGCGCCCCCGACGGCGGTCCGGCGCTGGCCGGGCGGCTCACCGCCCTGGCCCGCCGGACCCCGCCGGTCTACCCCGAGCTGAACGCCGACCTCGTCGCCGAGGACGGCACCCACCCGACCGACACCACCGCCGACACCCCGGAGGGACCCACCCCGTGAGCGCCGACGCACAGCCCTCTCAGACCCGGCTCTGGGGCGGCCGCTTCGGCGGCGGCCCGTCGCCGGCGATGGCCGCGCTGAGCAAGTCCACGCACTTCGACTGGACGCTCGCCCCGTACGACCTGGCCTGCTCCCGGGCGCACGCGCGCGTGCTGCACCGCGGCGGCCTGCTGACCGACGACGAGCTGGACGCCATGGTCGGCGCCCTCACCGAGCTGTCGGCGGAGGTCGCCGCCGGCACCTTCGGCCCGCAGGAGTCCGACGAGGACGTGCACGAGGCGCTCGAGCGGGGCCTCACCGAGAAGCTGGGCGCGCTGGGCGGCAAGCTGCGCGCCGGGCGCAGCCGCAACGACCAGATCGCCACCGACCTGCGGCTGTACCTGCGGCACAACGTCCGGGCGCTGGTGCGGGAGCTGTCCTCGCTGGAGTACGCGCTGGTCGGTCTCGCCGAGCGGTACGCCGACGTCGCCGCCCCCGGCATGACGCACCTGCAGCACGCCCAGCCGATCCTGGTCGCCCACCAGCTGCTGGCGCACGCGCACTCCTTCGCCCGCGACGTCGACCGGCTGCAGGACTGGGACCGGCGGGCCGCCGTCAGCCCCTACGGCTCCGGCGCGCTCGCCGGGTCCTCGCTGCCGCTGGACCCCGACGCCGTCGCCGCCGAGCTCGGCTTCGACCGCGCCTCGGACAACTCCATCGACGGCGTCAGCGACCGCGACTTCGCCGCCGAGTTCTGCTTCGCCGCCGCGCTGGTCGGCGTCCACCTGTCCCGGCTGGGGGAGGAGGTCGTCCTGTGGACCTCCACCGAGTTCGGCTGGGCGCGCCTGGACGACGCCTGGGCCACCGGGTCGTCGATCATGCCGCAGAAGAAGAACCCCGACATCGCCGAGCTCGCCCGAGGCAAGTCCGGGCGCTTCGTCGGCAACCTCACCGGCCTGCTCACGATGCTCAAGGGCCTGCCGCTGGCCTACGACCGGGACCTGCAGGAGGACAAGGAACCGGTCTTCGACTCCATGGAGCAGCTGCTGCTGCTCCTGCCCGCGGTCACCGGGATGATGGCGACCCTCACGCTGCGCCCGGAGGTCATCGAGGCCGCCGCGCCCCAGGGGTTCGCGCTGGCCACCGACGTCGCCGAGTGGCTCGTCCGCGAAGGCGTGCCGTTCCGGTCGGCGCACGAGATCTCGGGCGAGATGGTCGCCTTCTGCGAGTCCGCCGGCCTCGAGCTCGACGAGCTCGACGACGACCAGCTCGCCGGCATCGACGAGCGCCTCACCCCCGAGGTGCGCGCGGTGCTGTCGGTGCGGGGCGCGCTGGCCGCGCGGAAGGCCCGCGGGGGGACGGCGCCCGAGCGGGTCGCCGGGCAGCTGACCCAGCTGGCCGAGCTGGCCCGCCGGCACGCGGACTGGGCGACGTCGTCCCCGGTGGCGGCGGCGCTCTGAGCCCTGCCGTGCCCGGGCCGCTGCTCACCGCCGATCAGCTGCTCGGCCCGGTCGACGACGTCGCACCCGCACTGCTGGGCTGCTGGGTCGTCACCGACCGGCCCGAGGGCACGGTCGCGCTGCGCCTGACCGAGGTGGAGGCGTACTCGGGGGAGGGGGCGGACCCCGCCTCGCACGCCCACCGCGGCCCGACGCCGCGGGCGGCGATCATGTTCGGCCCGCCGGGGCGGCTGTACGTGTACTTCAGCTACGGCGTGCACTGGTGCGCCAACGTCGTCGTCGGCCCGGAGGGGCGCGGGTCGGCGGTGCTGCTGCGGGCGGGCGAGGTGGTGGCGGGGGAGCCCCTCGCGCAGGCTCGCCGTCCCGCCGCGAGGGCCGCGCGCGACCTCGCCCGCGGCCCGGCCCGGCTCACCCAGGCGCTCGGCATCGGCCCGGACGACCGGGGCGCCGACCTGCTGGACCCGGCGTCGCCGGTGCGCCTGCACGCCGGTGGTCCCCCCGCGGCGGTGGCCACCGGCCCGCGGGTGGGGATCAGCGTCGCGACCGAGCTGCCCTGGCGGTTCTGGGACCCCGCGTCGGACACGGTGAGCGCCTTCCGGCCGGGTGGGCGGAGGGCGCGGCGGGCCGCGGGGGAGGATCGGTAGCCGTGACCGACGTGATCGACGAGCTGCACCGGCGTGGGCTGATCGCCCAGACCACCGACGAGGACGCGCTGCGCGCCCACCTGGCCGCCGGGCCGGTCACCTACTACTGCGGCTTCGACCCCACCGCGGCCAGCCTGCACGTCGGGCACCTCGTGCAGCTCATGCTGCTGCGGGCCCTGCAGCGGGCCGGGCACCAGCCGATCGTGCTGGTCGGCGGGGCCACCGGCCTGATCGGTGACCCGCGGCCCACCGCCGAGCGCCAGCTCAACGAGCGGGACACCGTGGCGGAGTGGGTCGGCAGCATCCGCCGGCAGATCGCCCCGTTCCTGGAGACGCCCGCCGAGCGGGACGGCCTGCGTGCGCCGGTGTACGTGGACAACCTCGAGTGGACGTCGCAGCTGTCGGCCATCGACCTGCTGCGCGACCTGGGCAAGCACTTCCGGGTCGGGCGGATGCTCGCCAAGGAGGCGGTGTCGGCCCGGCTGAACTCCGAGGCCGGCATCAGCTACACCGAGTTCAGCTACCAGATCCTGCAGGCCAACGACTTCCGCGAGCTGTTCCGCCGGCACGGCTGCACGCTGCAGAGCGGCGGCTCGGACCAGTGGGGCAACCTCACCGCCGGCATCGACCTCGTGCGCCGCACCGAGGGCACCGGCGTGCACGCGCTCTCCACCCCGCTGGTGACCAAGTCCGACGGGCAGAAGTTCGGCAAGAGCGAGGGCGGCACCGTCTGGCTGGACCCGGCGCTCACCTCGCCGTACGCGTTCTTCCAGTTCTGGCTCAACGCCGACGACGCCGACGCCCGCACCTGGCTGCCGCAGTTCTCCGAGCGTCCGGCCGAGGAGGTCGCCGCCGTGGTGGCCGAGAGCGAGGAGCGGCCCGCCTCCCGCGCCGCGCAGCGAGCCCTCGCCGAGGAGCTGACCCTCCTGGTGCACGGTCCCGAGGAGCTGCGCCAGGCCGAGGCGGCCGGTCGGGCGCTGTTCGGCCGCGAGGAGCTGTCGACGCTCGGCGCCGACACCCTCGGAGCCGCGCTGCGGGAGGCCGGCAGCGTGACGCTGGACGGCGAGCTGCCCTCGATCGCCCAGCTCCTGCAGCTGTCCGGCCTGGCGGCGAGCCTCTCCGAGGCCCGGCGCACGGTGAAGGAGGGCGGCGCGTACCTGAACAACGAGCGTGTGACGGACGCCGACGCGGTCCCCGGGGCGGACTCCTGGCTGCCCGGTGGGTGGCTGGTCCTGCGTCGTGGCAAGCGGGCCGTGGCCGGTGTGCAGCGTGGCCCGTCCGCGCCCTGAGGGCCGGCCTGGCGTGTGAACGCCAGGTGACGCGCCGGTTCCGGCCGGGTGTCCACCGTCACCCCCGGGCGGGTTTGACAGGGCGTCCGGCAGGCGCGTAACTTTCTCTCTGCGCCGCGCTGGTCCGGAAGGGCCGCGAGGAGGGGGTCCGGAAGGGCCGCCCGCAGGGCGTAGAGTGGACAAGCCGCCGTTGACGAGGGCCCCGCAGGGGGTCTGGTTCTTCGCGCGTCCGTTCCTTGAGAACTCAACAGCGTGCCGAAAGTCAGTGCCAAGTATTACCCCGTGCACTGCATCCTCTGGGTGTGGTGTGGGGATTCCTTTGGTTGATTGACATCGAGAGTGCTAGCTCT